>JAFAYW010000369.1 GCA_019240125.1 Alphaproteobacteria bacterium
CTGGTCTGCGTGGCGTCCAATCCAACGTCACTCCCATGAAGCCGAAAACGTCGACGGGCTAAATAAAAGATCGCGGCGGCTAGACCGACGGGTCGAACGCGGGTACCGCACCCGCTGCCGCCGCGACCACCATGCGGAGACGCTGGCGGAGTGTCGCGATGGTATTTGTGCCTAATGGGTTTATCACCCTGGCCCAGTTTGTGTCTGAGATTGGGCTTCAAACCTTTGGTGAGGCCTGGCGAGGCGATAAACAGGCCGAGATTAACCAGGCGTTAGCCGCGATCCCAGGAGCCCTATCAGAGGCGCCGCCCCCGATACGCCCGATCGATCACGATTCAGGTCCCCTCCCTGCCCCGAGCATAAAGACGTCGCACACGAGGGATCCGGAAGTGGCGCGGCGTCTATGGGCTATAGTCACCTCGCGCAAAGCAGCTCCCAGCGATGCTAACCAATCGGCCGATCAGAAGCGCCGAAAATTACTGGCCGATTTGAGCAGCGCAGAATCACAGTGGGACAGGTGCGTTCAGACTGCCCGGCAACGATTGATAGGGACACCGCCTGATTTTACGGACGCACAAACGGCTCTGATTTTCGATGAACAAACTGGAAGCCAAGTTACGATCCCGCGCGAAACTTGGCGGGGCGACAAAGCGGTCGAAACAATCTTCCGGACAGGGCGATATCTAGCGCTGCTTAACGTCGGTGAGTGTACTTATAGAGCCGAAGGGTCAGTGTTATTGCCGCAAGGGTCCGAACAGGTTGCTGTTCACAACAACTTGCCGCGCCAACCGCTAAGCGCACAGGCTGAGGCGATCGCCGTCCCCTCAATCGTATCGCAAAAATCCCCCATCCAAATAGCTTATGAAGCTCGGGTTGCAGAGTTTCACGCAAGGGGCGCGGAGCCGCCATATAAAAGGACAAAGAGTGGCATCGAGGGTGATCGTGAGTGGGCAAAGCGATGCAATTATCCCCGCGAGGAGGTGCTCGCTTTGCGCAGAAAGCTGGAAGTCGGGAGACGTGTAGGCGCTCCTTCCAAGAACTCTGGAATTGCCCAGGAGTAAATAATTGCCCCGGGCATTTGGACAAATAGACCGGGCAATTATCGTCGTTTAGCACTCTGTGTGTGAGCGTGGTTCGAGATGAACCACGAGGATACATGGAGTTTACCGCAATGCAGGTAATCGACGATTTGCGGCAAGCATTACCGCCCGTCTTCGCCGGGACGGCGATGGGTCAGTTGACAGGTGATGCGATCAATTGGGGGACGATCCAAAACAAGCGGTGCGCCCGCGAAATACCAGAGGCGTGCTTTATCCGATCCGGTGCGCGCGTCCTAGTAGTTCGAGACCCGTTTCTTGATTGGTGGGCCACGACGCTGACGGAGGCCAAACGAACTCCGACGAAACAGCCGCGAAGAGGTCATAATGCGGCGACGGAGGCGGCGTGAGATGCGCCCCGACATATCGGGGGCGCCGCCCCTAAAACGAGAAAGCCGCCCCGGGGGTAACGGGACGGCTCTCGAAAACAAAACAACCAGCGGCACGACAAATACCCCGAAAGCCCCTTCGGTGCAACCGCCATCATGGCGCGATCTGATCAAGGTCCATCCGGCCGCGAACAAGTTCGACATGATGTCGGAGGAAGAACTTGCCGCGCTGGCCGCTGACATCGACGGAGGCGAGGACAATATCGCGTTGCGTGTGCCGCCGGTCTTCTGGGCGTCTCGGAGCAGAGAAGATTTTGCGGCATTGCGCCCAAAGGACCGCGCCGCCGAGGTTTACCTGCTCGATGGTCGCAACAGGCTAGAAGCTGTATGGCGCCTATTTGATCCAGCGCTCCCCCAAAACAAGGACATCGATCCCGCCGAACGCGAAAGATACTTTTTGGCGCTCCGCGATAGCGCAATAGCGGGCCGCTCCGAGACGGCAATCCTTCTCTATGGCGATGATGATCCGTGGGCTTTCGTCGTCAGCGCCAATGTTCGCCGCCGGCACCTCGACCGCGATCAAAAACGCGATCTCGTGGCGGAGCTGCTCAAAACGCGCCCGGATCGCTCGAACCGCGAAACGGCGAAGCTGGCGCAGGTCGACCATAAGACTGTAGCTGCGGTTCGCGAAGAGACCGAACGACGTGGGGAAATTCCCCACGTCTCCACCCGGATCGACACCGCCGGCCGGCAGCAGCCGGCACACCGGCCGCCGCCCGCAGCTGTGGTCCATCGCTCGTCACTGCCGCCACCTTCCCCGTCAAATCAGCCGCTGCCGCCATCGAAAATGGCCCAAATCCGGCAGCTCCGCGAGCGTCAAGCCCAACCCGCCGCCGCACCAGCACCCGGGCCGCAACCAACACCGACTGCTGTTGTCGATGCGTGTTTCGCCGACCTGTACCGATGTCTAGACGAGCATCGTGAAAGCGTTCGCGAGGCGCCGCTCGATCACCTCGTCGACGTGGTCCTGACCGTGATGGGCCGGCTCAGTGTCACCATCGCAGACCTCAATGCTGTGGAGGGCGCATCATGAGTGCGCCGATCTTACATCCCTACCAGATCGACGCGATCGATGGGCTGCGCCGCGAAGTTGCGGCAGGCAAACGCCGCATCCTCCTGGTTGCGCCGACCGGCAGCGGCAAAACGATTATGGCCGCCGGGATAATCGCGGGCGCGACCGCAAAGGGCAAGAAAACCTTGTTCCTGGCGCATCTGCGCGAGCTCGTTGGGCAAGCCGCCAACAAGCTCGAACAGGTGGGACAGGATGTCGGCGTCATCATGGCTGGGCGGCAGCCCCGACCTGAGGCGCCGGTGCAGGTCGCGTCCACATGGAGCCTGCACGGCCGCGCCGTTCGGTCAAGCGTGAGTGAGTTGCCTTTCGCCGATGTTGTAGTCGTGGATGAGGCGCACCATGCGCCGGGGCGCATTTGCAGCGAGCTTATCGCCAAGTATCCGAACGCCACCGTTATCGGATTGTCGGCGACGCCCTGTCGAGGTGATGGGCGAGGCCTCGGTGGCATCTTTGAGGCCATGGTCGAATGCCCCTCGGTGAAGCAACTGACGGAGGCCGGCTACCTCGTGCCGACCAACATCTTTGCACCGCCGCCACCGGATTTAAGCGCGGTGAAAGTCCGCCGCGGCGAATTCGTCGAGTCTGATCTTGAACGGACGATGAACCAGCAGCCGCTGGTCGGCGACGCTGTCGTGCAGTGGCATCGACACAATCCCGACCGTAAACCCACTGTAGTTTTCGCGGTATCGGTGAGGCACAGCATTTCCGTGCGCGACGCTTTCGCCGCGGCCAACGTCGTGGCGGAGCACATCGACGCGCAGACGCCGCCGGACGAACGCAAGTCGATTCTCGAACGGCTCGCCGATGGCCGGGTCGAGGTGTTGTGCAATGTCGGCGTCCTGCTTGAAGGTTGGGACTGCCCCACCGTCGAATGCCTTGTTCTCGCAAGGCCAACCAAATCACTGGCGCTTTATCGCCAGATGGTAGGCCGTGTTCTTCGTCCATCACCCGGCAAAACGTCGGCGCTGATCCTCGATCATGCGGGCGGTTGCTACATGCACGGGCTGCCAGACGACGACATCGATTGGTCCCTCGCGCCCGATCGCAAGGTCCAGAACAAAGCGCATGTGGCACGTGGCAATGGTCAGATGCCGGCGTTGGTGTCGTGCCCTGAGTGTAATGCCGTGCGCTGGCAGGGGCAGCCTTGCCAAATATGCGGCTGGCGTCCGCGTCGACGCGGTGACGCTCCGGAGATCATCGACGGTGATCTTTACGGCGTTGAGCGCTGGAAAGGTGCAAAGAGGAAAGACCCAACCCCGGCGGAAAAGCGCTCATTCCAAGGACAGTTGATCGCTATTGGCACCCAGCGCGGCTACTCACGAGGCTGGGTGGCGCACAAGTTCAAAGAGAAATTCGGCCACTTCCCTGCCGGCAACGACACATCCGCAGTCGAACCGTCCGCCGAAGTGCTGTCCTGGGTGAAGTCCCGTCAGATCGCTTACGCGAAGGCTCAGGCGAAGGCCCGAGGTGCCGCATGATCAACACGATCGAACGCGCCCGCGGGCGGTGGCGCGAGATACTGCCACAACTCGGTATTGACACTAGATTCCTAACCAATAAGCACGGCCCATGTCCGCTTTGCGGTGGTCGCGATCGCTACCGCTTCGACGACAAAATTGGTGATGGCACCTACTACTGCAACGGGTGCGGCGCCGGCACCGGCTTAATCATGATTCGGAAACTGAAAGGGTGGGATCATCGGACTGCGTGCGACGAGATCGACAAGATAATCGGCATCGGATCAAACACCGTACCGGCAGCAGCTGCACCAAACCGCGACGCGTCACGCCGTCGCTCAGCAATCGAGCGTGCCATATCAGCGGCCCGATCACCCGGTGTGGTTGACGCCTATCTAGCGCGTCGCGGGCTACAGGCTCGATCGCCGGTGTTGCTCGGTGATGCGCGGTGCCCGTATTTTGTCGAGGTCGGCAAGGAACGGCAACTTCTGGGCCATTTCCCGGCGGTAGTCGCGCCAATTCTCGGCCCAGACGGTTCGATGCAATCGCTCCATCGGATTTACGATGCCGACCTTGATCCTCGAAAAAAGACGCTGCCTCCGGTTGGGACGATAAACGGTGGCGCAGTACGGCTGTTCGATCCCGACGAGGACCTCGGGATCGGCGAGGGAATTGAGAACTCGCTCGCGGCCCATGAGTTGTTCGGGGTTCCGGTATGGGCCGCGCTGACCGCGAATGGCATCAGGAGCTTCGTACCGCCACCGGGCCTGATGCGGTTTCACATCTTCGCCGACAACGATGCCGACAACAGCTTTGATGGCCAGGCTGCGGCATTCGAGTTGGCCAAGCGCTTGCGTATCGATAAAGCCCGCAGCGGGCTCATCATCGAGGTGCACGTCCCGCCGACAGCCGGAGCCGACTGGCTCGACATGCTGGTCGAGAAGGTCGTGGCATGAACGGTCGCATTGAGCCGAAAGGGGCGGCGATCATTCCCCCACCAGTCCGCTGTAGTTCAGCGTGGCTGACCGCCTCTGATAATGCGCGCCGCGTCCTAATCGCGATGGCGCAGCGTCACAACGGCCACAACAATGGCCTACTCGCCTTTGCCGGGGAGGACGGTGCCGCAATCGGACTTTCGGCCCGCGAGACGGAGCTTGCTCTTCTAGAGCTCGAACGCATCGGCCTGATTTCTTCCTGTTCAACGGGGCCGGTCCAATGACGCCGAGGCCCTTCATCAAGTCCTATCTTGATGTGCTGGAGAGTGACGCCTGGCATTACCTCGGCATCAACGCTCGACGTTTCATCGACTTCCTTATGGTCGAAAACATGCGCCGCGGAGGGAAGCACAATGGCGACCTCAAGGCGCCACGACAGCAGCTCGAAGCATATGGGATCGCCGCGCGGCATATATCCAGCGCCATCGACGATGCGGAGCGCGTTGGCCTTGTCGACTGCTATCGCGGCAGCGGGCGAGCGCCCAATCTATATGCGTTGACGTGGCTGCCACTGGCCGACGGTTCTCCACCGAGCGATCGGTGGCGCACCTATATAAGGGTATCCGAAGGGAAGTCACAAAGCGGTTTAATGACTTCCGAAGGGATACCCTCAGGGTATCCGAAGGGAAGTCACAAAGGCCGTAGCGACTTCCGAAGGGAAGTCACAAGGGGCCAAAACAAGGGTATCCGAAGGGAAGCACCTTATAAGAAAGCTCTTACCACAGAGGAGCCTCCTTACTCTGTAGTAGAGGGTAAGCAGGTAGGTGGCCCTCAATATGGTAAGTCTAATGGCTGGCCGGTGTCACGATGACAGCCCGGCTCGATCAGGACCGGCTGGCAAAAGTCTTTGGCCGGCCATCTCGGGGGCGGTGCCGTGATTGATCACGCCAGCGCCACTGTGCGTGGTCGGCTGGTCGGCCTGCGGGACGATGCCCTTCGGCAGCTCGCCGCCGCCGATCATCTCGATGGTGGCATGCTTGCCCTGGTCGGCAACGTCAGCTCCGCGATTGCGGCGATCGATGCGGCCGAAACGGTCCTGACCGCATCGCTCGCTGAACGCGTCGTTGCTACCGATGACGGGCGAGAAATTGCGGTGGTTACGTATTCCGGCGCTGCCGATGCTCTGGCGCAAGCCTGCCTCGATCCGCTTGCCGCGCTGCATCTCGGCAGTCAATTGGTCGACGCCGCTCGGCGGCACCTCACCCGGACAGCATCAGCCAGCGTGTGCAACACAACGGCACCAGTCTCTAAACGTGGCGGCGATCCCCATTCTGATCGTCGTCGTGAGCGTGATGCAGCGCTATGTGAAGCCGCTGAGTCACTAGCCCCCGGTGAACCCGCTGAGGTGCAGGCCCGCATCGTCATCGATCGATTGTCCCGATATCGGACAAAACTGGGTGAATTTGATCCCGAACGCCTCACGCTGGCCCGCATCAAGGCTACCGAACTGCATAAGCTCGGTGTCGATCGGGCAGCGAAAATTATTCGCGCCGGTAAGCAAAAAACCGGATTGGGTACCGACGGGTCGGGCATAGTTTGAATGTCGGCATATCGCCACCGAGGTCTTCGATGCCTGCCGACGTTTGTGTCACTGATGACGGCGAGCTGTTTCTCGAAATCGAGCGGCAGCGCGTTTCGCTTTCGCCGAGCCAGGGCTTCACTCTGGCACAAGCGCTGATCAGGGCGTCCACCCGGGCGATCATCGTGGATGAGACCGACCGCGTTGCGGTTCTGAACACTGTGCAGACT
>JAFAYW010000137.1 GCA_019240125.1 Alphaproteobacteria bacterium
TTCGGTGCCGCAGCTCTACGGCACCACTCACACGCTGTTTCAGTACCTGTTGCCGAGCCTCGGCATCGGCGTGAAATTCGCCGAAAGCGATCACCCCGACGCAATCCGTAAACTGCTCGATGACAAGACCAAGGCGGTGTACTGCGAGAGCGTCGGCAACCCGGCCGGCAACATCTGCGATATCGAGGCGGTGGCCGAGGTGGCGCATGCGCACGGTGTGCCGCTGGTGGTCGACAACACGGTGGCGACGCCGATCCTTTTCCGCCCGATCGAATGGGGCGCAGACATTGTTGTGCACTCGCTGACCAAGTTCATGGGCGGGCACGGTACCACGCTGGGCGGCGCCATCGTCGATAGCGGCAAGTTCCCATGGGGCGACTACCCCGAGCGCTACCCGATGTTCAATCAACCCGACCCGTCATATCACGGGCTCGTCTACAAGGACCGCTTCGGCCCCACCGCCTACATCGAGCGCGCCCGCAGCTGCTATCAGCGTACGACCGGCTCCGTATTGCCGGCGATGAGCGCTTTTCTGCTGTTGCAGGGTATCGAGACCGTCGCGCTGCGGGTCGAGCGGCATGTCGAGAATGCCCGCAGGGTCGCCGAATTCCTGCGTGGCGATCCGCGCGTCGAGTGGGTCAACTATGTCGGGTTCGACGAGAACCAATACTACCCGCTGGCGCAGAAGTACCTGGGGGGCAAGGCCTGTTCGCTGCTGACCTTCGGTATCAAGGGCGGGTTTGAGGCGGGCACCGCGTTTTACAACAGGCTCGGGCTGATCAAGCGGCTGGTCAATCTCGGCGACGCAAAGTCGCTGGCCTGTCACCCGGCCTCGACGACGCACCGCCAGATGAAGCCCGACGAGCAGAAAAAGGCCGGCGTGTTGCCGGAGGCGATCCGTCTCAGCATCGGTATCGAACATGTCGACGATATCATCGCCGATCTCGATCAGGCGCTGGAGGCAGCGGCATGACGCTGATGCCTGTTTTAGACCGGCTCATCGAGGGCGGGGAATCGTCCCTGGACTTGACCGGTCAGCCGGCGGCGCTCGTCCCAGGCGCGGCCGCGATGACAAAAACTTCGAGCGCGGCTGCGGCGACCGTGAAGCTCGCCGTCGTCAACAACATGCCGGATGCGGCGCTGCGCACGACCGAACGGCAATGGCGCGAGCTGATGGCGGCGGCGCGTGGCGACGATTGCGCGGTCGACCTGCGCTTCTTTTCCCTCCCGGAAGTGCCGCGCTCCTATACCGGCCGCATGCATGTTGCCGATAACTACACCGACGTCGCGGAACTGTGGGACGGGGTGGATGGGCTGATCGTTACCGGCACCGAGCCGATCGCCGCGAACCTGCCGGACGAGCCCTATTGGCCAGCGCTGACCCGGCTGATCGATTGGGCGAGAGACAATACGGTATCGACGATCTTCTCGTGCCTCGGCGCACATGCCGCGGTGCGGCATCTCAGCGGCATCGACCGGCGGCCGCTCGGCGAGAAATTGTCGGGTATTTTCGAATGCAGCCCGACTGGTGAACACTCGCTGCTGGCTGGTGTGCCCGGCTCGTGGCGGGTGCCGCACTCGCGGCATAACGAACTGTCCGAGGCCGAACTTGTCGCGAATGCCTACCAGGTCCTGGCGCACTCGCCGGAGGCCGGTGCCGACCTGTTTGCCAAGGATTACGGCAGCCTGTTCGTTTTTCTGCAGGGTCATCTGGAATATGATGGCGGCGCGCTGCTGCGCGAATATCGACGCGATATCAAGCGCTTCCTCGCCGGGGAGAGCGCCCGTTACCCGGCAATGCCGCGCAATTATTTCGACCCGGAGGTCGCCGCCGTACTGGCTGAATTCCGCGCCCAGGCGATAGAAGACCAGGGCATCGACCTGATCGAAAACTTCCCCGCCGACGCCGCCAGATCGCGCGACTTTCCCTGGCGCGACCCCGCCATCTGCATCGCCCGCAACTGGCTTCACTACATCTCTACGCACAAGGCGGCCTCGCCGGAGAGCGCCGCCGTCTGACGACAGGCGGCGTGAAGCGCAACAAATTTCACCACAGAGACAGTGGGGCACGGAGGTTTTTCCGCGCGTCACCTTCTCGCTGCCTCACTGTCTCTGTGGTGAAATCAGCAGCCGCTGCGCGGCATGGTAATCCGACGATGAGCAACGCTAACTACACCTCTGCCGCCGCACTCTTCCCTACGCGGGAAGAACGCGAGCGCTACGACGACCTCCTCACCCGCGCATTGCTCGACGCCGCTGAGCGGATCGCGGCCGGTGCCGTGCCGCCGCGGCTCGATGTCGATGCCTTCCGCACCGAGCTTGCCGCCTTCGACTTCGCCCGCCCGCGCGCCTCCGAAGACACGCTGGGGTGGGCCATCGCGCAGATCGAACGCGGCACGACCCATATGACGCATCCGCGGTATTTCGGGCTGTTTAATCCAGCGCCGACAATCCCGGCGCAGCATGCCGACCGCATCGCCGCGGCGCTCAACCCGCAGCTGGCGACCGCCACCACCTCGCCGGCAGCGGTCGCGATCGAGGCGCACACCATCGCCGCCGTGGCGCGCCGCGCCGGGCTCGCGGCAACGACCGGGGGCCATTTCACCTCGGGTGGCGCCGAGGCCAACAACACCGCGCTGATCTGTGCCCTGACCCGCGCCCATTCGCGTTACGCGACCGAGGGCGCGCGAGCCTTTGCCGGCGCGCCGGTGTTCTACATCTCGCGCGAAAGCCATCTCGCCTGGCTCAAGATCGCGCATCAGGCGGGGATCGGGCGCAACGCCGCGCGGCTGGTGCCAACCGACGGCACCGGCCGTATGGATGCCAGCGTGCTCGCGGCGACGATCGACGCCGATAAGCGCCAGGGGTGCGTGCCGGTGCTGGTGGTCGCCACCGCCGGTACCACCAATGCTGGCATGATCGATCCGCTGCGTGCCTGCGCCGATATCGCCGGCAAGCACGGCCTCTGGTACCACATCGATGCCGCCTGGGGTGGTGGGGCGATTGCGTCCGACCATCTACGCCCGCTGCTCGACGGGCTCGGCGCAGCCGATTCCGTGACGATCGATGCCCACAAATGGTTCGCGACGACGATGGGCTGCGGCATGTTCCTGATCCGTGATCCCGTCTTCCTCTCGTCGGTGTTCCAGGTGTCGACCGGCTATATGCCGTCGAACACCCCGAGCCTCGACCCCTATGTCACCTCGATCCAGTGGTCGCGCCGGTTTCTCGGTCTGCGCCTGTTCCTGTCGCTCGCCGCGGCGGGGTGGGAGGGGTACGCCCGGCATGTCGAACATGCCGTGGCACTGATCGATTACCTGAGGGAAGAACTCGCGGCGGACGGCTGGGGTATCGTCAATGACAGCGGCCTCGCCGTGTTGTGTCTCGAGCCGCCGCCGGGCAGCCGCGATGCGCGCGCTATTGTGCAGCGCGTGCTGGCTTCCGGGCAGGCCTGGATTTCGGTCGCGGCGTATGAAGGGCGCGAGGTGATCCGGGTCTGCTTGACGCATGGGGAGACCACAACCGAGGATTGCCGCCTGCTGGCGAGCGCCCTGGAGGCCGCGCGGCGCATCTGACGTGCGATGCGGCCCGCACAGCGCTCGCCGGCCAACGCGGGGTCACGAGCCCGCTGCCGCCTCGTAGGCTTGAACCATGATCGGCATGCGATCTTTCGCCAACAAGCAGGAACAGCGGGTTAACAGCCTGCTGCAAAAGACCGTCGAGCGAAACGCCACGGTCGGCGAGGAAGTCGCGGCGGTCCAGCTCGCCTTCAAACTGGTGCGCGATCATAGCCTCGATCTCAATTGGTTTCGCGGCCGTTTGGCGGGGGTCGGCGATCCGCCGCGTTACGTCGTGACCGGCGACGGATTTCTGGTTCCGACCGCCTTATTGGGTAACGTCGATGCCAGCCACGGCGGATCATCGGGAACCGCGCGCACGGAAGCCGAGATCACGCTGTTACTGCGGCGCACACAGGAGAACGGCGCTACGCTGCGGGAGGAACTTGCGTCGGTGCAGCGCGCCTATGCGTTGCTGCGCCACCATGAACTCGACGCGGCGTTTTTCCGGATGCGCCTGGGGCGCATCGGTGATCCGCCACGCTATCAGCTAACCGATGACGGCTTTCTCGTGCCCACCGTCCTCCTGGAAGACGATCGCGACCGAAGCGATCACCCGGATGCCGCAACACGTCAAGGTGCTCGCGCCCATCCTCGCGGTGAGCGTGCCGGGGCCGACATTGACGGCTATTGCCCGCTCAGTCCGAGCGGGAAGCATCGAATGGAGCGCTATTTCCGCGGCACGTTTGCCACCGGCGCGATCTATTGCATCCATTGCGGTTTGCGCGCGTAGCTCGGCGGCGCCGCAGCGCTTCAACTTGCTGCGGAAACCCCCAGGCGGGTCAACAGCGCCTCAATCGAGGCGATCGAATAGAAATTTTCGGGCGTGATCTCGGCGGCGGGGAGTTCAACATCGAATGCCGCCTCGACCGCAAACATCAGGTTGACCATATCCATCGAGCTCAGCCCGACCTCGCTCAGCCTCGCATCGATGGCGGGGATTCGCTCAATCGCGTTCTTCGCGAGGATTTCAGTGACAAGGCCGATCAGACGATCCCGCAGCATACGCGCTCCGACAGGGCGAAATTCCGTCAGCGGCCGCCACAGCCGGGGACACGCTCGCCGGACAAGTTAAGCATCCCGCCGCCAGATGCAAACGCGTTGCCGGCTGAACCGGCCAGCGCTGATGTCACATCTTGAGTAACCGCTTGGCATTGCCGCTGAGAATCTTGGCGCGGTCCTCGGCGCAGAGCGGCACCCGCTCCATCCAGGCCGGCCCCGGTGCGTTCTGGACAAACGGGTAATCGACCGAAAACAGGATGCGATCGACCCCCACCTCCATCATGCAGCACAGCAGCGCCGGGTCGGAGAAAAAGCCGGAGGTGGTAATCCAGAAATGCTCGCAATACGCGTCGCGGAACCAGTTGGTGCCGGCGCGGGCGCCATCTCGCGCAAAGCCCATGTTGACCCGCCACAGGTAGAACGGCAGGCCTTCGCCGAGATGTCCGACGATGAATTTTAGGCCCGGATAGGTGTCAAACACGCCGCTGAGGATCAGGCGGATGCTTTGTGTCGCGGTCTCGACCGTAAACCCCCAGGCGGCCCGCAATATTGACGGGTATTTCTCGACATAATCCTTGTAGTACGCGTCAATCACCGCCGGGTGCGGCACAGACGGGTGCAGGTAAAGCGGCACATCGAGCGCCTCGGCGCGTTCGAAGATCGGCCAGAAGCGCTTGTCGTCGATAAACAGGCCGTGCGCCATGCCGTGGATCATCGCGCCCTTGAAGCCGAGTTTGGTGACGCAGCGTTCCAATTCGTCGGCTGCCGCCTTGGCGTCGATCGTCGGCAGCATCGCGAAGCCGGCGTAGCGGTCGGGGTGAGCGCGCACCGTCTCGTACAGCCGGTCATTGACGGCGCGCGACAGGCGGATCGCCAGCTGCGCATCATCGATTTTCTGCACCGAAGGCGCGGCGTGCGACAGCACCTGAATGTCGATGCCGGCTGCATCCATGTCGGCGATGCGGCCCTGCCCGACATCCTCGAGCTGGTCCACGACTTTCCCCGAGCGCAACGCATCGAGGCCCTCGAAATGCCCCTTCACCTCGGCATCGAGGTAATGCTCCTCAAGCGCGATAACCTGCGGCTTCCCTGG
>JAFAYW010000160.1 GCA_019240125.1 Alphaproteobacteria bacterium
GCTGATCTACGAGACTTTCTCGCAAGGCAATGAACGCTTCGGACACCCGCGCAATCCCGCGTTCCTGCTGCGCACCGGCGAATTGCTGGAAGCGTTCGCCGGCCTGACGGTGGTGGCGTTCGAGCAAGGCGAAGTCGCCCATCCCACTCCCGGCGTGCGCCAGCGCCTCGCCGCCATCGCCGGTCCACTCGGTCATCTGCCGCGGCCCTAGATCGGCGGCCGCCGCTCGTGGTGCGGGTGCGATGCCTCGATCTGCTCGGCGACCTCCAGCAACAGCTTCTCGGCCAGCCACGGCCCGACCAACTGCAACCCGACCGGCAGCCCGTCCAGCGTGAACCCGGCGGGCACCGACATCGCCGGATGCGCCGTCAGGTTGAACGGGTAAAGCGGTGCGGCCCATTCCGCGTACATCTCGGTGGCGATCGAGCCGCCGGCGTCGAGCCGCTTCGGGGGCGCCGTCATGGTCGGGGTCGCCAATAGATCGAAGCGCTCGAACAAGGTCTGCACCGCGCGGAACAGCCGGGTGCGTTTGTCATGCGCCTGCATCCACTCAGCCGACGACCATTGCCGCCCCTTTGCGATGCTGTCGCGGATCGACGGTGTCATCCGGTCGCCCCAGCGCTCGACCAGATGCCCGTAACGCGCCGCGTGAGCGCTCGACGCGATGGTCGTATAGGTGTCGAACACATCATCGAAACACGCATCGTGCAACGGCTCGACGATCGCGCCTTCCGCCGCCAGGCTTTGCACCGCCGCGCCGGTCAGCCGCGCCACCTCGGCGTCGGTGCGGTAACAGCCGAAATGCTCGATCCAACCGATCCGCAGCCCGTTCACGCCGCCGCCCGGCACGCCCGGCGCGATGGCGGGCACCGCGATCGAGAACGGGTCGGCAGCGAGCGGACCGGCCATCACCGACATCAGCAGATCGACATCGGCGACACGGCGCGCCAGCGGCCCGACGAACGAATAATTCGCGAACCCGTCGGGCGATTCCTGCGGGATGCGGCCGAGCGTCACCTTAATTCCCGCAAGGCCGGCACAGGAGGCAGGGCAGCGGATGGAGCCGCCGCCATCGGTGCCGATCGCCAGCGGCGCGACGCCAGCGGCCAACGCCGCGCTGGCGCCGCCGCTTGACCCGCCGGGGGTGTATTCGAGATTCCACGGGCTGCGCGTCACGCCGAAAGCCGGGCTGTCGGTCAGCACCTTGTGCGCGAATTCGGGCAGGTTGGTCTTGCCGATGATGATCGCCCCCGCCGCCTTGACCCGCGCTACCACGGCGGCGTCAGCCGGTGCCACTGTCTCCTTGAACGCGGCCGAGCCCTGCGCCAGCGGCAACCCGGCGATCGCCACGTTGTCCTTCACGGTGATCGGCACGCCATGCAGCGGCCCGAGCGGCGCGCCGGCCATCACCGCCGCTTCGGCGGCTTTCGCGGCTTCGCGCGCCGCCCCGAATTGCGCCCAGGCGAACATGTTGAGGGTGGGTTCAAGCGCCTCTGCGCGCGCCAATACCGCGTCAGTCACCTCTACCGGCGATACCTCGCGGGCGGCGATACGGCGGGCCAGCTCGGTCGCCGGTGTGTAACACAGGTCGAGATCGGTCATACGTGCGGCCTCAATGCTTTTCGATGTTCCAATAGGGCTGCACATAGGCCGACAGAACACCCGCAAGATTGTCGCGATAGGCGCTGGCGACATCGAACTGGCCGGCCGGGACATAGGGGATGAAGTCCCATAGGTGTCGCTGCAGGGCCATGAAAGCTTCCTTGCGGGCCGCCTCGTCGGGAGCGCTCAGCACCGTCTGGCGCAACGCCTCGCCCTCCGCGTCGCAAGGAAAGCCGGCCCAGTTCTTCTTCTCGCAGGACAGGTCGAGCGCGACATTCATCAGCGGATGGTACCAGGAGCTGCCGATCGCATAGTAGGTGAACAGGTTCCAGCTGCCGCCGCCCGAGGCCAGATCGGGCGTGTTCATGGTTTTGAACATCGTCGCGAAATCGACCATCTTCAGATCGACCGGGATGCCCGCGTCGCGCAATCGCTGTTCGGCGACCTGGCTCATGGCGTTGATCGGCGGCAGGTTGGGGGTGCCGAGCAGGGTGAGCTTCTCGCCCTTGTAGCCAGCCTCGGCGAGCAGTGCCTTGGCCTTTTCGATGTCGGGCTTGCGATACGAGTCGGAGCCGACATCGGTGGCGAGCGGCCCGCCGCAGACGGTGAACGAATAGCACGTGTCCCATTTCATGTTGTCGCCGGCGACGGCGGCCATGAAATCGTGCTGGTCGAACAGCAGCGCCAAGGCGCGGCGCGCCCGCACGTCACTGAACGGAGGGATCTGGAAATTCGGCCGCACGAACGCCACCGAGGGCAGCAGGTTGGTGCGCTTTACGGTGACCCCACGTTGCCGCAGATACGGCGCGAGGTCGGGGGCGATGCCCTCCCAGAAATCCGCCTCGCCGCCGGCAATCGCGTCGGCCGCGGTGGCGGGGTCGGGGATGATCGTCCATTCGACGCGGTCGACCTTGACGACCTTGCCGCCGGCAAGCCCGTCGGGCGGCTCCGGCCGCACCGCGTAATCGGCAAAGCGCTCGAACACGACGCGGTGACCCGACACGCGCTCCGCGGCCACGTATTTGAACGGACCCGAACCAATTGGCGCGGTCATTGCCTCGCTGTTCGGCCGGTTGGCGTCTTTCTCGCGCATGATCGCGGGGATCGGCGCCCCGGCCCCGGCGAGCATGAACTCGACGAGGCCGAACGGCTCCTTCAGGGTCAGGGTGACGCTCCTGTCGTCATCCGCCGTCAGCGCCGCGACCCGCCGCTTCAACTGCCCGCCAACCGAGGTGCCGTCCATCCATCGGTTCAGCGAGGCGACGACATCGCGAGCGGTGACTGGGCTGCCATCATGGAATTTGAGGCCCGCCCGCAACGTGAAGCTGTAACGCAGCCGGTCGTCGCTGACGCTTTCGTGGTCGATCATCATCGGCTTTGGCGACAGCGTGTGGTCGAGCGCGAACAGCGTGTCGAACACCATCTGCGAATAGATGCGCGAGATCAGGTTGGCGCCACGCGTCGGGTCGAGCTCCTGCACATCGGCGCTCGGGATGACCTTGAGCACACTCCCGGCCGGGACCTGCGCCATCGCCGTCGATGAGATTATCGCGTTCAGAATAAACAGCCATTTGGTGACGCGCGGCAAACCATCCCCCTTCGCAGCAAGGCCCGGCACTAGCAATGTTCGTGCCCCTGCCGATCATACGGCAGGGCAGCGGGGTGGCGCTTCACGCAACATCGTGCAGGGTCGGGTTGAGTGGCACACGCCTTGCGGGCGTCTCTGCGCGGAGCAGCGTGAGGCCATTGCATGAAAATCACCAGGCGGCAGTTCGGTGCGCTCGCGGGGGCGGCGGTGCTGTTGCGCAACCTGCCGGCCGAGGCGGCGAGCGATGTGTTCGTGCCGGGCTGGAACCTGCCGGCCAACGTCGATCCGCATCAGGTGATGGATGTTCCGGCGCAGAACGTCGCGTTCAACCTCTACGACAACCTCTACCGCTATGAAGACAACCCGCCCCAGATGGTGCCCTGGCTGGCGGAGAGCCACACCGTTTCCGATGACGGGCTGACCTGGGTGTTCAAGCTCAAACCCGGCAGCAAATTCCAGGATGGCAGCGACCTAGCCGCCTCCGATGTCGTCTACAGCATGCAGCGTCTGTTGAAGCTGCATAAGGCGCCGGCCGCCGCGTTCCTGTCGATCCTCAAGCCCGAGGACGTCACCGCGCCGGACACGCTGACCGTCAAGATGGTCCTCTCCAAGGCTTACGCGCCGTTCCTGGCGGCCATTCCGCTGTTGATGGTGGTCAACGAAAAGCTGGTCAAGGCGCATGAGAAAGATGGCGATTGGGGCGCCACCTGGGTTGCCTCCAACGGGGCCGGGTCCGGCGCCTACAAGCTGATCGCCGAGACCTACACGCCGCTCGAAAAGGTCGATCTGGAGCGCTTCGATGGGCACTTCGCGGGCTGGGGCCACAACAAGAACCCGGTCCGCCGCGTCGAAATCCGCCCGACGCAGGTGACCTCCACCCGCGTGCTCGGCGTGCTGAACGGCTCGCTCGACATGACCGACAGTTACCTGCCGGCCGACCAGATCGACAACATCAACAACTCCGGCCATGCCCACGTCATCAAGAACCAGCAGATGCGCATCTTCACGATCCGCATGCACAACAAGCGGCCGCCCTTCGACAACATCAACGCCCGCAAATGCTTCGCGCACGCCTTCAACTATGCCGGGTTTATCGAAGAAATCCTGAAAGGCAACGCAACCCGTGACCCCGCGCCCTTACCCAATAATCTCTGGGGCTTCCCGAATGACGTAAAGGGTTACGAATACGATCTCGACAAGGCAAAGGATTACCTGAAGAAAGCGATCGCCGATGGCGCGCCGATGAAGCGCGCGATCGAATTGCACGGCCAGCAGGATCTCGACCAGGCAGTACAGGCTGGACAGGTATTCCAGGCCGACCTGCAGTCGCTCGGCCTCAACGTCAAGCTGGTCGGCGACACCTTCGCCAACATGACCTCGAATTCCGCGAAAGTCGAAACCACGCCCGATATGTGGATTCACTGGGTCAGCACTTATTTCGTCGACCCCGAAAACTGGGTCGGCCAGATGTATGACAGCCAGTTTCACGGCACCTGGAAGGCCTCGTGCTGGTACGAAAACGCCAAGGTAGATGAGCTCCTGCGCAAGGCGCGCGGGCTGACCGACCAGACGCAGCGCGCGCCGCTTTACGAGGACGCGATCCGCCAGATCGTCGCCGACAGCCCCGATATCTGGATCTACAACACGATCGAATTGGCCGGCCTCGCCAACCGCGTCAAGAACCTCAAATACTGCCCGGTCGGCAGCGGCTGCGAAGTGCGCTGGATGAGCCTCGAAGCGTGAGTCCGGCCGATATTTCGAGCCTCTCTCCGCATTGCGGGAGAGGGTTTTCAGGCGGCGGCAGGCGATAAGCGATGCTGCGCTTCATCCTGCACCGGGTTTTGACCGCGATCCCATCGCTGCTGGGGCTGCTGATCGTCACCTTTATGCTGATTCGCGTCGTGCCGGCGGATCCGGCGGTGGCGCTGGCCGGCGACAGCGCGACGCCACAGCAGATCGAGGCGATTCGCCACGAATACGGCTTTGACCGGCCGATTATCGTCCAATTGGGCCTGTATCTCGCGCAGGTCGCGCGCTTCAATTTCGGCGAGAGCCAGTTTTCGCACCGCCCGGTCGGGCTCGACCTCAGGCAGCGATTACCGGCGACCCTGGAGCTGACCTTCGGCGCGCTGATCCTGGCCACCGCGCTTGGCATTCCGCTGGGAGTGGTCGCCGCCGTCTATCATAATCGCTGGCCCGATTTCATCCTGCGCTTCCTGTCGATCACGGGCATCGCGGTCGCCGCCTTCTGGTTCGCGATCACGATGCAGCTGATCTTCGCAATGCAATTGGAGTGGCTGCCGCTGCGCGGCGAATTGAGCAATGGTGTGATCCCGCCAGCCGCGATCACCGGCTCGCTGATCATCGACTCGCTGTTGCAGGGGCAGTGGGGCGTCGCGGGCGACGCGTTGCGCCATCTGGTCCTGCCGGCGATCACCCTGTCGGTTGGCGCCTTGGCGACCATCACCCGCTTCACCCGCGCCGGCGTAC
>JAFAYW010000289.1 GCA_019240125.1 Alphaproteobacteria bacterium
CGTCGCCGAGATGATGCGCGAGCGGGTCAAGCGGCTGGTGTTTGTCGATGCGCTGGCCTTGCTGAGCGGCGAGAAGATCCGCGACATCGTCCAGCGCTCGACGGCTGCGGCGTCGGGGCTGACCGCCGGGCCCTCGCGCGAGGACGCCGCCAACCGCCTCTTCGCCGATCTCGACCCCGGCATCAAGGAATGGGTGATGGAGCGCTATACGCAGCACCCGATCGGCATCTACGAGGAGCCGGTACAACTGAGCTCGTTCTGGTCGCAGCAATGGCCAGGGACGCAGGTGATCTGGTGCAAGCGGGCGCAGAACCCGGGCGAGGCGCATCAGCGGCGCACCGCCGACAAGCTCGGCGCCAGCTGGGCCGAGCTCGATACCGGGCATTACCCGATGCTGAGCATGCCGGCCGAACTGACCGGGCTGTTGCTTGCCGGGTGAACCGGCGCCTGATCTGCCTCCCGACCGGGCCGCTGGCCGGCTGGCCGGCGAGGGGCGCGGGATCGGACCCGGCAGGAGAAGAGGACGCGGCGATGCCGCGCCCCCTTCAGAGGGAAGGCTAAGAGGGCCTACAGGCCCTTCAACATGGTATCCGCGTCGGACACTTCGAACTTGCCGGCCGCCTCGACATTGAGCGACTTGATGACGCCGTTATCGACGAGCATCGAGTAGCGCTGCGAGCGCTTGCCGAGGCCGCCTTTGGTGAGGTCGAGTTCGAGGCCGACGGCGCGGGTGAAATCGCCGCTGCCATCCGCCAGCATCATGACCTTGTCGCCGCAATTCTGGTCCTTGCCCCAGGCACCCATGACAAAGGCGTCGTTGACCGACACACAGGCGATCGTATCGACGCCCTTGCTCTTCAGGTCGGAATGCTTGTCGACATACCCGGGCAGGTGGCGCTGCGAGCAGGTCGGGGTAAAGGCGCCGGGTACGGCAAACAACGCTACCTTCTTGCCGCTAAACAATTCGTCGGTGGTGATTTCCTTGGGACCCTCGGCGCTGAGATACTTGAGGGTCGCGGACGGTATCTTATCGCCAACTTTAACGGTCATGGGCTTATCCCTCTGAGTGGTTTCGGTGCGCCGCGCCTCGCGCCATATCGTGCGGGTGAGGCCACGGCTGGCACGGGCGCGCCGCGCCTCGTAAATTTAGGGGCGCCAACAGATCGTAACACCTCCGCGTGGGTGTTTTTGTGATTCCACGCCGCCCGCGAGAGACTATCCTGGCACGGAATTGAACCCGGTGATCCCGCGTTGGCATCGGCGAGAGATCGCCAGGCGAGGCGGCGTACGCACCGGAGACAGCGATGAAGACGCTTGCAGGGCAACTACTCGTCGCGATGCCGCAAATGCAGGACCCGCGCTTTGCCCGTTCGGTGGTTTATGTCTGCGCGCACAACGAGGCGGAAGGCGCGATGGGGCTGGTCATCAACAAGCTGATCGACTCGCTGACAATGGATGAGCTGTTCAGCCACCTGAAACTTGCGGCGAGCGATGCCGGCCGCACCCGGCCGGTGCACTTTGGCGGTCCGGTCGATCCCGGTCGCGGGTTTGTCCTGCATACGGCCGATTACCGCGAAGACGCTACCTTGATGATGGCCGATGGGTTTGCGATGACCGCGACCCTCGATATCCTGCGCGCCATCAACAAGGGTGATGGACCGCAGCGCAGCCTGCTGGCGCTGGGTTACGCCGGGTGGGCGCCAGGTCAGCTCGACGCCGAAATGCAGGCCAATGGCTGGCTGTCGGTGGATGCCGATTCCGATCTGGTGTTCGACACCGATTTCGCCGCCAAATGGCAGCGCGCGCTGGGCAAGCTCGGCATCGACCTGACGATGCTATCGACCGACGCGGGTCACGCCTGAAGGCTGATTTACACGGTCGCCGGCTTGTCTTCGGCCGGTGTCAACGTGCTTAGCGACAAAGCATGCACCCGACCGGCCAATTCGTCGGCGAGAATCCGGTAGACCACACGCTGACGGGCGACGCGGGTCATACCGGCGAAAACCTCGGAGACCACCGTTACCGTAAAATGAGTCTCGCCCTCCGGGCGAGCCCCGGAATGACCGGCATGACGATGGGAATCGTCAACAATATCGATCCGGGTTGGCGCCAGCTTTTCGCTGAGCTTGGCGCGGATGGTCTGAGCGATGATCACCGTGCGCCTCCGCTGTCCTGCAATTCCGCCGCATCCGCCAGAAAGCCGGCGAGGTCATGCACGACGTGGTTGATGTAGTCGCGGTCGGAATCGGCCATTGCCCAATCCGCCTCGGTCGGCACCCAGGCGGTAGTCATGCCGAGTTGCGCGGCCGGTTCGAGGTTGCGTGCGATGTCTTCGACCATAAGCGCGCGCTTCGGGTCGACGCCGTGCCGCGCCAGCAGCAGGTTGTAGCCGGGCAGGGCTGGCTTCGGGTCGAACTCGGCGGCGACGATGTCGATGATGCCACTGAAGGCTGATGTGATCCCGAGGTGATCGAGCAGCCGCTCGGCGTGGCGCACCGAGCCGTTGGTATGCACGATCTTGAGCCCGTTGAGCTGTGTCAGTGCGACCCCCAGCGCCGGGTCCAGTGGCACGCAGGCCAGGTCGATCTCGTGGACGAAGGAGAGGAACTCGTGCGGGTCCACACCGTCGTTGATCATCAGCCCGCGCAGGGTCGTGCCGTGATCGCGGAAATACTGGCGACGCAATGTGTCCGCCTGCTCCGGCGTCACGTTCATCCGCTCGCAGATAAACCGCCGCATATTGGCGGCGACCTGATCGAACAGGCGGCAGGAGGCGGGGTAGAGCGTGTTGTCGAGATCGAAGATCCAGGTCTCGATCTCGCCCAGCGGGCAGCCCTCGCGTCGTGTCGTATAGACCATACCCATATCAGCCAGCGCTCATGTGTGGCGGATCAGCGTGCCGGCGCCCTCGGTGAAGAGCTCGAGAAGTATCGCGTTCGGCGCGCGCCCGTCGACGATGACCGCGGCTTCGACGCCGCCATCGACCGCCTCGAGGCAGGTCTCGACCTTGGGGATCATGCCGCCGGAAATCGTACCGTCGGCGATCAGCCGCCGCGCATCCGCCGCGCTCAATTCGGGGATCAGCCGCTTCTCGGCGTCGAGTACCCCCGGCACATCGGTCAGCAACAGAAACCGCGTCGCCTTTACCGCACCCGCGATCGCGCCCGCGACGGTATCGGCGTTGATATTGTAGGTCTCGCCATCATCGCCGAGCCCGATCGGTGCGATGACCGGGATGATATCGGAGGCGAGAAACCTCCCGAGCATCGCGGCATCGACCCGCGCTGGTTCGCCGACAAACCCGATCTCGCCGTTGCGCGTCAGCTTATGCGCCCGCAGAAAGCCGCCATCCTTGCCGGTCAGCCCGACTGCATAGCCGCCCTCGGCGACAATCGAGGCGACCAGCTGTTTGTTGATCGAGCCGGCCAGCACCATCTCGACGACGTCCATGATTTCGCGGCTGGTGACGCGCAAGCCGTTGACGAATTCGCTCTTGATGCCGAGCCGATCCAGCATGCGGTTGATCTGCGGCCCGCCGCCGTGCACGACGATCGGATGAATGCCGACCTGGCGCAGCAAGACAATGTCTTGGGCGAAGCTTTCGCCGCCGGCGCCCATCGCGTGGCCGCCGTACTTCACGACGACCGTCTTGCCGGCATAGCGGCGCAGAAAAGGCAGCGCGTGCGACAGCACGCGTGCTTGCATAATCGGATCGATGGCGGGGGTGGCGGGCGGTTCAGGCGAGCTCATGGCGGCGCACTCTATCGTGCTTGATGTGACGACGCCAAGGCAGCCGCCGGTTCCGGCAAGGCGAAGCTGGATAGGGTGGCTCGTAAGGCCTCGATGCCCAGCCGCTTCTCGGCACTGGTCAGATGCAGCTCGGGATGTGCCGTGGTGTGCGTCTTGATGGCGGCGCCAACGCGTTCACCGATCGCGACCCGTTCCTCGGCGGTGAGCTTGTCGGTCTTGGTCAGGACAATCTGAAACGACAGGCCAGCGCGGTCGCACAGCTGCATGACCGGCCGGTCAGGCGGCTTAAGTCCGTGCCGCGCATCGAGCAGCACGCAGATCTGCCGCAATGTGCCGCGCTGGCGCAGGTAATGTTCGATCAGGCGCGTCCAGGCGGCGATCGCAGTTTTCGAAGCCTCGGCGTAGCCGTAGCCCGGCAGATCGACCAGCATCAGCCGCTCGTCGAGCGCGAAGAAATTGAGCTGTCGCGTGCGGCCCGGCGTGTTCGAGGTGCGCGCCAGGGTGCGCCGGCCGGTCAGCGCGTTGACGAGGCTCGACTTTCCGACATTGGAGCGGCCGAGAAACGCGATCTCCGGCAATGTTTCGGGAGGCAGGGCGCCGATCTCGGCGGCACCCGCGACAAAGCGGCACTCGCGCGCGAACAGCAGCCGCCCGGTCTCCAGCGCCTCGGGCTCGATCTCGCGCGGCGGATAGACGTTCTCCGACACCGGCACGTCGGTCAGGCGGCCCCGGCGCGGTGCATGATGGCCCATTGCTGGCCGATGCTCAGTGTGTTGTTCCACGCCCAATAGATCACCAGCCCCGCCGGGAAGCCCGACAGCATGTAGGTGAACACGATAGGCAGAAACATGAACATCTTTGCCTGGACCGGATCGACCGGCTGCGGGTTCAATTTCTGCTGCAGGAACATCGTGACGCCCATTATAAGCGCCCAGGCACCGATATGCGCGAAGTCCGGCGCGGCGAACGGCAACAGCCCGAACAGGTTGACGACCGAGGTCGGGTCGGGCGCCGAGAGATCGTGGATCCAGCCGAAAAACGGCGCGTGCCGCATCTCGATCGTGACGAACAGCACCTTGTAGAGCGAGAAAAATACCGGGATCTGCAAGACGATCGGCAGGCAGCCGGCCACCGGGTTGGCGCCGACCCGCTTGTACATCGCCATGATTTCCTGCTGCTGCCGCGCCTTATCGTCGGGGAAGCGCTCGCGGATCTTCTGCATCTCAGGCTGGAGCAACTTCATCTTGCTCATCGACTGATATGATTTGTTGGCGAGCGGGAAGAAGGCGAGCTTGATGATCAGGGTCAGCAGCAGGATCGCCAGCCCGAAATTGCCGAGCAGCCCCTCGAAGAACAGCAGCAGCTTGAAGATCGGCTTGGTCAGAAACCAGAACCAGCCGAAATCGATCGCATAATCGAACAGCGGAATGCCGGACCTCGCGTAGTACTGGAGCAGATTGAGCTCCTTGGCGCCGGCGAAGAACCGTGCCGAGGTCGAGGCCGTCCCGCCGGCCGGCACGTTGAGCGCCGGGCCGGTAAAGTCGATCTGGTGCCGTTCGACCTTGTTGTCGT
>JAFAYW010000172.1 GCA_019240125.1 Alphaproteobacteria bacterium
GGCCCGCAGCAGGATCGCGCTCTCCAGGCCGGTTTGGACATCAAGTGCAACCGGGGTATCGTGCCACGGACTGGTGGGCGAGCGTTCCTGCCGTTCTACCGTGACCGATAGCGAGTCCGAGCGCAACGCCCGCGACAGGATAAAAACGCTGACTCGCAGCCGCTCGTTCGGCTTGCCGGGCGGGTAGTACCAATCGGTCACGATCAACCCGGTGAGCAGGTCTTCCGAGGTGATCTTGGTGAAGTTCAGCGAGTCGTGCGCCGCTTCCCACAATTCCTGGCTCACCGTCGCGCCGGTCTGCGGCCCGACATTGCGCTGCGAATCGGTTTTGCCGAGGCCGAGCACGGTGAAAATCGTTTGCTCGGTCGGGTCCTTTGGGGCATCCGCCGCGGGATCCTTGGTGACAATGCCGGTGACCGGGTCAGTATGAACCGTCTCGTCCGAGCCGCAGGCCGCGAGCGCGAAGGAAATGCTTGCGGCGAAAGCCAGCCGCAGGCCGTAATAGCGAACCACCATATAAACGTCCTTGGCGCCGTCCTGGGCGCCACCCCCCGCACCGGCGCAGCGTCTGCGGGGCAGCCTTGTGCCAGGAAAGGAGGCAACATGGAAGAGGCCATAGCCGCCAATCTGGCCGCCGTGCATAGCCGTATCGAGGCTGCCGCGCGCACCGCCGGCCGCGACAGCGCCGATGTGTCGCTGATCGCGGTCAGCAAGACGCAGCCGGCCGATGCGGTGCGCGCCGCGCTCGCCGCCGGGCAGCGCGTGTTTGGCGAGAACCGGGTGCAGGAAGCGCTCGCGAAGTTTCCGGAACTCCGGGAGGCCTATCCCGACCTCGTATTACACCTGATCGGCCCCTTGCAGACCAATAAGGTCAAGGAGGCGGTAGCCCTGTTCGATGTGATTGAGACGCTGGACCGCCCACGCCTTGCGGAGGCATTGGCGCGCGAGATGCAGCGCAGCGGGCGCCGTCCCGAATGCCTCATCGAGATCAATACCGGTGAGGAGCCGCAGAAGGCCGGTATCGCCCCGACCGAGGCCGACGCCTTTATCGCCGATTGCCGTGACCGTCTCGGCCTGCCGGTTACCGGGCTGATGTGCATTCCGCCCGCCGATGAAGAACCCGCGCTGCATTTCGCGCTATTGCGCGAGATCGCCAAGCGCAATGCGCTTGGCGTGCTCAGTATGGGCATGAGCGCCGATTACGAGACGGCGGTGCGCTTTGGCGCGACGCATGTGCGTGTCGGGACCGCCGTGTTCGGCGCGCGCCGGCCCCTGCCAGCCGCCTTGGCCGCGAAGTAGGCCGCGCCTCGCGGCAGCAGTTCGCTGCAGGTCTCCCGCGCCCCGCGCGCGGTCAGATCGGTGCGCGTTCGGATGGGGTTATGGCGGCTCCGCCGCCGCCGGTGGTCAGGTCGATGTTGAAGACCAGTTTCGGCCGCTCACCCTCGTGGAGACGCGTGCCCGTCAGGATGCCGCGATTCTTGAGGATGACGCTGCGCGAGGCAGTGTTGTCTTCGTCGCAGGTGATCTGGACCCGCCGCAACCCTCTTCCGCGCGCCACGTTCAGCACGAGGCCAAGGGCCCGGGTGGCGTAGCCGCGGCGGCGTTTCCACGGCACCACAGAGTAGCCGATATGGCCCGGCACATAATCCGGCAGCAGGTCGCTTCCCGGAACGAAGCGGAAATCGGCGACGCCGCAGAACTCGCCATCATCGAGCCAGAACACCTGCGAGGGCAGCCGCGGCACCTCGCGGCCCGATGCCGTCAGGATCGTACCGTCCTGCCGGGTAAGGCTGGCAAGGAACGCACGGCGATTGCGTCGCAGCCGGGTCAGTTGCTCGCGGCTGATGTCGCGTTCAGTGTCTGGCGACCAGCCCGCTTCCAGCGCCTCTTCGTATTGCGGCAGGAGCCGCGCCCCGGGCACAACGAGGTGCAGCCCGCCCGGGCTCACCGTATCGGCTGGGTCGGCAGGCAGGGGCAGCGAACCTGGCGGTGATAATAGTGCCGATGCCGGACATAGCGCCGCCGGTAGGTGTGCCGCACAACGGCGGCCGGCGGCGGCGCCACGGGCTCGACATAGGGCTGCAAGGGCGGCGGCGCCGGCTGCGCCGCGTAGTAGTAGGACGGGTACGGCCCGATATCCCGATTGCAGGCGGCCAATGTGAGCAGCGCCGTGGCCCCGAGACACACTCTTATCGTCGTTCTTGCCATCACCCAATCCACGACATCAGCGTTACCCGCCAGTTTAGCACCGTCCGCCTCACGCGCCCATAAGGCGAGCCACGCGCTCGCGATGCCAGGACGCATCGCCGAGCGCCACCTCCGATGCCTTGGCGCGCTTGAGGTAAAGATGCAGATCGTGTTCCCAGGTCATGCCGATGCCGCCATGCAGTTGGATGCCGGCGGCGCAGGCCTTGCGGCCGGCATCGGAGGCGGCGGCCTTGGCCATCGACACCGCCATCTCGACCTCGGGGTCGGCCTGATCGACGGCCCAGGCCGCGTAGTAGGTCAGCGACTTGGCGTTCTCGATATCAACCAGCATGTCGGCGCATTTGTGTTTGACGCCCTGATAGCTGCCGATCGGCTTGCCGAATGTTTCACGCATCTTGGCGTATTCGACGGTCATTTCGAGCACACGCTGCGCCGCGCCGCACATCTCGGCGGCCAGCGCCACCGCGGCGCGGTCGAGCACTCGCGACAGCGGCGCCCAGCCCTCGTGCAATTGGCCGAGGATCGCGGCGGCCTGCACCGTGACGCTGGTGAATTGGACCTCGCAGAGTTTGCGCGTCTCGTCGACCGAGGGCATGACGCGCACCTCGACCCCGGCCGCGACGCGCGGCACCAGGAACAGCGTGACACCGTCTTCCATCGAGCTGCCGTCGCGGGTGCGCACCGCGACCACCAGAATGTCGGCGATATGCGCGTCCGGCACGAATAGTTTGGTGCCGCTCAGCACCAGGCCGTTGCCCGCCTCGCGTGCCCGCATGGTAATGCCGCTGGCGTCCCAGCGCGCGTTGGGCTCGGTGGCGGCAAGACTCGCCTTGGCCTCGCCGGCGATCAGGCGCGGCAGCCATTCGGCGCGCTGCACCGGCGATCCTGCCTCGGCGATCGCCGCGCCGCCGAGCAATACGCTTGCCGGAAACGGGCCCGGCATCACGGCGCGACCGGCCTCCTCCATCAGCACGACCTGTTCCAGCAGGCCGAGGCCCAGCCCGCCATTTTCCTCGGGATAGGTGATGCCGAGCCAGCCGTTCTCCGCCAGGCTGTTCCAGAATTCGGGTGTGACCGGCACCTCTTCGGTCATCATCCGGCGCACAAAGCGTGTGTCGCAGCGTGCGTCGAAGAATTTGCGCGCGGTGTCGCGCAATAGGTCCTGCTCTTCGCTAAACCCGATATCCATGCCGCTCCTCCCTGTCCCAAAACCTATGCGCAAGCGCGGGGCAGGGACAAGCGTCGCGCATGTCTGACGCCATACTCGCCTGCTAAGCTGGCAGCGGAAGGAGCGGCATGTCCAGGTCGGCAGTGAATACGCCCGACGCGGCGCCCGATACCACGGCGGTGCGGGTCGCGCTCTGGCGGGCCTTGCACGTCGATGTCGATGCGCCGCCGCACGTGCTCGACGATACGATCGGGCTCCGACTCGTGGCGCCGCAGGAAGGCTGGCGCGATCGACCAGACATGCATCCGCAATGGACCAGCCCTTTCCGCGCGTCAATCGTCGCGCGGGCGCGCTTTATCGAGGATCTGATGACCGAGCGGACCGCCGCTGGCGTCACCCAATATGTGATCCTCGGCGCCGGGCTCGACACCTTCACTCAGCGCCGGCCGGAGATCGCTTCGCGCCTGACAGTCTTCGAGCTCGACCGGCCGGAGCCGCAAGCCTGGAAGCGCCAGCGCCTCGAGGCACTCGGGTTTGGCGTGCCGTCCCGGCTGCGGCTGGTCCCGGTTGATTTCGAGACAGAGGGTGCGTGGTGGGATGGGCTGTTGGCGGCGGGCTTTCGGGCGGATGCGCCGGCTGTCGTCGCTTCGAGCGGGGTCAGTATGTATCTCACGCGCGATGCCGTGGCCGCGACCTTCCGCCAGGTGGCATCGCTGGCGCCGGGTTCGGCCTTCGCGATGAGCTTCCTGCTGCCATTGGAACATGCCAAGCCCGAGCTGCGGCCCGTCCTGCAACGCGCGGTCGATGGTGCCCGGGCCAGTGGCACGCCCTTCCTCAGCTTCTTCACCCCCGCAGCGATCGTGGCGTTGGCGCGCGATGCCGGGTTCCGAGACGCCCGCCATGTCACTGCCGCCACCCTCGCCGAGCGCTACTTCGCCGGACGTAGCGATGGCTTGCGGCCACCCGACAAGGCCGAGGAATTGCTCGTGGCGACGACCTGAGCCGCGTCGGCTGGGCGCTGACAGACCGCTCCTCTACCCGTAAGATCACCGCAACAACATTGGAGGACGCCCGGAATGCCCGTCTCAATCCGCCAGATAGGCCCGTGCCTCGCCGGCGAAGTCGCTGGTATCGACATGCGCCGTGTGCTGACCGCGAGCGAGATCGCCGACATTCATGCCGGCATGGACAAATACGCCGTCCTTGTCTTCCACAATCAGGACATCGATGACGAGCAGCAGCTCGCCTTTACCCGCAGCCTCGGCGAGATCGAGCTGACGCTGAACACCGGATTGCGCGCCGAGAGCGAATACCGCCTGCCGCCGACCTTTGCCGATGTCTCCAACCTCGACAAGGAGAACCGCCCCTTTGCCCGCGACGACCGGCGCCGGCTGTTCGCGCTCGGCAACCGGCTGTGGCACTCCGACAGCTCGTTCAAGACGACGCCTGCGAAATACTCTCTGCTGCACGCGCGCAAAATCCCCTCGACCGGCGGCAACACCGAGTTCGCCGATATGCGCGCCGCCTATGACGCGCTCGACGACCAGACCAAGGCGGCCTGCGAAGGGCTGGTGTGCGAGCACAGCCAGATCTATTCGCGCCAGCAGATCGGGTTTTTCGACCTGACCGACGAGGAACGCGAGCGCTTCCGCCCGGTGCGCCAGACCCTGGTTCGCACCCACCCGGTCACCGGCCGCAAATCGCTGTACCTGTCCTCGCATGCCGGCGCGATTGTCGACTGGCCGATCCCGGAGGCACGGGCCTTCCTGCGCGACCTGATCGAGCACGCGACGCAGCGCGAGTTCGTCTACTCGCACAAATGGGCGGTCGGCGATCTGGTCATCTGGGACAACCGCCAGACGATGCATCGCGGTCGCCCGTTCCCGGCCGAGGAAGCGCGCGACGTGCGCCGCACCACGATCGCCGGTGATGGCCCGACGGCCCTGCAAGAAGCGGCCTGATGCCGGCGTAGCGCGGCGGGATATCCGCCGCGCCGGGCTGCGCACATGTCTTGGAACGATGAGGTCTGGGGTCGGTGTGGCTCGGCGAGCCGCCGTGAACAGAACCAGCTGGGGGAGCGCGTGGTGCGTGCAGGTTCTTGGGTGCTTGCGATAGTCGTTGCGGCGGTATTATGCGGCGGGCCGGCGGCGGCGCAGAAATCGGGTGGCATCCTGCGCCTGTATCATCGGGACAGCCCGGCCAGCCTGTCGGTGCTGGAGGAGGGATCGATCTCGGTAGCGGTGCCGTCAATGGGCATCTTCAACAGCCTCGTCGCATTCGATCAGCACGTGAAGCAGAACAGCCTGAAGTCGATTGTCCCCGATCTGGCGGAAAGCTGGAGTTAGGATGAAGAGGGCACCAACCTCACCTTCAAACTGCGCGACGGCGTCAGATGGCATGACGGCAAGCCGTTCACATCAGCCGACGTCAAGTGTACCTGGGATCTGCTGCTCGGCAAGAGCAAGGACAAGTTGCGGGTAAATCCGCGTGCCTCGTGGTGGCGCAACGTCAACGACGTGACGGCCGATAACGATCATCAGGCGACGTTTCACCTGAAGCAGCCGCAACCCTCGATCCTCGAGATGATTGCGTCCGGCTTGACCGCGGTCTATCCCTGCCATGTGACGCCGCAGCAGATGCGACAGCACCCGATCGGCACTGGGCCTTTCAAGTTCGTTGAGTACAAGCCGAACCAGGCTATAAAGCTGGTGAAGAACCCGGATTACTGGAAGCCGGGTCGGCCCTATCTCGACGGCGTCGAGTACACGATCATTCCGAACCGGGCGACGGCGATGCTCGCCTTCACCGCCGGCCAGATCGACATGACCTTCCCCAACGAGGTCTCGGTGCCGGTGATGCGTGACCTGAAAAATCAGATGCCCCAGGCGATGTGCGAGGTCGATCCGACGCACGACGCGCCAAGCGTGCAGGTCAGCTACAAGCCGCCGTTCGACAATCCGGACCTGCGACGCGCGATCATGCTGACGATCGACCGCAAATCCTTTGTCGATATCCTGGGTGAGGGCCAGGGCGATCCCGGCACGGCGATGCTGCCCGGCCCCGAGGGCCTGTGGTCGATGCCGAAGGAGATGATGGAGAAACTTCCCGGCTACGGCCCCGACATCGCGAAAAACCGCGACGACGCAAGGGCCTTGATGAAAAAGCTGGGCTACGGCCCCGATAAGCACCTGACGGTAACGATCCAGGTCAAGAACGTCCCGAGCAATCGCGACCCTGCCGCCATCTTTGTCGATCAGCTCAAGCAGATCTGGATCGATGGTGAAATCGAGCTGATGGAAACCGCCAACCAGATGCCGCGCATGATGCGCGGAGACTTTCTGATGGCGATCCAGCTGATGGGCGGCGGGATCGATGATCCGGACCAGACCTTTTATGAAGACTATGTCTGCGGCTCACCGCGCAACTACACGCGGTACTGCAACAAGGAGCTCGACGCCAAGATCGAGGAGCAATCGAAGGAGACCGACCCCGACAAACGCCGCAAGCTGGTGTGGGACATCGACCGGCAGCTGCAGGAAGACGCGGTGCACCCGATCTTCTACCACATGCGATCCGGCACCTGCTGGCGCCCCGAGGTCAAGGGCCTGACGCTGATGGTCAACAGCCAGTACAACGGCTGGCGCTTTGAAGATGTGTGGATCGATCGCTGAACCTTATGAGGCACTTGCATCACCGGCGTTGCCTTTCCGGCGTGCCTCGGCGACGCGGTTTATCGTGGCGCGCGCCTCGGGATTGGCGCTCATGAAGTGCTCGAAATCGAGCTGGCGCAGGACAAGAAAGCGGCAATAGGTCAGCGCCACGACATCGGCCTGTCGCGGCTGGCCTGACAGCAGTGCCAGCTCGCCGAAAAACTCGCCGGAACCCAGACGCATCGGCTTACCCGGCAGTCGCACCTCGACCGCGCCGGATGCGATAAAATAGACCGCGTCGCCGCGTTCGCCGCGCCGGAAGATCGCCTCACCGGGAACCGCGAATCCCGGCCGCAACAGGCGGCAGACGCGGTCGAACTGCGGTTCGTCGAGGCTGGCCAGAATATCGAGCTGCTTGACCAGCTGGTGCGTGTCGAGCCCGATATCGAAATGCGGTTGCGGCTCAGCGGCGCGCGCCCCCAGCACGCCGCGCTTCAGATCGTCGTGGATTTCGCGCGAGATCAGCCCTTCCTCGTAGAGGCTGTCATATCGCGTTATTTCGTGGCGCAGGGTCGCCTGGCGCAGAAACCTCGCCTCCAGCTCGGCGAGGTAATCCGGGTACTGCCGGCGCAGGGCGTCAACCGCGCCCACCACGGCTTCGCGGCGCTGTGCGACAATTTCGTGCGTTAATTCAGCAATGCGCGGACCGAACAGCCGCGCGATCTGCTGATCGTTGAAACCGATCACGCGGTCGACGATCAGCCGCATGATCAACAGCAGTTCGACACGCTCGGCGAGCCGGTCGGCCAACGGTCGAATGAGACGAAGGCGTCGATAGACGACATACGCGAAGCGAAACCCGAAGGTCAGCGCGAGGCTCGCTTCTCCGGCGCGCTGATAACCCCGGCGCCCGGTGGCCCGCGCGCCATCGGCAAGATGATCGGCGTTGCCGAGCAGAGTCTGCACCGCGCCGGGTGAGGCGATGCGGTCGCGCAAGGTCTGCAAGGCGAGCCCGCGCTCCTGATTGGCGAGGGAGACGAGCGCCACAGCCAGACGGTCGCGCTCGGTCAGGTGCTTGATCTCCGCCTCTTCCCGGTCGAGCCGCGCCATGTTCTCGCGATACGGTGCGATAACACGCTCGAGCGTGGCGCGCGAAATCCCGTGCACCTCCGCGATCTCGCGCGCGGCATCCTGCGCCTCGGCGTATGACAGAACGAGGATGCGATCGCGCAGGGCCTCGTCGCGCGGGGACAGCCGGTCGAGGCCCAGAAGCCCGATCACCGCGCGCAACGTCGTGCCATTGATAAACAGGGTAACGAGGACGAACCCGGTCGCCACCACCGCGACAAAGCGCTGAATTTCATGCGGGATGGCGCTGTTCTCGGTCACTCCCAGGGCCAGGACCAGGGTCAGCGCGCCGCGCAGGCCGCCCCAGGTGATCGCGATTTTGTAGGGCGCCTCGATCCGCGGCGTCAGACCAAGATATTCGAGCGGCGGCACCAGACAGAACAACGCAAATACGCGGGCGCCAAATGCCGCTGCGATCAGAACCGCCAGGAGCACAAGGTCATGCCAGCCGGCTTCCAGCAGGAAGCGGGGCACGCGGATCGATGCGAGCACAAAGATCAGCGAGCGCGCCCAGTACGCGAGCTGTTCCCACAAATCGACGAGGAACGACCAGTTCTCCGGTGAGACGCGCGAGCGGCCGCGGGCGCTGAGGGTCAATCCCGCCGCGAGGACGGCAACCACGCCTGACATGTGAAAGACCCGCTCGGCGGCGATAAAGCTGAGATAGGCGAAGGCCACCGACAGGGTGCCCTCGCTCAGCCGGTCGTCCCCCAGCCAGGGCAGTATCGTCAGCAGGAGGCGTCCCGCAAAATAACCCACAACACCGCCGCCGATGAACGCCACCGCGAAATCCGCCAGCCCCACCACGATATCGGGTTGGCCGCCAGCCAGGATCATGTTGAGCAGCACAACGAACAACGCGATGGCGGCCGCATCGTTGAGCAACGCTTCGCCTTCGACCAGCCGGGTCAACCGGGCGGGCGCCCCGACATCGCGAAACACCGCGATTACCGCCGCCGGATCTGTCGTGGAAACGATCGCGCCGAGCAGCAGACAGACCGTCAGCGGCATCCGCGCGAAGGGCCATAGGGCAAACCCTATGACCCCCATCGCGATCACCGTGGCCATTACCGCCAGGACCAGGATCGCCGCGCCGTCTTCGATGGATCGGCGTACATCGGTCACGATGCCCGCCTCGAACACCAGCAGCGGCAGAAATACATAAATAAAGGTGCCGGACGTCATCGGCAGGCCGGTGAACAGGTCGGCGGCGGCATTAAACGAGCTGTCGGAGCCGAGCAGCGACGCGATTGCCGGAAAGGCGCCGATGCCGACACCCACAGCAGCGAGCACAACCGATTGCGGCAGCCCGAGGCGAGCCGCCAGCGGCTGGCAGAAACAGACGAGCACCAGCAACCCGGCGATGACGGAGAGGACCAACCCGGTGTCGAACATATCGCCCGTTTGCCAGAGCCACGAATGGGAGCCCGCCCGGAGTGGCGCGGCCTCTCTGATATCGGTGGTCGGCGGAGAGCCTGAAAGCGCTGGAGGGGCGAGCCGCTGACGATTGGGGTGAGCGGGTTCGGTCCGGAAGAACGCACCGGCGAAGAGCAGCCTTGTCAAAGCGGTGCTTGTCTCAGCAACGGAACGCCGCCATTTTCGCCATTACTGCGTGAAAAAGAGGCAACGACAGGAATGGCGACGCAAGTACTGGCCGGCCCCGGCCGCAGCCAGGAACGGACTGGCGAGTTCGGGGCGATTGCGCTGGTCTCGACCGCGCATTTCGTCAATCACTTCCAGAATCTGGTCCTGCCGCCGCTCTTCCCGTTTCTGAAGTCGACGCTGGGCGTCGGGTTTGTCGAGCTTGGCTTCGCCCTGACGGTCGCCAATGTGATGTCGGTGGCGGCGCAGTTGCCGGTCGGGTTCCTGGTCGATCGCCTGGGTTCGCGCCGCATGCTGATGATGGGACTGTGCATCGCCGGCAGCGCCTTTATCGCGCTCGGGCTGACACCCTCCTATCCGCATCTGCTGATGGCGATGGCGGTGATCGGGGTGTCGAACAGCGTTTTTCACCCAGCCGATTACGCGCTGCTTTCGGCTAAGATCGCGCCAGCCAGGCTGGGCCGAGCCTTCTCGATCCACACCTTCTCCGGGTTTCTCGGAAATGCCATCGCGCCGATCACGATGCTCGCGGTCGTCGCTGCCGGGGGCCTCAGCTTTGGCCTTGTCGCGGCCGGCGCGATTGCCTGGGCCGTCGCGGTTCCGCTCGGCCTGTCGCGCAGCGTCGATGCCCCGGCAGCGCACGCGCAACACAGCGCGGGTGACGCCGGCAAGATCGGCCTGACGGCGATCCTGACTCCGGCCATCCTGGCGTTGACGGGATTTTTCGCGCTGCTCAGCCTGTCGGGCAGCGGCATCAGCAATTTCTCTGTGGTCGCCTTGACCACGGCATGGGGCACGCCGCTCTCGATTGCCAATCTGGCGCTGACCGCGTACCTGTCGGCGCAGGCCTTTGGTGTCCTGGCCGGCGGCTTGGTCGCCGACAAGACGCGGCGCCACGCCGATGTCGCGGCGCTCGGCTACGCGATCAACGCCTGCATCGTGCTGGCGATCGGCAGCATCGCGCTGGCCCCGGTGCCCCTGGTCGGGGCGATGGCGATGGCAGGCTTTCTTGGCGGCCTCATCATGCCATCGCGAGACATGATGGTGCGCGCCGCGGCACCCCCAGGTGCGATCGGTCGCACCTTTGGCGTGGTCACCACCGGCTTCAACATCGCCGGCACGATCGGGCCGTTAATGTTCGGCCTGATCATGGATCACGGCGCGCCGCTGTGGGTGTTCCGCGTCAGTGTGATCGTGATGGTGGTGACGGCGGTGCTCGCCTTCTTCGGCGACCGCCGCGCCGCCGCGAAGCGCCGCCAACGCACCGAAGCCGCCGCGACGGCAGCGGGGTAACAACACTCCCCTGGGTGAAGGTGTGGCCGGAGTTGTCCGCGCGCTCCCGGTTACTTCACCGGGCCGTAGAACACCACCCACACGGCGAAATCATCAGAAAAATCCTCGAAACGGTGGATTTCGTGCGCTGCGGCGTAAAGGAGGGCTCCGGTCTTGACCGGGCTGACCCGGTCACCCACCCGAAATTTACCCGCGCCTGATACCACGATATAGAGTTCGTCGCGATCATGCGGGGTCTGCGGATCATGCCCCTTGGGCGCATAGAGGCGGATCTCGATATCGCCATCGACGAACACCTCGGCCGAGCGACGCCCTTCGGGTAAGGGCAGGGCAAGCGCGGAGGCCAGCGACAGCGGCGGCGGGCTACGATCCATCAGCTTCTCTCCCTTCGAACGAGTGACAGCAGTACCTCGTCGAACCGTTCCCCTTCGCGCAGATGACCGATTTCATCATGGATCGAGCCGCGCGGCTTTACGCGCGCGTCGCCGATAGAGGCTCCGATCACCTGCGTGATCGGGATCGTTCCGGCCCAGCAATCGGCCTCATAATCGGCATCGAGATCGATCGGTCCGTCATCGCGGATTTTCGCCGATGCCTCCTCGATACGCATGCTCATCAGTGTCGTCGCCTTCATCTCCTGCGTCGAGATTTCCCGCATCCGAGCGGTGCGGCGCGGATATATCCGCTCGATAAAGGCGTTAAATCCAGCTTCCTTTTCCGCTGGATCGTCGACGATCGTGGCGGTGCCGAACACCATAACGGCGCGATAGTTGAGCGAATGCCGGAAGGCGCAGCGCGCCAGCACCAGGCCGTCGACATGACTGACAGTCAGGCAGACGCTGATGCCCTTTTTCTGCTCGCGCAGCATGCGGCTGGCCGACGAGCCGTGCCAGAAAAGGTGCTCGCCCTCGCGCCAGAACAGGGTCGGTGTGACATAAGGCTTGTTGTCGATCACATAGCCGATATGGCACATCAAGGCCGCATCGAGGATCGCGAATACCGTGTCGCGATCATAATGCCCGCGCTCGGGATGCCGGCGGATGCGGGATCGCGGCGTTTTGGCGAAAGGCAGGGCGGTGTCGGACATCGCAAGGCTCCTGGGCGGTAATCAGGAACGGTTTAGGGTCGCGATGCGGTCTGAATGAAGCTCCGCTTCTGAATTGTGTAGCCTACCAGTTAGCTTGAGTGCCGGTTGGCTGGTAGCCAACGGGGCTTCGCCTTTATCAAGCGAAGCCTCGTTCAGACCAGCCGGCGAGTTACCGCTGATCGATGCGCGCGGTGAGCGAAAGTGCCGCCGAGCGCGGTGTAAACGGCCTGTATCACTTGACATCGCTCGGTTACATCCTTAGATCAGCAGCACTCTCAGCCAGAGAGTGCTAATTCATGAATTTTTCGAAGCGTACGAGGAGGATTACATGGGATTCCGCCCGCTGCATGACCGCGTGCTGATCCGGCGCGTGGAAGGCGAGGAAAAGACCCGCGGCGGCATCATCATTCCGGATACGGCTAAAGAGAAGCCGATGGAAGGTGAAGTTGTTTCGGTTGGCCCGGGAACGCGGGGCGACGACGGCAAGGTGACGGCGCTCGACGTCAAGGCCGGCGACCGCGTGCTGTTCGGCAAATGGTCAGGCACCGAGATTAAGCTCGAGGGCGAAGACCTGATCATCATGAAAGAGTCCGACATCATGGGCATTATCGCCTAAGGGAGTAGCGAAATATGGCTGCAAAAGACGTTAAATTTTCCACCGATGCCCGCGATCGGATGCTTCGCGGCGTCGATATCCTCGCCAATGCTGTCAAGGTGACGCTGGGCCCCAAGGGCCGCAATGTCGTGCTCGACAAGTCGTTCGGCGCGCCGCGCATCACCAAGGACGGCGTGACGGTCGCCAAGGAGATCGAGCTCGCCGACAAGTTCGAGAACATGGGCGCCCAGATGGTGCGCGAAGTCGCCTCGAAGACCAACGACCAGGCCGGTGACGGCACCACCACCGCGACGGTGCTGGCGCAGTCGATCGTCCGCGAGGGGGCCAAGGCGGTCGCGGCCGGCATGAACCCGATGGACCTGAAGCGCGGTGTCGATATCGCGGTGGAAGCGGTCGTCGCGGACCTCAAGTCCCGCTCCAAGAAGATCTCGACCAACGAGGAAATCGCGCAGGTCGGCACGATCTCGGCCAATGGCGAGCGCGATATCGGCGACATGATCGCCCGCGCCATGCAGAAGGTCGGCAACGAAGGCGTCATCACGGTGGAAGAGGCCAAGAGCCTTGAGACCGAACTCGACGTGGTCGAGGGCATGCAGTTCGACCGCGGCTATCTCTCCCCGTATTTCGTCACGAATGCGGAGAAGATGATCGCTGAACTCGAAAACCCTTACATCCTGATCCATGAGAAGAAGCTGTCGGGTCTGCAGGCGATGCTGCCGGTGCTCGAGTCGGTGGTGCAGAGCTCGCGGCCGCTGCTGATCGTGGCTGAGGACGTCGAGGGCGAGGCGCTTGCCACGCTCGTCGTCAACAAGCTGCGTGGCGGCCTCAAGGTGGCCGCGGTCAAGGCGCCGGGCTTCGGCGACCGCCGCAAGGCGATGCTGGAAGACATCGCGATCCTGACCGGTGGTCAGGTGATCAGCGAAGATCTCGGCATCAAGCTTGAGAACGTCACCCTCGATATGCTCGGTCAGTGCAAGCGGCTGCGCGTCGAGAAGGAAAACACCACGATCATCGATGGCGGCGGATCGAAGGACGACATCGAAGGCCGTTGCACGCAGATCCGGCAGCAGATCGAGGAGACCACCTCGGACTATGACCGTGAGAAATTGCAGGAGCGCCTGGCAAAGCTCGCGGGCGGCGTCGCGGTGATCCGCGTCGGCGGCGCGACCGAGATCGAGGTGAAGGAGCGCAAGGATCGCGTCGACGACGCGATGCATGCGACCCGTGCGGCGGTCGAAGAGGGCGTGGTCGCCGGTGGCGGCGCGGCTCTGCTCTACGCCGTCAAGGCGCTCGAGAAGATCACCCCGGCGAACCCGGACCAGAAGGTCGGCATCGAGATCGTTCGCAAGGCGCTGCAGGCGCCCGCCCGGCAGATCGCCGAGAATTCCGGCACCGATGGCTCGATCGTGGTTGGCAAGCTGCTCGAGAGCAACAACACCAATTACGGCTTCGACGCGCAGAAGGGCGAGTTCACCGACCTGATCCAGGCCGGTATCATCGACCCGACCAAGGTCGTGCGGCATGCGCTGCAGGACGCCGCGTCGGTCGCGGGCCTCCTGATCACGACCGAGGCAATGGTGGCCGAGAAGCCGGAGCCGAAGTCGGCCATGCCGGCGATGCCGCCGGGCGGCGGCATGGGCGGGATGGATTTCTAATCCAGCTCAACCACTAGCGTAGCGTAAATAAGGCGCCCGTCCGCGATCTCGCGGGCGGGCGTTTTGCTTATGAAGGCGGAAGATATCTGGAGACCGGTTTGGCGATCACGAAGGCAGAGAATCGAACTTAACCGGATCTCCGCTCATGGCTTAGGCTTTGCAGCCGCCCGCGCCACGCCTCTCGTTGACCGAGGAACCATGATCAGACGCGCTCTCCTGCTGTGTGCCGCCTTTTTGTTCTGGGCGACGGGTGGAGCCGCACTGGCGAGCGCCCAGACCCTGCGCATCGGGTTAGCTGAAGATCCGGACGCGCTCGACCCGACGATGTCGCGCACCTTTGTCGGGCGGATCGTCTTTGCCTCGCTGTGCGACAAGCTGATCGACATCTCGCCCAAGCTGGACTTCGTGCCGCAGCTGGCAACCGCCTGGGAGTGGACCGACAACAATCTTGGGCTCGTGCTGAAATTGCGGCCGGGGGTCAAGTTCCAGGATGGCGAGCCGTTCGACGCCGCCGCCGTCAAATTCAATATCGAGCGCCACCTCACCTTGCCGGGTTCGAACCGCAAGGCCGAGATCAGCGCCGTCAAGGATGTGCAGGTCATCGATAACCACACGGTAAAGCTGGTGCTGTCGGCACCGTTCGCGCCGCTGCTGGCGCAGCTCAGCGACCGCGCTGGCATGATGGTGTCGCCCAAGGCGGCGCAATCCGGCGGAGAGTTCTCGGTGCATCCTGTCTGTGCCGGGCCCTACAAATTCGTCGAGCGTGTCGCGCAGGACCGGATCGTGCTCGAGCGCTTTGGCGATTACTGGAACAAGGAGGCGGTGCATTTCGACCGTATCGTCTTTCTGCCGATCCCGGACTCGACGGTGCGGCTGGCCAATCTGCAATCCGGCGGCCTCGACATGGCCGAGCGCATCGCCGCTACCGATATGGATACGGCGCGTCAGGATGGGCGCCTCAAAACAGCCGAGATCACCGGGCTCGGCTACGATGCCATCGGGATCAATACCAATAACGGCACGCGCGCCAAGACGCCGCTGGGGCAGGACCCCCGAGTGCGGGAGGCGCTCGATCTGTCGATCGATCGCGTCGCGTTAAATCAGGTCGTCTTCAACGGCGTGTTTCAGGCGGGCAATCAATGGGTCCCGCCCGACAATCCCTATTACGACAAGGCGCTGCCGCTGCCCGCCCGGGACGTCGCCAAAGCCAGGCATTTATTGCAGGCCGCCGGGGCTCCGAACCCCAGCTTTACCCTGATGGTGCCAACCGACCCCGAGGTGCAGCGGGCCGCCCAGGTCATCCAGGCGATGGCGGGTGAAGCCGGTTTCACCGTCAGTATCCAGTCGGTCGAATTCGCAGCGGCATTGCAAACCGCTTCGGCGGGCGACTACCAGGCGTTCCTGAACGGCTGGAGCGGTCGCACGGACCCTGACGGCAACATCTATAATTTCGTGTCGTGCAAGGCGCCCGCCGCGCTCAACTCGGGGCATTACTGCAATCAGGATGTCGATCGCGAGCTCGACGCGGCGCGCACTGCCCAAACCCAAGCCGAGCGGAGTGCGCATTACGCCAACGTTGCCAGCCGCACCCTGCAGGAGCGGCCGCTGATCTACCTCTGGCACCTGAAATGGCTCTACGCGTTTAACAGAAAGCTGACCGGCTTTACCCCCTATCCCGACGGCCTGATCCGCCCCCAGGGGATGAATTTGCAGTAAACTCTCGGTTATTGGCACGATTGCTGCGACACCGACGGGCGCCCAATGGCACAAATATCATAGATCGAATGACCGCGTTTCTGCTTCGCCGCATCGCGTTGATTGTGCCGACGCTGTTCTTTGTGTCGTTGCTTATCTTCGGGTTGCAGCAGTTATTGCCGGGTGATCCGGCGCTCGCCCTGGCCGGCGAAGAGCGCGATCCCAGTGTCATCGCCTTCCTGCGCGAGAAATACCATCTCGATCAGCCGCTGCCGGTCCGCTACGCCCTGTGGCTCAAAGGGGTGGCGCACGGCGATCTGGGCGAGTCGATCCGCATCAAGCGGCCGGTCAGCGAGTTGATCGCCGAAAAGCTCCCGGTGACTGGCGAGCTGGCGGCCTTCGCGATCGTCATCGCGCTGTCGATCGGGGTGCCGGCCGGCATCGTCGCCGCAGTCAAGAACAACACGCCGGTGGATTACGGAGCGACGATTGCGGCATTATGGGGTCTGTCGATCCCCAATTTCTGGCTTGGCATCCTGCTGATCCTGCTGTTTTCGGTAAGGCTCGGCTGGTTTCCCGCGTCCGGCTTTGTCAGCCCGGCGGAGAGCCTGCGGCAGAATTTGATGACCCTCATCATGCCTGCCTTCGTGCTCGGCAACGCGATCGCGGCGGTGATGATGCGGCACACCCGCAGTGCCATGCTGCAGGTGCTCGACGCCGATTACATCCGCACCGCGCGCGCCAAAGGGCTGCCGCAATGGCGCGTCGTGCTGAAACACGCATTGCGCAACGCGCTGGTGCCGGTGGTGACGCTCGGCGCGCTCGAATTCGGCGCCTTGCTCTCGGGCGCGGTCTTGACCGAGCAGGTCTTCACGATCCCCGGCTTTGGCAAATTGATCGTCGACGCGGTGTTCAACCACGATTACGCCGTCGTGCAGGGCGTCGTGCTGTGCACCGCGCTGGCCTACATCGTGCTTAATCTGCTGGCCGATATCGCGTATGTCGCGATCAATCCGCGGCTTCGCGCATGACCGCCGACATCGCCCCCCTCCTGGTCGCCGCCGCGCCGGAACGCGAGAATGGCGAGCGGCCGTGGCAGCTCGCGCTGCACCGGTTGTGGCGGCGCAAAGCGGCGGTCGTGGGTTTTTCGGTCGTCGTGTTTTTTATTGCGCTGGCGGCGTTGGCGCCGCTGGTTTCGCCCTACGATCCGGTCGCGACGAATTTCCTGCTGGTGCGCAAGCCGCCGTCATTGCTGCACTGGTTCGGTACCGACGAGATCGGTCGCGATGTGCTGGCGCGGATGATCTGGGGCACTCGCGCCTCGCTATTGGCGGGCCTAGTTTCGGTCTCCCTGGCAATGATGACCGGCGTACCGCTTGGGCTGGTTTCGGGCTATGTCGGCAGCCTGCTCGATGCCGTCGTGATGCGCCTGATCGATGCGATGCTGGCGATTCCGTTTCTGATCCTCGCGATTGCACTGGCCGCGTTTCTCGGTCCCAGCCTGACGAACGCGATGATCGCGATCGGTGTGTCGCAGATGCCGATCTTTGTCCGCCTGACCCGCGCCCAGGTCCTGTCGGTCAAGCAGGAGGACTATGTTGAGGCCGCTCGAGCGGTCGGTAACCCGCATTACCGCATCCTGTTGCGACACATCCTGCCAAATATCGTGCCGCCTCTGCTGGTGCAGGCGACGCTCGCCAGTGCCGCGGCGATCATCGCCGAGGCCAGCCTCAGCTTTCTCGGCCTCGGACAGCAGCCGCCGGACCCGAGCTGGGGCAGCATGCTTAATACGGCTAAGAACTTCCTGTCGCAGGCGCCGTGGATGGCGATCTGGCCGGGCTTGGCGATCTTCGCGCTGGTGCTTTCGCTGAACCTGTTCGGCGACGGGTTGCGCGACGCGCTCGACCCGCGCCGCTCCTGACGCGTTCGGAAATCAGGCAACCAGCGTTTTCTGCAACGCCATATCGTCCTCGATAAAGGCCTGCACCACCTCGTCGATATCGCGGTCGCGGCCAAAGCCGAGCGCCTCCGCGCGCGGCGCGGCGAGCGCGCGCGGCCAGCTGCCGACGATTGCCTGGATCTGCGCGTCCGGCTGCCAGCGCAGGCGGGCATGGGCCGCCTCGCCGCCGGCGCGACGCATCGCCGCCGCCATATCGCCGACCGATACCGAAAATCCCGGCAATTGCATGACCCGCGTCGCGCCAAAGGCCTCGCCCGGCAATCCCAACGCGTGCACCAGCCCGGCGACGATGCGGCGCGGCGAGGCCAATGCCATTACCGTCTCTGGTGTCACCGGGCAAACCGCATCGCGGCCGGTCAGCGGCTCGCGGATCATCGACGAGGCAAAGGTTGAGGCGGCGCGGTTCGGCAGACCCGGCCGCACCACTACGGTCGGTAATCGCAGGGCGCGGCCGTCGACAAACCCCTTACGGCTGTAATCGTTGACCAATAACTCGCCGATCGCCTTCTGGGTGCCGTAGGAGCTTTGCGGCATGAGCGCGGTTTCCTCGCCCACCTCGGGCGGCAGGGCGCCGCCGTATACCGCGAGCGAGCTGGCGAAGATCAAGCGCGGCTGGCTGCCGAGCGCGCGGCACGCATCGAGCACCGCCCGCGTGCCGTCGAGATTGACCCGGTAGCCGAGATCGGGATCGGCTTCCGCCTGACCGCTGACAATCGCCGCGAGATGGAACACGGCGTCGGTGCCGGGGGCAATCAGCTGCGCCACGGTAGCGCGATCGGCGATGTCACCGGTTACGACCCGTACGCGCTTGTCTTCCGGCAGCGGCAGCGCGGGTAGCGCATTGTCGAACAGCACCAGCTCATCGACCGGGCCGAGTGCGCTGCCCTCCGCGAGCAATTTCATCGCCACCCGGCGCCCGAGAAAGCCGCAGCCGCCGGTGATTACGATCCGCATTGTCTGTGTCCTCGCTTGGGGCTGGCGATTGCGTTACCCACCCCCACCCTCCCCCGCAAGCAGGAGAGGGGATCCCGTCGGCGTGGTCGCAACGCTATGCGATCTGCCCAAAAATAGCACCCTCCCCTGCTTGCGGGGGAGGGTGGGGGTGGGGGTGGGAGTAAGCTGCGCCCCGCTCTCCCCGCCGAAACGCTAACCGCCGATACCGTACTTCCGGGCCCAGCCGAGCCCGGCGACCGTGTCGCCCTTTGGCCGATACTCGCAGCCAATCCAGCCCGTGTAGCCGATCTCGTCGAACAGGTCGAACAGGAAGGGGTAGTTGATCTCGCCGACATCCGGCTCATTGCGGCCGGGGTTGCCGGCGATCTGGACATGCGGGTAATGCCCGGCGAGGTCGCGGATGTGGGTCGCGAGATCGCCCTCCATGATCTGCACGTGATACAGGTCGAGCTGCAGTTTCAGATTGGGACGCTTGACCTTTTCGATGATGCGCAGCGCGTCCTGTGTGTAGTTAAGAAAATAGCCCGGGATATCGCGCGTGTTGATCGGCTCGATCAGCGCGTTCAACCCTTCCGGCGCCATCCGGTCAGCGGCCCAGCGCAGATTTTCGATATAGACGCGCTCGCCCTCCGCCTTGTCGCGCCCCGCCGGCCACAGCCCGGCCATGGTGTGCAGGTTTGGGCATTTCGCGGCCTTGGCGTAGGTGATCGCCTTATCGACGCCGGCGCGGAATTCCGCTTCGCGACCCGGCTGGGCGGCGAGACCGCGCTCGTTCTTGCTCCAGTCGCCCGGCACCGTGTTGAACAGGCCAAGTTTCAGGCCGTTGCGCTCGAGTTTTTCGGCGATCACCTCGGGCGGGTGCTCGTAGGGAAAGAGGAATTCGACCCCCTTGAACCCGGCCCGTGCCGCCGCGTCAAAGCGGTCGAGAAAGCCGATCTCCTGAAACATCATGCTGAGATTGGCGGCTAAATTCGGCATCGGCTTCTCCTTCGATGGTGCCCCACTCTTTCGCGTGAGCCCCCGAAACACAAGCCCGCGCGGCGCACGCAAGACAATCGGATACGCCCGCCTCTCGCTGGTTGCGGGGGTTTGCTAAAGTGCCGGCGGCTGAACAAAGGCAGGGAGGCAGGCATGACCAGACTGGCCGGCAAGATCGCGCTGATCACCGGTGCCGCCTCCGGTCAGGGCGCGGCGGACGCCGAATTGTTCGTGCGCGAGGGCGCGGCGGTGATGCTGAGCGATATCGACGCCGCCGCTGGCGAGGCGGTGGCGGCGCGTCTGTCCGGACAGGGCGGCCGGGCCCTGTTTCGCGCGCAGGATGTGGCGGAAGAAGCGGGCTGGATCGAGACGGTGGCGGCAAGCGTCGCGGCGTTTGGCGGGCTGCATGTCTTGGTCAACAATGCCGGGATCATCGCCCGGCAAAGCGTCATCGAGACGACGCTCGAGGCCTGGAACCGCACCCTGGCGGTCAACCTGACCGGGGCGATGCTGGGCATGAAGCACGCCGCGCCGGCGATGCGCGATTCCGGCGGCGGCTCGATCATCAACCTGTCCTCGACCGCCGGCATGACCGCGTATGACGATGCCGCCTATACCGCGAGCAAATGGGGGCTGCGCGGCCTGACCAAATCAGCGGTACTGCAATTCGCGCCGTGGAACATCCGGGTCAACTCGATCCACCCCGGCACCATCGCCGAGACCAGCTTTGCGCGGCTCGGCGGCGAGGGGTTCGAGGCGGCGGCGGCGATGTCGATCCCGCTCGGCCGCCTGGGGATGCCGCAAGAAACAGCCGAGCTGGTGCTGTTTCTCGCCTCGGACGCGTCGAGCTTTATCAATGGCGCCGAGATTGCCATCGATGGGGGCTATATCGCCGCCGGTACCGTCCACCTGCGCAATCATCTGCGCGCGGAATATACCAGGCGGCGCAATTAGCGCCGCCTGGCAGAGTTCAGAGCCAGCTGGTATCCGGGTCGAGGCCGAGCATGTATTGCCCGACGGTCTCGAAATGCAGCTGCCGCCCCTGCAGCTGTTGCGCGACCGAGTGGATGTCGCGGAAGCGGCGCTCGAACGGGTTGACGTTGAAGATCGCGGTCGCGCCGGCGGCCTGGTAGAGAATATCGACGACTTCGAGCGAGGTGTGGATCGCATGGGTCGCGGCAAGGCGGATCGTCATGCGCTCGTCGAGGTTTATATGCCCGCGCGCATCCACCGCCTCGGTGATTGCCTCAAGCGAATAGCGCAGCCAGGTGCGGGCCGAAGCGAGGCGGGCTTCGCACTTCCCGACCAGCGACTGGGTGACGTTGTTGTCGCGCATTGTCTTGCGCGAGCCCCGCGGGATCTTGTCATGCGCCAGATCGATGAAGTCTTCGAGTGTACCCTGCGCGATGCCGAGCGCCACCGAGCCGAACCCGGCGGCATAAATCGAGAGGCTGCTGAATTTGTAGAGCAGGCCCGGTTCGTGCGCCGGCAGATCGCGGCGCGACAATACGTTGACCGAGAAGGGCTCAGGCACGAACAGGTCGCGCACCGCGTATTTGTCGCTGCCGGTGCCGCGAAGGCCGATCGTGTGCCAGATATCGGTAAATTCGGTCTCCGATTTCGGAAACAGCATTGTGCGCACCACCGGTGTCCCATCCGGGTTGAGGCGCGGGCCGCGATCCCCTTCCAGCACCGGCACATGGCAACCGAGCCAAGTGGCATGATGGCTGCCGCTGGCAAACGACCAGTTCGCCGTCACCCGGTAGCCGCCGGGTACCGCGCGCGCCTCGCCGGGCCCCGGTCCCCAGGCCAGGATGCCATGCGGACTGCCGAAAATTTCCTGCGCGACCTCGGGTTCGAGATAGGCAGCGGTCATCGAACAGCCGGAATTCTGGTTGACGCACCAGGCGATGCTGGCGTTGACCTTGGCCAGTTCCTCGATGACGGGCACGTATTCCGACGGCAATAGTTCGGCGCCGCCGAGGGAGCGCGGCTGCAACAGCCGGAAGAAGCCGCGCGCGATCAGTTCCTCGATAACCTCGGGCGGGATCTCGCGCGCCTGATCGATATCCTCGCCCGACGCGGCGATCGTCGGCGCCAGCTCGCGAACCTGCGCAACGTAATCGTCAGCGACCGGGTCGAATGACACCCAATCGGCCGCCACCGGCTCGGCGGATAATGTCGCCATACGATCCTCCTGCGGGCCTTGATTGGCTTCGGGCCCCGTACTCGGCCACACAGTGCACCGGCAGCCCGTCGCCCTGTCAAGGCGCCGGCTCGGCAAAAGCGCAGGTTTTATTGACGACATGTTCAGGATCGCCCCCTACGCTGTTCCACGTGACACAGACCTGGGCACCGGATACCGAGGCGAATACGGGACAGCGCGGGCATTGGCTCAATGCCGAGCGCGTGCGCGCTTATTCATGGATTATCGTTGGCATTTTCGCGATCGTGCTGGCCGTCTGGACCATCCGATCCCTGCCCGACCTGGTCGATCCGCGCGGCAAGCCGCTGGGCTACGATTTCATGGCTTATTGGAGCACGGCGCGGCTGGCGCTGGCGGGCCAGGCCGCCGATGCGTTCGACTGGCAGGCGATCGTGCCGGTGCAGCATGCGGCGGTGCCATTCCGGGCGGAGTTCTGGTTTCCATGGCATTACCCGCCGACCTTCCTGCTGGCGGTCGCGCCGCTCGGACTGATGCCGTACCCGGTGGCGCTCGCGGTGTTCCTCAGCGCGACGGCGGCGCTCTACGCCGCGCTCATTCCGCGGCTCATACCGGACCGGCGCTTCTGGATCGCCGCCGCGGCGCCAGCCGCGCTCCTCAATCTGCTCGACGGCCAGAACGCGTTCCTGACCGTGGCCCTTGCCGGCTTTGCCCTGTTGTGGCTGGAGCGGTGGCCGGTAGCGGCGGGCGTATTGGTCGGCCTGCTGGCGCTGAAACCCCATCTGGCGCCGCTGTTTCCGGTCGCATTGCTGGCCGGCGGGCATTGGCGCGCGATCGCGGCCGCGGCCGTCACCGTGGCAACGCTGGTGTTCGCGAGCATCGCGGCGTTCGGCTGGGTGAGCTGGTTGGCGTTCCTCGCGCATCTTCCGGTCAGCCAGGCGATGGCCGACGCCGGCGCCGTGCCGTGGGACACGATGCCGAGTCCTTACGTCTTCGTGCTGTCGCTGGGCGGCCCGGTAGCAGCGGCGCGCGTCGCACAGGCAATCGTCGCGGTGTTCGCCGCCGGCCGCGTCTGGTCGGTATGGCGCCGTCGCGCGGCGCCGTTCGAGGCCAAGACAGCTAGCCTGATGACTGGCTCTCTGCTGGTCTCGCCCTATCTGTTCTATTACGACCTGCTCTGGCTAGTGCCGGCGGTGGCCTGGCTGGCACTGCTCGGGCTGCGCTCGGGGTTCCGGCGCGGCGAACGCGAGGTGCTGCTGTTTGCCTGGAGCGTCCCGGCAATCATGCAGCCGGTACAGATGCTGACCCATGTTCAGCTCGGCTTTCCGGCGGTGCTTCTGTTGTTGCTGTTGGCGGTGTGTCGCGCCTCGTCATTCACCGATTCTAGTGTTTTGTCGACACAACACAGCAACGGGTAGTGTGAAAGCCGAGTTGATATAAGGCCCACAGGTCACACCCTTCATCTTGCGGCCTTCGCCCGCCAGGATGACCCGGTGATCCAGCAACAACCCGCTTTTCTTGGTATCGAGCGCTCGGTATGTGGCCGCCGCTGGCGCGCACCGGTCAACGACGACAGCGCCGCGGCGCTGCTTGCCGGCCAGCTCGGCGTCCCCGATATTATCGCGCGATTGCTGACCCAGCGCGGCATCGGACCGGGCGAGGCCTCGGGCTTTCTGGCGCCGCGCCTGCGCGACCTGCTGCCCGACCCCGGCCATCTGCGCGATATGGGCGAGGCGGTCGCCCGCCTCGCCCATGCCGTGCGCGATGGCGAGAAGATCGTCGTGTTCGGCGATTACGATGTTGATGGCGCGACCGCCGCAGCCCTGCTGCTGCGGTTTTTCGCGGCGATCGGCGCCACCGCTGCGGTCTATGTGCCGGACCGGTTGCGCGAGGGCTATGGCCCGAATGCCCCGGCGCTGCGCCGCCTCAAGGAGGAAGGCGCCGGCCTCGTCGTGACGGTGGATTGCGGCGCCACCGCGCACGAGCCGCTGGCCGCGGCACGCGACGCCGGGCTCGACGTGATTGTCGTCGATCATCATGTGACCGAACCGCTATTGCCGCCTGCCCTTGCCTTGATCAACCCCAACCGGCTCGATGAAACCAGCCCGCACGGCGTGCTTGCGGCGGTTGGAGTGGCGTTTCTGCTGGTCGTTGCACTTAACCGCGCCTTGCGCGATGCCGGCTGGTATGCCGCGCGCCGCGAGCCGGACCTGTTGCAGTGGCTCGACCTCGTGGCACTCGGCACGGTGTGCGACGTGGTGCCATTGAAGGGTCTCAATCGCGCGCTGGTGTCGCAGGGGCTGCGCGTCGCGCGCCGCGCCGCCAACCCGGGTTTGCGCGCTCTGGCCGCGGTCGGTGGGGTGGGCGCCACGCTCGACGCCTATCATCTTGGGTTTGTATTGGGGCCGCGTGTCAATGCCGGCGGCCGGGTCGGTGCGTCCGATCTCGGTGCCCGGCTTCTCTCGACCGACGACCCGATCCTCGCCGCCGAACTGGCGCAGCAGCTCGACGCGTTCAACCGCGAGCGCCGCGACATCGAGGCCGAGACGGTACGCCAAGCCATCGAGCTGGTCGAGGGCGGGCCGCAATCGCCGGCGCTGGTGTTTACCGCGGCCGAGGGCTGGCACCCCGGTGTCATCGGCATCGTCGCGGCTCGGCTCAAGGAACGCTACGAGCGCCCGGCCTGCGTCGTGGCGCTCAGCGACGGCGTCGGAAAAGGCTCGGGACGCTCGGTGCCGGGGCAGGCGCTCGGGCAGGCGGTGATCGCCGCGCGGCAGGCCGGGTTGCTGATCAATGGCGGCGGTCACGCCATGGCAGCCGGGTTCACCGTCGCGCTGGACCAGCTGGGCGCGCTGCGTGATTTTCTCGCCGAGCGGCTGGGGGATGGCTTCGTCAGCGAGCCGCCGGTGCCCGAACTGGCGATCGACGCCGCGCTATCGGCGGCCGGCGCGGTCGGCGGTTTGATCCGGCACGTCGAGGCGTTGGCGCCGTTTGGTGCCGCCAATCCGGAGCCTCGCTTTGCCTTCGCCGGACTTCTGGTGTCGCAGGCCGAGCCGGTCGGCACCGGTCATATGCGCGTTACCCTGAATGACCCGCTCGGCGCGGCCCGCCTCAATGCGATCGCTTTCCGGGTCGCCGACGCACCGTTGGGGCAGTTTCTGACCGCATCGCGCGGCCGCGCCATCCACGTCGCCGGCCATCTGCGCCGCGACGATTACCGCGGCGGCGAAGCGGTGCAATTGACGATCGACGACGCCGCGGCGGTCGCGGGATAGGCTTACGCGGGCGCGACGAACTCGCTGCCGACGACCTCGCGCAGCAGGCCGCGCAGGTGCTCGGCGCGGTCGTCGCCAAACACTGTGTCGAAGCGGCTCTGCGCTTCAACCCAGCAATGATAGGCCTGCTGATATTTCTCGGCGCCGGCCGGGGTCAGGCGTAACTCGCGGCGGCGGCGATCGGCCGGGGAAGCGACGACCTCGATCAGCCCGTCACGCTCCAAGGGCAGGATGTTGCGGCCGAGCGTCGTGCGGTCCATGACAAGCGCCGCAGCGAGCGTATTGATCGTCATCGGACCGCCACGCCGCAATCGGCTGAGGATCCCGTATTGGGTCACCCGCAGCCCGATCGGCGCCAGCACATGATCATAGAACTGCGTTACATGGCGCGCCGCGGAGCGGATCGCGAAGCAGTTGCAGTGCGAGTAATCCAGCGTCCTATCCAAACTCAAATCGAGGCTCCGCGCCGCGTTGAAATGCGCGTATGTGCGCGAGTTACTTAAGGCGCCGGCGGCGAATAATCCAGGATTTCAGCCACCGCCCGTCCCTTGACAGATCACATTGAGCAGTGCCTGCCGCTTTTCGATGGTGACCGCGTGCAGAGCGCGTTGCAGCGCGCCGGGCAGTTCGGCCGGGTCCTCGACCCGCTCGCCATAGCCGCCCGCCGCGGCGCAGACCTGCTCAAAGGCTGGCAGATCTTCCAGTTCGATAAAGGGTGGGCGGTTGCTGCGGGCCGCCTCGCCCTGTGGGTACATGCCGAGTGTGGCGCGCCGCACCGCGCCCCACATCGCGTTATTGACCACGACAAACAGTACCGGCAGGCGATGCATCGTCGCGGCGTGATGCACCGCGACCGGGTTGGAGAAGAGGTAGGAGCCGTCGCCCAGCACGGCGATGACCTGCCGATCGGGTTCCGCCAGCTTGACCCCGAGCGCGGCGCCGGCGCCCCAGCCGAGGCCGGCGGCCGGGCTCGACCCGAAAAAGCTGCCGGCGCGGGTCGAGGGGCAATGCTCCGGCATCATCGTGTATTCGTTGACGATGATCGCGCCGGGGTCACGCGCCGCGGCGAGGCAGGTGCTGACGTGGATCGGGCTGAGCGGCCGCAGGTCAGCAGCCTCGTTGCGGTGGCGACCCCATTCCGCCTGCTGTGCCGCGCGCCGCTCCTCCATCCAGATTCGGCGCGTGGCGATATCTGCCTGAGCCGCGAGCGGCTCGAGCGCAGCCGCGAGGCGTGGCAATACGAGGCGAGGCGCAGCCGTGATCGCGATATCGGCGGCAAAGCCACGGATCGGATAGCGACTGAACAGCGGATCGACACCGGCATGGATGATCCGGCATGCGGGCGGCGGCGCCTTGCGGCTCGGCACCCACGGCACATCGCACTCGATGACCAGGATCGCATCGACGTCATCAAGCAGCGGGGCCGGGTTGTAGCCGAGATGACAGGAATGGTCCGCCGACAGGTTCAGATAGCGGTGGCGATGTTCGACTACCGGGATCGCGAAGCGCTCGGCAAAGGACGCGAGCGCCGGTACCGCCGCGATGTCGCGCCCGGCATCGGCGGTGATGATCAGTGGGCGTCTGGCGGCGGCGAGCATCGCGGCCGCCTCGGCCAGCGTCGTTTCATCCGGCGCCGGCGCCGAGGCAGCAGCCCTGCGCGATGGGGAATCGTAGGTGAAATCCGACGACGGCGCGGCCAGGACCTCACGTGGCAACGACAGATAGACCGGGCCGGCGGGCGGGCTCGTCGCGATCGTCAGCGCACGATCGATCACGGTTTCGAGCTGCACGCCGTCGCGCAGCTCGTATTCCCACTTGACCATCTCGCGCAGCATGCCGGCCTGGTCGTACATTTCCTGCGCCCAGTGGATGTAGGTGTCGCGTGACCCTTCCAGGCCCTCTTCCGTTAAAGGCGAGCGGCCAGCGGTGAACAGCACAGGCACATTTTCGCGCGCCGCATTGAGCACGCCGCACAGCGCATTGGCGGTGCCGACGCTGACATGCACCATCACTGCCGGTACCTTACCGGATACCACGGCATAGCCATGCGCCATCGACATCGCCAGGTTCTCATGCGTCGCGAGCAGCGGCTTCGGCGCCGCCATCCCGGTGTGCGCCGCTCTTGCATAGGCCTCGACAATCGGCGCGAAGTCGGTACCGGCATTGGCGAACAGGTACTCGATGCCGCGATCCGCCAGCAGCGCTAGATACGCCTCCGCCACGGTTTCGACCGATAGCTGCTTGCGCGGCATGCCCCGTGTCCTCTCCCAACTGCGGTCATTGCGAGGCGCCGCAGGCGCGGCGGCAATCTCGACGGTGCGAATGTTCCCCGAGATTGCTTCGCTGCGCTCGCAATGACAATTTGAATGAGAGTGCGGAAGAAGGAAGCCCCCCGATGACCTACCAGACCATTCAGGTCAAAAAGCTGACGCCGCATATCGGCGCCGAGATTGCCGGGGTTGACCTGTCGCGTCCGCTCGGCAACCAGCAATTCCAGGAAGTACATGACGCGCTGATGGAAAACCAGGTGGTGTTCTTTCGCGACCAGCATCTGACACACGATCAGCATAAGGCGTTCGGCCGCATGTTCGGCGATCTGGCGGTTCATCCCGCATCGCGCCACTCGCCGGAAGGCCACCCCGAAATCCTGACCATCCATGCCGACGAAAACTCAAAACATGTTGCCGGCGAGGAATGGCATTCGGATGTGTCCTGCGACGCCGACCCGCCGATGGGCAGCATCCTCTATCTGACCGAGGTGCCGCCGGAGGGCGGCGACACGCTGTTCGCCAGCATGTATGCCGCCTATGACAAGCTGTCGCCGCCGATGCAGCGGCTGGTCGAGGGGCTGGTCGCGCTTCATGACGGTGAGCCGGTATATCGCGGCCGGTTCGGCTATGGGGTGCCGGAAGGCGGCTTTCCGCGCGCCGAGCACCCGGTAGTGCGCACGCATCCGGTGACCGGCCGTAAGGCGCTGTTCGTCAACCCGAACTTTACGACCGCGATCAAGGGGCTGAGCCGTCTTGAAAGCGACGCCATCCTGCAGATGCTGTACCGGCATTGTGAAACTCCGGAATTCCAGTGCCGTTTTCGCTGGCAGCCCAATTCGGTCGCGTTCTGGGACAACCGCAGCGTGCAGCACCATGCCATGTGGGATTACTTCCCGCAGCGCCGGCATGGCTTCCGCGTCACCGTGAAAGGCGACCGCCCCTTTTACCGCGCCTGATACGCGGCGGGACGTGGTATCCCGCCTCAGTACCCCCGATCGCCGAAAACGGCAACGTCCCGCGATATAATCAGCTGTTACGAGAACATAACGCCGTGACCGCTGTTGATCGTAATGCTTTAATAAGCAGCACTATCCTTCCCCCCAGAGGAGAAAACCATGCATCGGTATGTTAAATTGGCCGCAGCCGCCGCGGTGGTCGCGGTAACAGCCGGCTCAGCCAACGCCGCTGGCATGCGATACACGATCCACCACCACCACTACTATCATCACCATTGGTGGGTCGAGAGCCCGGCGCAAAACCTTGCCCGGTCCGCCTATTATGATCGTCTGTTGCAGGTAAGCCCGCGCTTCCGCGCGTATCGCATGCGTAAGGAATGTGGCCCGATCCGCTTCATCCCGGAATTGCGCCAGGAGTGCCTGGCCTCCTTCGACACTTACGAGCCGATGCTGCGCTAGCCCCGCCGCGCCGATGATGGCGGCGACCGGCATTGTTGCCGGTCGTCGCTACTCGAGACGCAGTCAGCGCGGGCGGTCTCGGAACTTTAGCAACGGCCGAGCGCGCTCCCGCGCCGGCGCCGGGTCAAAGGTCGCTAATGCGGCTGGTGGAGGGTTACTCCGCGGCCTTGACCATATCGAAGACCCACGGCCGAGTTTGCCGGTTCTTCGCCTCATAGCTGGCGATGGCGTCGTCCTGCTGCTCCGTCAGGCCGATATCGTCGAGGCCGTTGAGCAGGCAATGTTTGCGGAACGGGTCGATCTCGAAATGGACGACCTCACCGTCCGGCCGCGAAATCGTCTGGGATTCAAGATCGACGGTCAGCACCGCATTGCCGCCTTTCTTGGCGTCATCCATCAACTGATCGACGATTTCCTGCGGCAGTGCGATCGGCAACAACCCGTTCTTGAACGAGTTGTTGTAGAAGATGTCGGCAAAGTTCGGCGCGATGACGCATTTGATACCGAAATCGGTCAGCGCCCAGGGTGCGTGCTCGCGGCTTGAACCACAGCCGAAATTGTCGCCGGCAACAATGATCTGCGCCTTGCGATAAGGCCCCTGGTTCAGCACGAAATCCGGGTTTTCCGATCCGTCGGCGCGAAACCGGATTTCCTCGAACAGGTGCTTGGCGAGGCCGGTGCGCTTGATCGTGCGCAGATGGATCGCCGGGAAAATCTTGTCCGTATCGATATTGATCATCGGCATCGGCGCCGCGACCCCGGTCAACTGCGTGAATTTTTCCATTTCAGCTTCCCTCCCGGATCAACCGTGGCGCAACAGAACGCCCAAAATCGCAATCGTAGCAGCGGCATTTATACCGACAGCCCACATCAGCACGGTGATCTTCCCATCGATCGACGTCATCTTGCCGTCTATGTGGGAGATTTCGTTGCCGATCGAGGTGAAGCGAGCCTCAAACGCCGCCAATTCCTCGGCCGCCGCCTGTGCCTGATCGTCATCGACACCGGCGGCTTTGAAGGCCGAATAGGTCTTAGCGAGCATCAACGTCATGCTCGAATTCCCGTGCTCAGCCAATCGGCGCCAGTTTACCCTAGCTGGCGCACATCCGTCAGGCGCCCCGTGACCGCGGCGGCGGCGGCCATGGCGGGGCCGACCAGATGAGTCTTGGCGTTCTTGCCCTGGCGGCCCTCGAAATTGCGGTTCGAAGTCGAGGCGATGCGTTCGCCGTTCTCGGCGCGGTCGTTGTTCATCGACATGCAATTCGAGCAGCCCGGCTCGCGCCACTCAAAACCGGCTTCGAGGAAGATGCGGTCGAGCCCTTCTTCCTCCGCCTGATGCTTCACCAGGCCCGAGCCCGGCACGATCATCGCGCGCACGCCCTCGGCCACCTTGCGGCCCTTGGCGATCGCGGCGGCGGCGCGCAGATCCTCGATGCGGCTGTTGGTGCAGGAACCGATAAAGACGCGCTCGATCGGCACCTCGACCAGCGGGGTCTTGGGCTTGAGCTGCATGTATTGCAGCGCGCGTTCCATCGCGGCGCGCTGCATCGGGTCCGCGACCTCGGCTGGATCGGGCACGCGGCCGGTAATTGGCGCGGCCTGCTCGGGATTGGTGCCCCAGGTGACGTGCGGCGCGATATCGGCGGCGTCGAGGCGCGTGGATTTGTCGAATTTGGCGCCCGGATCGCTCGGCAGGCTCTTCCAATAGGCAAGCGCCTGCTCCCACGCGGCGCCCTTCGGCGCGTGCATGCGGCCCTTCACATAGTCGAACGTGGTCTGGTCCGGCGCGACGAGGCCGGCGCGGGCGCCCGACTCGATCGCCATGTTGCAGACCGTCATGCGGCCTTCCATCGACATGTCGCGGAAGGTGCTGCCGGCAAATTCGATGATGTGCCCGGTGCCGCCCGCGGTGCCGATCTTGGCGATGATCGCCAGCACGACATCCTTGGGGCTGACCCCGGCGCCGAGACCGCCATTGACCTCAACCAGCATGTTCTTCGCATGCGCCTGGATCAGCGTCTGGGTCGCCAGCACATGCTCGACCTCCGACGTGCCGATGCCAAAGGCCAACGCGCCCAGCGCGCCATGCGTCGCAGTGTGGCTGTCGCCGCAGACGATCGTCATGCCGGGCTGGCTCAGGCCCATTTCCGGGCCGATGATGTGGACGATGCCCTGATTGATGCTGTCGATCGGGATATAGGGGACGCCGAATTCAACGACGTTGCGTTCAAGCGTATCGACCTGGAGCTTGGATTCGGGCTCGTCGATGCCGGCGGCACGGTTGCTGGTCGGGATGTTGTGGTCCGCGACCGCGATCGTCGCATCGGGCCGGCGCACTTTGCGGCCCGCCATCTTGAGGCCCTCGAAAGCCTGCGGGGTCGTGACCTCGTGGCAGAGGTGGAGATCGATATAGAGGAGATAGGTGCCCTCGCCGGCCGGGCCGATCACATGGGCATCCCAGATCTTATCGAACAACGTGCGCGGCTGAGCCATGCGTCTGCTCCCTCAAATTCGAGCGGCGAGCGGTGCCGTATTTCCAGACCACAGCACCATAGGAGCCGGCTCGATACCAGTTAAGATCAAATCTTATACTGGTATCGAAAACACCCGCCGCTACTCGCAGCCATTCACAAAGCCAACCCCACCAAGCTCAAAGCCCGGCGGCGAGATGGGTCTCAGGCTTCCGCTTCGGCCGTCGGACTACGCTCGCGGCGGTTATCTTCACGCGACCGTTCGGCGATACGGGCCGACTTGCCGCGGCGCTCGCGCAGGTAATAGAGCTTGGCGCGCCGCACGGCGCCGCGCCGCACCACCTCGATCGCGGTGATGCGCGGCGAATGCAGCGGGAACACGCGCTCGACACCCTCGCCGTAGGAAATCTTGCGCAGGGTGAAGTTCGAGTTGAGCCCGGCATTGCGGCGCGCGATGCACACGCCCTCAAAGGCCTGGATACGCTCGCGATCGCCTTCGACAATGCGCAGGCTCACCTTAACCGTGTCGCCGGGTTGAAACGGCGGCACGGCGCGGTCGGCGACCAGTTTCGCGACCTGCTCCGCCTCAATCTGCTGCAATATGTTCATTGTTCCACCTCATCGATCGCCATCGCCGTTTGCCTGACGGTGGCTCTTTGTGCCGTCTGACGCCGCCACAGATCGGGCCGGCGCTGTTGTGTTATCCGCTCCGCCTCGGCGCGCCGCCATTGGCGCACCCGCTGATGATCGCCCGACACCAGCACCGGCGGCACCGCGCGCCCGTCCCAGAGCTGCGGCCGGGTGTAGTGCGGGTATTCGAGAAGACCTTCCGCGAAACTCTCCTCCGCCAGCGTCTCGGGACACCCGAGCACCCCCGGCAGCAACCTGACGCAGGCGTCGAGCAACGCGATCGCCGCCGGCTCACCGCCTGACAAAACGAAATCGCCGAGACTGACCTCCTCAACCGCGCGGGCCTCGAGCACACGCTCATCGATGCCCTCGAAGCGGCCGCAGATCAGTGTGACGCCCGGCCCATCGGCCAGGCCGCGCACGCGTTGCTGGTCGAGAGGGCGGCCGCGCGGCGACAGAAGGATCAGAGGGCCACTGCCATTCGCGCCGGCAATCGCCGCGTCTAGGACATCGGGCCGCATCACCATCCCCGGCCCGCCACCAAACGGCGCATCATCCACAGAGCGGTGTTTATCGCGCGCGAAATCGCGGATGTCCACCGTTTCCAGGGCCCAGATCCCGGCCGACAACGCCTTCCCGGCCAGCGAATAGGCCAGTGGCCCCGGCAGCATTTCCGGGAAGATCGTCAGCACCGTCGCCCACCAGCTCATGCCGCGGACTCCGACACAGCTTCCGCTTCCGCCTGATCCTCCGGCACTGCTGCGAGCAGTCCTGGTGGCGGATCAATCACGAGGCGACCGCCGGCGATATCGACGACCGGCACGACCGCGCGGGTAAACGGCACCATCACCGGCTGGCCGATCGGCCGCTCGATCTCCAGCGTGTCGCCGGCGCCGAAATCATGCACGGCGCGCACCGTACCGACCGGCGTGCCGTCACCGAGGCAGACGGCGAGGCCGATCAAATCGGCATGGTAGAACTCGTCCTCATCGGTCGGCGGCAACGCGGCGCGCAGCAGATACAGGCGGGTTCCGCGCATCGCCTCGGCCTTATCGCGATCATCGACACCGGGGATGCGGGCGACCACCACGCCTTTTGCCTCGCCGATCAGCTGCAACGCGAAGTGTCGCTGGCCGCGCTCATCCTCGACCGGGCCATAGCTGGCGACATCCTCCGGCTCGGCGGTAAAGCTCTTGATGCGCACCGCGCCACGGACGCCATGCGCACCGGTAACCACGCCGACGCAGAGACGCTTATCAGCCATGACAGGGGCAAGCGCCTGCGCCTGCCCCTCACCCTCCCAGCCTTGCGGGCCGGGTCCCTCCCTCTCCCCGCGGCCGCGGGGAGAGGGTTGGGGTGAGCGGCGGGCACCGTGCTTCGGCTCGACCGGAGCCGAGACCGTACCGTCGATGCCTTGCCTGTTCATGATGCGCTGCTAATCCAGCACTGCCAGTTGGGGGTCAGCCGGTGGCCGCCGCGGCGGCTTCCTCGGCGGCCTTGGCGCGTTCCTGCGCCTTGGCCTTGGGGGCCGACTTGCTCGGGGTTTTGCGCGGCTCGGGCTTTGGCATGATGCCCGCATCCCCGAGGAATCGTTCGACCCGCTCGGTCGGCAATGCGCCGACTCCGAGCCAATGGCGGATGCGCTCTTCCTTCAAGGTGACGCGGTCGGCGTGGGTGCGTTCCAGCATCGGGTTGTAGGTGCCGAGTTTTTCGATAAAGCGTCCATCGCGCGGGCTGCGCGTATCGGCAACGACGATACTGTAGAACGGCCGCTTTTTCGCGCCACCGCGCGCCAGCCTGATTTTCAACGACATTCAATCTTTCCTTCGTCCTGCGATCGGCGAAGCCGATCAGAAATGTTCACAATGAGGAGGTGAGACAGTGAGATCCCTGTGTCGCGCGGCACCTAACTGTCTCACCGTCTCATTATGTAAAATGGTTGGCTCGCTCCGCTCGCCCTTGATTATCGGCCAAAGCCCTGCGGCATCAGCGCTGACAGGCCGTGGCGCATCAGCCCCTTTTGGCCGAGCTTTTTCATCTTTTTCATCATGCCCGCCATGTCCTGGTACTGCTTCAGCAGGCGGTTGACGTCCTGCACCGAGCTGCCGGAGCCGGTGGCGATACGGCGGCGGCGCGAGCCGTTGAGCAGTTTCGGGTTGCGCCGCTCCATCTTGGTCATCGAGCCGATGATGGCTTCCTGCCGCTTGATGATGCTTTCGTCGATATTGGCGTCGTCGAGCTGCTTCTTGATCTTGCCGACCCCCGGCAACATGCCGAGCATGCCCGACATGCCGCCCATGCGGCGGATCTGGCGGAGTTGGCCGGCGAGGTCGTCGAGGTCGAACTCGCCCTTCTGCATCTTGCGGGCGAGCTTTTCGGCCTCTTCCTGATCGGCGGTTTCCGCCGCCTTTTCGACGAGGCTGACAACGTCGCCCATGCCGAGGATGCGGCCGGCGATGCGCTCGGGGTAGAACGGCTCGATCGCGTCGATCTTTTCGCCGGTGCCGAGCATGATGATGGGCTTGCCGGTGATCGAGCGCATCGACAAGGCCGCGCCGCCGCGTCCATCGCCATCGACGCGTGTCAGGATGATACCGGTAATGCCGGCGCGCTCGCCAAACGCCTGCGCGACATTGACCGCGTCCTGGCCGGTCATCGCATCGGCGACGAGGATCGTCTGGTGCGGCGTCGCGGCCTCGCGCACCGCTGCGACTTCGAGCATCAATTCCTCATTGACGTGCAATCGGCCGGCGGTGTCGAGCATCACCACGTCGTAACCTTCGCGGCGCCCTGTTTCGAGCGCCCGATGGGTGATCGCGACCGGCCGCTCGCCGGGTACGACCGGCAGTGTCGTGACACCGATCTGGCGGCCGAGCTGCGCCAATTGCTCCTGCGCCGCCGGGCGCTGCACGTCGAGCGACGCCATCAGCACCTTCTTGCGGTCGCGGTTCTTGAGGCGCAGCGCGATCTTGGCGCAGGTCGTGGTCTTGCCGGAGCCCTGCAGCCCGACCAGCATCACCGCCACCGGCGGTGTCGCATTCAGGTCGAGCCCGTCGCCGCGCCGGATGTCACCGCCGCCGAGCACCTCGACGAGGTGATCGTGCACGATCTTGACGACCATCTGGCCCGGTGTGACCGATCGGACGACGTCCTGGCCGACCGCCTTTTCGCGAACCACCTTGATAAAGTCGCGCACCACCGGCAGCGCGACATCCGCCTCTATCAACGCGAGGCGGATTTCGCGCAAGGCGGTGCCGACATCGTCTTCGGTCAGCGCACCGCGGCGGCGCAGCTTGTCGAAGACATCGTTCAGGCGATCGCTCAGACTGTCGAACATGCCGTTTCCTCAATAGACATCAGGCCGGTGCGCGACACTCGCGGACCGGCCGTCTCCAATATAGGAGGTATGGCACCTGCTTTTCAGCAGGGCGCGGACCATAGGAGCGTCGCTGCACTGTGTCAATGCACCGGGCGCCCCGATAGTGCATCAGTCTGCCCCTCACCCAGCCCTCTCCCCGCGGGCGGGGAGAGGGAGAAGATAGCCGCGCGCGCCACCTGCATTCCGCCATTCGGAGGGGTGGAAGAAAAAACCGCTTCACCCTGCGCACCTTGCCCCGCTTGCGCCGCTTGCGGGGAGAGAGACAGGGCGAGGGGCATCAGCCCTTGACCAGCGGGCACTCATTGCCACTGGGGCGCTTGTAGGCCTGGTCGCTGGGGATCGTGGCGATGAGCTTGTAAAGGTCCCATTCGCCTTTCGACTCGCTCGGCTTCTTGACCTCGTAGAGGTACATGTCGTGCACGAGCATCCCGTCTTCCTGGAAATGCCCGTTGCGGATCACGAAATCGTTGATCGGTTTGGACTTCAGCTCTTTGACCACGGTTGGGCCATCGACGCTGCCGGTCGCCTTGACGGCTTCGAGGTAGTGCAAGACCGACGAGTAGACGCCGGCCTGCTCCATGGTCGGCTCCTTGTGCATCTTGTCGAAGAATTTTTTCGACCAGGCGCGGGTCTGGTCGTCCTGGTCCCAGTAGAACGACTCGGTCAATTGCAGCCCCTGTGCGATCGGCAGGCCGAGGCTGTGCACGTCGGCGACAAAGGCGAGCAGCCCCGCCAGTTTCTGGCCGCCGCTGACGATGCCGAACTCGGCGGCTTGCTTGACAGAGTTCTGCATGTCGCCGCCGGCATTGGCGAGCCCGACGATCTTTGCCTTTGACGCCTGCGCCTGCAGCAGGAACGACGAGAAGTCCGAGTTGTTGAGTGGCACGTTGACCGCGCCCAGCACCTTGCCGCCGGCCTTCTGCACGACCGCGGTCGTGTCGCGCTCCAGTGCATGGCCGAAAGCATAATCGGCGGTGATAAAAAACCAGGTGTCGCCGCCCGCCTTGACCACGGCGCTGCCGGTGCCGTTGGCCAGGGCGACGGTGTTGTAGACCCAGTGCAAGCCGGTTGCTGCGCAGGCCTTTCCCGTCAGATCGGACGTCGCAGAGCCGGAATTGATGACAACCTTGTTGGTGGCACGCGCGACCTCCTGCACCGCCAGCCCGACGCTCGATGTCGGGACGTCAGCGATCATCTGGACGCCTTCGCTATCGAACCATTGCCGGGCGATCGAGGCGCCAAGATCGGGCTTGTTCTGGTGGTCGGCGCTGATGATCTCGATCTTCTTGCCGAGCACCGCGCCGCCGAAATCCTCGACCGCCATCTTGGCCGCGGCGACCGAGCCGGGGCCGCCATTATCAGCGTAGAGGCTCGACATGTCGTTGAGGACGCCGATCTTGATCGTGTCCGGCGCGGCCGGCTTTGGCGCCTGGGCATAGGCTACACCTCCCGCCGCCAGTGCCGCCGCACAAAAGGTGGCGAGAAAACTCCGCTTCATCCTCTTTCTCCGCGTTCTTCCCCAGGGGCTTATAGCGCCCGTTTATAGCTAGTAGCCGCGCTCCCAATCGAGCACATTCCGCAACGGACGCCGCTCCCTGTACGCGCGAAGATTGTCGCAGAACACATCGACGCCGCCGTGGATCTCGGCATCGCTCCAGCCGGAGATATGCGGGGTTATCAGCACGCGTGGATCAGACCACAGCCGCTCCGGCGGCGGATGGTCGAATTCGCCGACATACACGTCGAGCACCACGCCACGCAGCCGGTCCCGCGCCAGCGCGTCGGCCAGGGCGTTTTCGTCGATGATCTCGCCGCGCGCGACATTCACCAGGATCGCGCCGGGCTTCATCACGGTAAACCGGGTGTGATTCATCAGGCCGGTGGTCTCGGGCGTCCACTGGCAGCACACCGCGACGACATCGGCCGCCGCGAGCAACGCATCGAGCTGGTCGGGGCCGCTGATCTCGCTGAATCCTTCCGGCAGCGCCCCGCCGGGCTGGCGGCGCGTGCCGATGACGCGCATGCCGAGCGCGGCGCATAGCCGCCCGACCTCCTGCCCGATACCACCGGCGCCGATAACACAGACCGTCTTGCCCTGCAGCAGCCACGAGCGGTAGGCGCGGTGGTCGAACCGGCCGGCCTCGCGGTCGATCGCGGCCCGGTGCAGCCCCATCGCGAAATGCATGATGCCGGCGACCGCGTATTCTGCGATCGGCAGCGGGTTGGCGGCGCCCCGCGACGTGGTGACGACGACGTCGCTGCCCCAGAGATCGCTGCCGATCAGGTTGCTGGCCCCAGCCTGCCGTTGATGCAGCCATTTGAGCTGCGGCGCGCGCGATCGCAGATCGAGCGGAAACGGCCAGCCGCCGACAATCACCTCCGCCTCGGCCAGCATACGGTCGCGCTCCTCGCGCGTTCCCTGGCCGGTGGCGTCGGGGGGCAGAAAGCGGTTGGCGGTGTATTCCGGCCACGTCTCGCGGATCTCGCCATCAAACCAGCCGGCCGCATCGACGTAACGGATCGCCGCGTCGGTGGCCTCGACTTTCGCAAGGTCACGCGGGCTGATCCGCTGCAGGCCGAGGATGTTGATCGTGCGCATCGAGACCGACCGAGAGAAGTGAGAGAAGGCTGCTCTACAGCAGATTCAGATGGCCACGCGCAATGGCCTCCGCGCAGGGTCGGTTCACGGCTGCATCGGGGGGGCGGGGCCGCGGTCGCGCAGGTGGCAGGCGGCGCGATGGCCGGGGCGGACCTCCTGGAGCTGCGGCTCCTCGGTCGTGCAGCGGTCGAAGGCATAGGGACAGCGGGTGCGGAAGCGGCAGCCGGAGGGCGGGTTGATCGGGCTCGGCACGTCGCCGCGCAGGATGATGCGCTTCTTCGCGGCATCGGGGTCGGGCACCGGTACCGCGGACAGCAGGGCCTCGGTATAGGGGTGCTGCGGCTGGGCGAACAGCGAGGTGCGGTCGGCGATCTCGACGATCTTGCCGAGATACATCACCGCGATGCGGTGGCTGATGTGTTCGACTACCGCGATGTCATGCGCGATGAACAGATAGGAGAGGCCGAACTCCCTCTGCAGGTCGCCGAGCAGGTTGATGACCTGCGCCTGCACCGACACGTCGAGCGCCGACACCGGCTCATCACAGATGATCAGGCCGGGGTTGAGCGCCAGCGCGCGGGCGATGCCGATGCGCTGGCGCTGGCCGCCGGAAAATTCGTGCGGGTAGCGGTCGAGCGCCTCGGCCCTTAGACCAACCTTGGCGGCGAGGCTCTCGACCCGCTCGTCGAGCGCGCTGCCGCTTGCGATGCCGTAATTCTTCAGCGGCTCGGCAATCACGTCGCGAATGTTGAGACGCGGGTTAAGGGACGAATAGGGGTCCTGAAATACCACCTGCAATTCGCGGCGATACGGCCGCATCTCGGCGCGCGACAGCGCGTCGATCCGCTCGCCCTTGACGCGGATTTCGCCGGAAGTCGGCTCAAGCAGCTTGAGGATGGTCTTGCCGGCGGTGGACTTGCCGCAGCCGCTTTCGCCGACGAGGCCCAACGTCTCGCCTTCGCCGATATCGAACGAGATGCCGTCCACCGCGTGGACCTGCCCGACGGTCTGCTGAAACAGCCCCTTCTTGACCGGAAAATGCTTGACGAGGTTGCGGACGGAGAGTAGCGGCCCGGCGCTCGCGGTAGCCATTCGGCTAAGCCGCGTGTTCTGGCCGGTACCGCAGTACCATCAACTGACTGCCGTCGAGCGCCTCCAAGGCATAGGTGCGGCCTTCTTCGTCGACAAACTCAACCTCGTATTGGCCATCTGCA
>JAFAYW010000197.1 GCA_019240125.1 Alphaproteobacteria bacterium
CATCCGCTTTGAAGCCAACGGTGACGTCACGATCATCACCGGTACGCTCGATTACGGACAGGGTCATGCGTCGCCTTTTGCGCAGGTATTGGCGGCGCGGCTCGGCATCCCGTTCCGCCGCATCCGCCTGTTGCAGGGCGACAGCGACGAACTGATCGCCGGCGGTGGTACCGGCGGCTCGAAATCGATGATCGTCAGCGGCAACGCGATCATCGGCGCCAGCAGCAAGGTCGTCGAACAGGGCAAACAGATCGCCGCGCACGTGCTGGAGGCTGCCGCGGCCGATCTCGAATTCCGCAGCGGCCGGTTTGTCATCGGCGGCACCGATCGCTCGGTCGGGCTGATGGAACTGGCGGCGCAAATCCATGGCGGACTGGCGCTGCCGCCGGAATTGCCGCAGAGCCTCGACGTCGCCGATATCTATGACGGGCCGCCCTCGGCTTTCCCCAATGGCTGCCATATCGCCGAGGTCGAGGTCGATCCCGACACGGGCGGTGTCGAGGTTGTCAAATACAGCTTCGTCAACGATTTCGGCGTCGTCATCAACCCGCTGCTGGTCGACGGCCAGGCGCATGGCGGCATCGTGCAGGGGATCGGCCAGGCGCTGATGGAGCGCACGCATTATGACGCCGACGGGCAGCTGCTGACCGGCTCGTTTATGGATTACGCGATGCCGCGGGCCGAGCACACGCCGTTTTTCGCGCATGACAGCCACCCGGTGCCGGCCACCACCAACCCGCTCGGCGCCAAGGGTTGTGGCGAGGCCGGCTGCGCCGGCGCGCTCCCTTCGGTGATGAATGCGCTGGTTGACGCGTTGTCGGAATTGGGTATTCGCCACATCGATATGCCGGCAACCCCCGAGCGCGTCTGGCGCGCGATCCAGGAGGCCCGCGCCAGCTAGACGCAAGCGGCTGACGTGTTTCCGCCGCAGCGCATCGTCTGCCTGACCGAGGAGACGGTCGAGACGCTGTACCTGCTCGGGGAGCAGGACCGTATCGTCGGCGTCTCCGGTTATTGCGTGCGGCCGCCACAGGTGCGCCGCGAAAAGCCGCGCGTGTCGGCCTTCACCTCGGCTGACATTCCGAAGATTCTCGATTTGCGGCCCGACCTCGTCCTGACCTTCTCTGACCTCCAGGCCGATATCGTCGCCGAGCTGGTGCGCCATGGGCTTGCCGTGCATGCCTTCAATCAGCGCAGTATTGCCGAGATCCTCGCCATGGTTCGCCTGCTGGGCGCGATGGTCGGGGCACCGGACAAAGCGGATCGGCTGGCCGCGAGCTTGGAAGCTGGAATGGACGCGGCGCGGGCGCAAAGCGCTTCCCTGTCGCGGCGGCCGCGCGTCTATTTCGAGGAATGGGACGAGCCGATGATCTCCGGCATCAAATGGGTATCGGAGCTGATCGAGATCGCCGGCGGCACCGATATCTTCGCCGACCGGGCCGCTGGTAAAAGCGCGCGGGATCGCATCGTCACCGCGGCCGAGATCATCGAGCGGCGGCCCGACATCATCATCGGGTCGTGGTGCGGCAAGAAGTACCGCCCCGAGAAGGTCGCCGCCCGTCCCGGCTTCGACCAACTCCCGGCAGTCCGCGCCGGCACCATTCATGAGATCAAGTCACCGCTGATCTTGCAACCGGGCCCGGCGGCGCTGACCGATGGGCTGGCGGCGCTGGCGCGGCTGATCGCCTTTGCAACCAGTCAAACCGGCTGCGCCGCAGAACAGTACGGGCGGATGCCCGCCGGTCTATGACCGCGTGTCGGCTAAGACTCGGCGGGACGGGCTTTACGCTTATCGCGGGTGCTAAGCCACCAGTTCGACGGGGTCCACGGTTTCGGGGTGGCGCTGGCCGGAAGTGGCGAAGTTGGGCAGGTCGACATAGACGGAGCGGCCGCCCGCGGATGGTGTCCCGATACCGAGTTGTCCACCGGCCGCGAGGACCAGCGAGCGCAGTAGCGACAGACGCAAGGCCGTCGGGCTGGCGACCGCGATTGCCGACAACCCTGTCGTGACCGGCGCGAGGCCGATCCTGCCATCCCGAAGCTCCGGCGGAACGTCGTCGAGCCGCCAATCGGGGCCGCCATGCGCCAGTTCAAGCCGCACCTGACCCATCTGGGGCGGGGCCACCGTGACCTCGAGCTGGCGACCGGTGCCGGCATTGTCGATCGCTAGGCTGAGGCCGTGCAGCAGTATCTGCTTCAACAGGCGCGGATCCGCGTTGACCCACTGGGCGCCGCTGCAACGCACCACGACACGCACCTCGCGCTCCTCGGCCGCGAGATGAGCCCGCGCTACCGCCTCGTGCAGCACGTAGTTCAGCGAGACGCGATCCGGCGCACTCTCGACTGTGCCGGCCTCCGTTTGGGTCAGGTCGAGCACCGCCTGCAGCAACTCGAGCAGAGAGCCGCCGCTGGTGCCGATATCGCCCGCGTAATCCTTATAGCGGGCCTGCCCCAGCGGGCCGAGCGCCTCGCTCGACAGCATCTCGGCAAAGCCGATGATATGGTTGAGCGGCGTGCGCAATTCGTGGCTGAGGCTGGACAGCAGCTGAAACTTGTCGCGGGCGTGACGGGTGGTGGTTTCGACCTGATCGCGGGCGACATCGAGCGCCGCATCGAGCCGCGTCAGCCCCTCCTGTACGTTAGCCATCAGCACGCCCGCCTCATCGGTCAGACGCACCGGCAATTGCGGCAATGCCCGGTCGACGAGGTAATGGTCCATGGCACCCGCTGCCGCGCGAACCGGGGCCAGCAGGGAGTAGATGACACCCATAGTCGCCGCGGTGCCGACCACGGTGGATACCAATAGCGCGACCAGGATTCCCAGCGATTCGTAAAGCGCGTGATTACCGGCGGCAAGGACATACAGCACGGCGCCGATCATCGGCACATGGACGCCCAGAAAGCTGCAAAGCAAAAACTTGCCGACATAGCTCGCTGGCCAAGGGGAGCGGCTCAGAAACAAATAAAGGCGCATCGACAAAGCCTCACGACGGGACTGCATATCCCGGCATGACAGCCGAACAAGGTTAAATATTCCTTTGCGCTACGACACCAACAAACCAGATGTCGCCTTGGTCAAAAACTAGACTTAAAAGAGCTGCACCTGGGAGAAGGTCCAGGCAACCGGGGTGCCGCCGCTTTCGGCGTAAACCCCGGGCGCGCCGCCATTGGGCGGTGGCTCGCCGCGGAAATCGCCGATCTTTGCCCCGTTTACGTAAAACGTACCGGCATTGCCGCGCAAGACGACCTCGACCTGATTTTCGGCTCCCGCCGCGGTCTTTACCGCGTCCGCCGCGGTCGGGGCGAGGACGGTCTGCCAGGCCCCGTTGACCAGCCGATCGACCGAGACGGTGCCCGCCAGCGACAAAGTCGCGGTGTAGAAATTCTGCGCGTCACGATCCCAGAACCACACGCCGACATCGCCGATATCGCCGCGCGCGGGAAGCGGCGACGGATTGACAACGGTGACGCAGAGATCGTGGTTATCGGCGGAGTAGTTCGGGTTCCAGCGCCAGGCGCTGCCGTTGATCGGCGGTTTCAGGACCAGTCCGGCGGTGGTGAAAGCGGCGGATTCATCGGGGGGCCCCCAACCGGGATCGGGGGTCTTGAAATTCTCGTTGAGGATAGGCGCGCCGCTGGTCGCCTGGCACGCCCATGCGCCCTGCCCGCAAAAAGCAACCAGCACGGCGCAGGATACAGCGATCTTCGCGAGCAACAGCTTTGCCCCCCTTTAGCGATATGGCGTTGTATACCCGCTTTATGTCTATTCGGCAGCGGCCAGGGCCGGCGGCGGTGGCGCGCGGAAATGCGCGAGCAATTCCGCCTCCTTCTCTTTAGCGCGGAGCAGACTGGCTTCCTTGATGTGGCCGAAGCCGCGGATTTCCAGTGGAATCGCCGCCAGCGCGGCGGCGGCGGCATGGTTATCCGGCGACAGCCCGGTGGCGATCTCGTCGAGGACCGTCTCGTATTCCGCGATCAGCCGGCGCTCGGTACGACGCTCAGCGGTTCGGCCGAATACGTCGAGTGCCGAGCCGCGCAGGAAACGCAATTTGGCGAGCCCGCGGAATGCATTGAGCATCCACGGACCATAAACGCGCTTCCGCAGGTGTCCGGTCGTGGCGTCGCGTTCCGCCAGCAGCGGCGGCGCCAGGTGAAAACGCAGTTGGTAATCGCCCTCGAACTGGTCGGCGACGCGCCGCAGGAAGTCGCTTTCGCTATAGAGGCGGGCGACTTCGTACTCGTCCTTGTAAGCCATCAGCTTGAACAGGGAGCGCGCCGCCGCCTCGGTCACCGAAGTGCTGCCGCCGATCCGGGCCATCTCGATGTCGCGCAATCGCCGGATACGGCTGTCATAGCGGGCAGCGTAAGGGGCATTCTGATATTGAGTGAGGAATTCGACTCGCCGGGCAATTACCTCGTCGAGCGTCTCGGATAGATGATGGCTCGGGGGGTCGGCGTCGCGCGGCACTGCGCACTGTTCGACATAGGCGCGGTCGACCGCGGCGCGGCGGCCCCACTCGAAGGCGCGGCGGTTGAACGCGATGGCGACACCGTTGAGTTCGATCGCCTGATCGATCGCGTCGGCCGATACCGGCACCAGCCCCTGCTGATAAGCATAGCCGAGCATGAACAGGTTGGTGGCGATCGAATCGCCGAGCAGCCCGGTCGCGAGTCGGGTCGCGTCGATGAACTCGGTGCCACCCTGCCCCGCCGCGGCGACGATGTTGCCGCGCAGATCGCCGCTCGGGAAGGCGAGGTCAGGGTTGCGGGTAAAATCGCCGGTGATCGTCTCGTGGCTGTTGACGATAGCGCGGCTGACGCCCGGCTGAAGCTTTGACAAGGCCTCGGCGCCGGCCGCGACAACGAGGTCGCAGCCGAGCAATAGCCGAGCACTGCCGGAGCCGATGCGTACGGCGTGGATCGCCTCCGGGTTGCCGGCGACGCGCACATGGCTCAGCACGGCACCGCCCTTCTGCGCCATGCCCATCATGTCGAGCACCGAGACGCCCTTGCCTTCAAGATGGGCCGCCATGCCAAGCAAAGCGCCGATCGTCACCACGCCGGTGCCGCCGACGCCGGTCACCAGGATGCTGAACGGCTCGTCGCCAACATCCGGCAGTGCCGGTTCAGGCAGGGGCGGCAGGCTCTCCTCGGTTGCGGCGGGGGCCGCTGCGCTGCGCTTGCGCAAGGAGCCGCCCTCGACCGTCACAAAGCTCGGGCAGAACCCCTTGAGACAGGAGAAATCCTTGTTGCAGCTCGATTGATCGATCGCCCGCTTGCGACCGAATTCGGTTTCGACCGGCACCACCGAAACGCAATTCGACGTCTTCGAGCAATCGCCGCAGCCTTCGCACACCAGATCGTTGATGACGACGCGGCGCGGCGGGTCGGGGAAGCGGCCGCGCTTGCGGCGGCGGCGCTTTTCGGCGGCGCAGGTCTGGTCGTAGACGATCGCGGTAACGCCCGGTACCTCGCGCAACTCGCGCTGGATCGCATCGAGATCGTCGCGATGCCGCACCGGCATGCCGCCCGGAAAGGCCGTGCCGAGCGGGTATTTGTCGGGCTCGTCCGACACGACGACCACCTGGCCGACGCCCTCGGCCAAAAGCTGCTGTGCGACCCGCGGCACGGTCAGACTGCCGTCGAGCGGCTGGCCGCCGGTCATCGCCACCGCGTCGTTGAACAGCACCTTGTAGGTGATGTTGACCTCGGCGGCGACCGCGGCACGGATCGCCAGAATGCCGGAATGCGTGTAGGTGCCGTCGCCGATATTGACAAAGACGTGGTTGGTCTCGGTAAAGGGCGCCTGGCCGATCCACGGCGCGCCCTCGCCGCCCATCTGGGTGTAGGTGGCGGTGTCGCGGTCCATGAACTGCGACAGCCAGTGACAGCCGATGCCGGCGAGCGCGCGGCTGCCTTCCGGCACCTTGGTCGAGGTATTGTGCGGGCAGCCGGAACAGAAATACGGGGTGCGCACAAACGGCACGACCTTGCCGCCGACCTGCCGTTCGCGCGCGTCGAGCCGCGCCAGCCGTTCCGCCAGGAACTCGGCGTCGCCCAGCGCCATCAGCCGCTGCCCGATGACCCGCGCGATCTGGCTGGCGGTCAATTCGCCGTTCGACGGCAAGATCCAGGCGCCGCTCTCGTCGAACTTGCCGACGACCTTCGGGCGGTGGTCGGCCGGCATGTTGTAGAGCTGGTCCTTGACCTGCGCCTCGATGACCGAGCGCTTTTCCTCGACCACCAGGATTTCACTGAGGCCCTCGGCGAAAGCGCGCAGCCCCTGCGGTTCGAGCGGCCACGGCATTGCCACCTTGTAGAGGCGCAGCCCGATCTCGGCCGCCGCAACCTCGTCTATGCCGAGTTCGTCGAGCGCCTGCCGCACGTCGAGATAGGATTTGCCGGTCGTGACGATACCGAAGCGTGGCCGGTCGCTGTCGAAGACGATGCGGTCGAGCCGATTGGCGCGCGCAAAGGCTACCGCCGCTGGCACCTTGTAGCGGTGCAGCCGCGCTTCCTGATCGAGCGGCATGTCCGGCCAGCGGATATTGAGACCGCCCATTGGCATCTCGAAATCCTCGGGCAACACGATGCTGACGCGATCCGGCGCGACCGCGATCGAGGTCGAACTGTCCATCGACTCGGCGACGGTCTTGAACCCGACCCAGCAGCCGGAATAGCGCGACATCGCCCAGCCATAGAGGCCGTAATCGAGAATTTCCTCGACGCCGGCCGGGTTCAGGATCGGGATCGACGCGTCGATAAAGGCGAATTCCGACTGGTGCGCCAGGGTCGAGGATTTGCAGGTGTGGTCATCACCGGCCAGTACCAGCACACCGCCATGCCGCGCCGAACCGGCCGAATTACCGTGTTTCAATGCGTCGCCGCTGCGATCGACACCCGGCCCCTTGCCGTACCAGATCGCGTACACGCCATCGTATTTGGCGCCGGGAAACAGCCCCAATTGCTGGCTGCCCCAGATCGAGGTGGCGGCGATTTCCTCGTTGATCGCGGGCTGAAACTTGATGTGATTGGTTTCGACAAAACGTCGCGCCGCCCACAGCGCCTGGTCGTAACCGCCGAGCGGCGAGCCGCGGTAACCGGACACAAAACAGCCGGTATTCAGCCCGGCGGCGACATCGCGCTGGCGCTGCACGATCGGTAGCCGCACCAAGGCTTGCGTGCCGGTGAGGTAGACGCGGCCGCGTTCCAACCCATATTTATCGTCGAGCGATACTGCCGCCAGCCGCTCGTGCAGCCCACCCTGCCGTTCTTCTGCGTGCAGAACCCCTGAGGGCATGCGCGGCTCCCGCAATCAGCGTTGCAAAGCGACAACCTAGCCGCTGCGGCCCGCCGGCTCAATCGCGGCCGAATCGAGCGCCGGCATCGCGGCACATGCCGACGCGGCATACGATTGCGCGAACCAGCAGTGGGGGGTAATGCTCACCGACTATTTAACGATGACGGCACCCCTGATGACTGCGCCCGTCTTGCCGGCCCGCAAACCTGTCGCTCCGGAACTCATCGCTTCACTGCGGCAACGCTTGGGCGATCGGTTTTCGACTTCGGAGGCGATTTGCGCGCAGCACGGACGCGACGAATCGTACCACGCGCCGCATGCCCCCGATGCCGTCGCCTTTGCGCAAAGCACCGAGGAAGTCGCCGAAATCGTGCGGCTTTGCGCCGAGTACAAGACGCCGATCGTGCCGTTTGGCACCGGCACCTCGCTCGAAGGGCATGTCGCGGCGCTGCGCGGCGGCATCTGCATCGATGTCTCGCAGATGAACCAGGTACTGCGGGTCAATCCGGAAGATCTCGACGCCACGGTGCAGGCCGGCGTCACCCGCAAGCAGCTCAACGAATACCTGCGCGATACCGGGCTGTTCTTTCCGATCGATCCGGGTGCCGACGCCTCGCTCGGCGGCATGGCGGCAACGCGCGCCTCCGGCACCAATGCGGTGCGCTACGGCACGATGCGCGAGAACGTGCTGTCCATGACCGTGGTGTTGTCGGACGGGCGCGTGATCAAGACCGCGCAGCGGGCGCGCAAATCGGCCGCCGGGTATGATCTGACACGGCTTTTTGTCGGGTCGGAAGGCACGCTCGGGGTCATCACCGAAGTGACGGTACGACTATATGGGATCCCAGAGGCGATATCGGCCGCCGTATGCGCCTTTCCGACGATCGACGCCGCCGTCGATACTGTCATCGAGACGATCCAGAGCGGCGTTCCGGTAGCGCGAATCGAGTTGCTCGACGAAGCGCAGATCGACGCGATCAACAAATATTCAAAGCTCGATCATCGCGTCGCGCCGACCCTGTTCTTTGAATTTCATGGCAGCGATGCCGGGGTCGCCGAGCAGGTCGAAAACGTCAAGGTAATCGCCAGCGAGCATCAGGCCGACGATTTCCGCTGGGCCAAGACACCGGAAGAACGCACCAAGCTGTGGCAGGCACGGCACGATGCCTATTATGCGGCGCTGGCCTTGCGCCCCGGCTCCAAGGGGTGGCCAACCGACGTCTGCGTCCCCATATCGCGATTGGCTGATTGCATCGCCGAGACAAAGCGGGACTTGGCGCAATCCAATATTCCGTCGGCGCTTGCCGGTCATGTTGGCGACGGCAACTTCCACCTGATCTTCATGATCGATCCGCACGCGCCCGAAGAGATCGCCGAGGCGTCGCGCCTGAACGAGCGAATGGTCGCGCGAGCTATCGCAATGGAGGGCACCTGCACCGGCGAGCACGGTATCGGTTACGGCAAGATGGAGTTTCTCTTGTCAGAACACGGTGCAGCGGTGTCAGTCATGCAGGGCATAAAGCGGGCGCTCGATCCTGATAACCTGATGAATCCTGGGAAGATTTTCCATCTCTGACGCGTCCTGGACACATCGTGGGCAGAAGCCGTTAAATTGCTCGTCTTGGTTCAACAAATTGCTTCACTGCGGTCTTATTTGTGGCTACTGTTGATTTCAGAAATACGGGCCTCCGGGCTCGGCAACGGCGTAGCATAGGCAGCCGGCACCTCTACCATCACCAGCAAATTCGTCAGTCCACAAGGCGGCAAGGGGATGATTTTGTGCTGATTGAGGCGCCCACCCGGCGCGGCCGGGACACAGAGCAACGAAGCAATAACGTGTGGTTCTAGGGTTTTGGTAATGGAAAAGTCAAATAGAAGGGGCAAGATTCCCCAGTCCGACTGGCCGCTCATCATGGCCAGGTATGAAGCGGGGGAAACACTGGCGAGCATCGCGCGAACTTACGATTGCTCGCCGCCAGCAATCAGCTACGTGGTCAGTCGCAGCCGAACGCGCCCGGGAGCGGCACCGGTCACGGTGCCACGTGCCTCGGAGCCGATTCTGCTCAAGGGTCTGGAAGCCGAGGTGACGGAAGATGGCGATAAAGAACATTCAACGGGGAATGTGGTGACATCCATGGGTGCTGCCACTGGACAACTAAAGTTGCTGGCCGACGCGGAAGAGCAACCGCCAACGCCGCCGGTCGTCGTTGAAGCGAGCGCAGCGCTGGCCGCACACCAGCCGGAAACGGCGGTGCTGCAACCAGTTCGCAACGGCAATGGGAATGGCAGCGGGAACGGCCACGACGCCCGGCATGCCGATGCCCGCCACAGCAATGGCAGCCACAGCAATGGCAACGGGCACGCCAACGGAAATGGTCAAGCCAATGGTGAGCCGCGCCGCACGCTGCATCTGTCACTTGGCAATGCGCCCCCTATCAATGGCAATGCGGGTCAGGCTGCCGATTCGCCGCCTGCTATGCGCAGCGACAGCCCCAAGGTGACGGCACAAGCAGGCCCCGAACCATACCATCGGCAAGCGCTCGCCGAGTCTGCCCCCCGACGCAACGAGGCCGCCAGCGAGAACTTCGCGGGGCGGCGCCCGGAACGGGACGGGTACGGCGACACGCCGCGGGCGAAGGAGAGCAACACCACGTATATCGACAATGATTTGCGCACCCGTGTAAACGACGACATTGCCGCGTTTCTCGCGGCCTTCGATGCGGCGTTGGTGCTGGATTCCCAGGAAAGCCGCACCGGATTGCGCGAGGCCACCGACCGGCTGTTGCGGGCCGGCGCCCGTACCCGCATCGAGCTCGAACGGCTCGAGGCCCGGATACCGTTGCCGCCGCGGGACAATGGACGCGCCGAACCGGCGTGGCGTCACCGTTAGAGGGTGCTGTTTTCCGCCGGCATGTCTCTGAACAATGTCGTCCCTGCGGAAGCATGCGGAAGCAGGGACCGATCGCGGGGCTGGTCTCCTTCACCGCCGGAATGACTGAGTTTGACTGGCGACTGAGTTTGGCTGGCGAGCGCTTCGGCCTCGACGTAAAAAGGGCGCCCGAAGGCGCCCTTTCTGTTAGAGCATGCGCGGGTAAGATCAGCCCTGATCGTTGCCCAGGTTGATCCCGACATATTGCGTAACCCCATGCCGGTTCAGCAGCAGCAACACATTCTTTTGCGGTGACCTGGCGACGTCGCGCAATTTGCGGGCGGCATCGTCGGGTGTGGTGACCGGCTGCTGATTAATCGACAGCAGCACGTCGCCACGTGCCAATCCCATCGAATCAGCGGCGCTGCTGTTGTCGACCCCGGTGATGACAACACCATGCAGGTCCCGCCCGACCTGTAGCTCACGCCGCAGATCGTTGGTCAGAGCTGAAAAATGCATGCCCAGCGCGTCGGCCTTGTCTTCGGTTGCAGGCGCCGAATTATTGTCGGCCGCTGCTACGCGCGGGTTTTCGGGAGCCTCGCCCAACTTAACGTGCAGTTCGGTCTCCTGTCCGCCGCGCCACACCTTCATCGACGCTTCGGAGCCAGGCGCTGCTGCGGCCACCGCGCGCGGCAGGTCGCGCATCTGATCGATGTCGGTGCCGTTGAACCCGAGGATCACATCGCCCTGCTTCAACCCGGCCTCACCGGCGGGGCTGCTCGCTGTCACCGCCGCGACCAGCGCGCCGTGGTCACTGCCATGCAGACCGAGGCTCGCGGCAATCGCGGGAGTCACCGGCTGGATCTGCACGCCGAGCCAGCCACGGGTCACCTTGCCGGTCGATTCGAGCTGCGCCACGATGCGTTTTGCGGCATTTGACGGCACCGCAAAGCCGATACCGACACTGCCGCCATTCGGCGAATAGATCGCGGTGTTTATCCCGATCACCTGTCCCTCCATATTGAAGGTGGGGCCGCCCGAATTGCCGCGGTTGATCGGCGCGTCGATCTGCAGGAAGTCGTCGAACTGGCCGGAATGAATATCGCGGCCTCGGGCCGAGATGATGCCGGTAGTGACACTACCGCCAAGGCCAAACGGGTTGCCGACGGCGACGACCCAATCCCCGACCTGCGCCGCGCCGCTGTCGCCAAACTGCACGTAAGGCAATGGCTCATCGGCCTTGATCTTCAGCACCGCGATATCGGTGCGCGGGTCACGCCCGATGATCTGGGCCGGGTATTTCGTGTTGTCCTGCAGGATCACCTGAACCTTGGCCGCCTCGCCGACCACGTGGTTATTGGTGACGATCAGGCCCGAGGGATCGATAATAAAGCCGGAGCCGAGCGCAATCCGCTTGACCCCCGCGCCTTCGTCGCCGCGCCCCTCGGGCATTTCGCGCGGCATCAGATTGCCGCTGCGACCCTGATCCTCAAAGAATTTGTGCAGGAAATCGCCGAATGGGGAATCGCGAAACCCTTCCGGCAGTTGATCCGACATCTCGCTGGCCACCGCCTTTTCGGTAACCGAGATATTGACCACCGCCGGCAATACCCGCTTCACCAGCGGGGCGAAGCTTTGCTGCGGCATCGCTGGCCCAGTGATCGGCGGCGGTGTGTTGAGTGGTGGTGCGTTTGCCGCCGGCGGGCTCTGCGCCAATGCCAAAGGCGACAAGGCCAGCGCCGCCCCCAGGCCAAAGCCAACTCCCGCCGCACGTATTTTTTTCGGCCAAGCCGGGTTCGTCGAACCCGCCCGCAACGTCATCATCTGTCTTCTCCTAAGCTGGATGATGCCGACTTAGATGGCAGAGACAAGCTAACAGGCGGCTTTCAGCGGGGTTAATTCGCCGTAACCTCAGCCACCATTGGTCAAGGCCGTCTGGCGCATGTCATAGGCGGCGACAGCCGGCGGCACGAGCAGGACATAGTAGGTGCCGGCGTGGGAGGCGCCGCGTTGTCCCTCCACCCAATCCGGCAGCGAGTCGATCTTAACAAACAGCTGGCTGCCCGGGGTGAGGGTCACATCCTTGTCCTGATTATAATCGAGCCCGACCGTCTGCACGGTGATGTGGTAGGGGCCCGCCGGGACATCGCGGTAAAAGCTGGTGCCGGCCTGGGCATACCCAATTGTGGCGTTGTTCATCGCGACCGCCGGCATGTCCTTGGTGTCTTCCGGGAAAAATACGCGATACACCCAGACCCGCGCCAAGCCCGGAGCCGGCGGCGCCGCCAGGGTCGGCATCTGAGCCAGCGCAGCACCGGTTCCCAGCAGCAAGATTTGCATGCCGCCGAGCAGCGCTCCTGCCCGCCACCGGCGGCCCGTTCCCCATTTCCGCATCGCACCGCCCCCTCTTCTTCCCGTTCTACGCGCTCGATACCCCGGGCATCCGCCTTGTCGCCACCGTGGCAAGAGGTTGGGGCCTCGTCTACGATGCCGGTTACGATACCGGCACACTCATGGGGAGATCATCGATGGCCCGTTACCGCCCGCTTACTCCAGCCGACATGAACCCGGCCCAGAAACGCGTGCACGAGCAGATCGTCTCCGGCAAGCGCGGCAATTTCGGCGGCCCGTTCCAGCCGCTGATCCGCGCCCCGGAAATCTGCGGCCACGCCGCCGCGCTCGGCGAACACCTGCGCTGGGGCACCTCGTTGCCGGCGCGCCTATCCGAACTGGCGATCTGCATCACGGCGCGGTTCTGGCGCGCCCAGTACGAATGGTTTGCGCACGCCAAGCTGGCGTTGCAGGCGGGGGTGCCAGCGGACGCCATCGAGGCGATCCGCACCGGCGGCACGCCGCATTTCGACAAGGAAGACGAGGTACTCGTCTTTCGCTGCGTCAGCGAGATTTTCAAGACCCAACGGCTTTCGGATGACAGCTTCAACGCCGCGGTGAAGGCGTTTGGCGAGCAGGGGGTCGTCGAGATGGTCAGCTTGATCGGCTATTACACATTGATCGGCAACACGCTCAACGTGTTCCAGGTGGCACTGCCGGAGGGCGAGACACCGCCGTTCCCCGAATAATTACTCGCCATCGGCCGGGCGCGGCGTCAGGCGCGGCCGCGCCGCCACCCGCGCCGACAGGCCCTCGATCAGCCCGACGATCCCCTGCGGCATAAAGATGATGAATAGGATCAGCAGAATGCCGTAGATCGTGTTGGCGGCGCCGATGAAATGCGTGCCGAACAGGATGCGCAAGGTCTCGTTCAACACGATCGTAAACAGCGCGCCGACCGTCGGCCCCAGCAATGTATGCATGCCGCCGGCGATCGCGGCAAACACGATCTGCAACGACACCGATACACCCGACACGACTTCCGGGTTCACGTATTGGATGTATTGCGTCAGCAGGCCGCCGCCGAGCGCGGTCAGGGCGGCGCTGATCATCGTGACGCGCAGTTTCTCGCGCAGGACATTGATGCCGATCGAGGCGGCGGCGATTTCGTCCTCCGACAGAGCCTCGAGCGCGACGCGGCCGATCCCGCGATCGATCCAGCGCCACACAAAAAGACCCGCGACCCAGACCGCCAGGGCGATCCAGAAATAGGTTGCCTTGCCGCTGAACTGGAGCGCGAACCAGGAATGCACGACATTGAGGGTCATGCCGAGCGAGCCGCCAGTGACCTCGCGCGCCGCCACCAGGGTCAGCAGGACGACCTGGCTCAGCGCCAGGGTGACCAGCGCGAAATAATGTCCGACGACGCGCAGGCGGAAGGACGGGTAGCCGATCAATAACGACACCAGAACCGCCGCCGCCATTGCGACCGGCAATCCCAGCCACGGAGTGACGCCAAAGAAATTCCACAGCATCGCCGGCACGTAGGCGCCGATGCCGAGGAACGCGCCGTGGCCGAACGAGGTCAGGCCGAACCGCCCCATCATCGACCACGCGGTGTAGACAAAGCCCCAGATCAGGATCTGGATCGCGATGTGGAGGACATAATCCTGGGTAACGAACGGCAAGAGCGCGAGCAGCGCGATGCCGAGCACAGCCAGGACGCGGGTGGCGGTCACCACAGGGCTCACCGCGAGAAGATCCCTTGCGGCCGCACAAAGATCATCACGATGAAGAGCAGGAAGGCGAGCACGTAGGAGAACTCGATCGAGAAGTAATAGCCGCCGACCGAGATGATCTGGCTCATGATAAAGGCGGCGAGAAAGCCGCCGATCATGTTGCCGAGCCCGCCCAGCACACAGATCATGAAGGTGATCGGGCCAAAGGAATTGCCGATAAACGGGTGCACGTCGTATTGCAGCACCAGGAGGCAGCCGGCGAGCCCCGCCAATCCGCCGCCGATCGCCGAGGTCATGAAATAGACGCTGCGGGCATTGACGCCCATCAGCCCCATGACCTCGCGATCCTGCGCGATAGCGCGGATCGCGGTGCCTAGATAGCTGCGCCGAAGAAACAGGTAGAGCCCGGCGGCGCCGACGATCGCCACGATAAAGGCAAGCAGCCGCGCAAAGCTGAGATCGATTTCGCCAAGGTCGATGATCGGCAGGCGCAGGCCGATATTGCGGAAATCGGTGCCGAATAGCAGCGTCGCAAAACTCTGCAGAAAAAACAGCAGTCCACCTGTCGCGAGCAATTGGTTGATCGGCGCCGATCCCAGGACCGGCTCGATGATCAGCCGATGCACACAGACGCCGAGCAGGGCGACCAGCAGGATTGCCGCCACGGCCGCTGCGAGAAACGGCCAGTGGTAGACGGCGTAGAGCCAATAGATCGTGTACATGCCGCACATCACGAGTTCGGCATAGGCGATCCACACGACATCGATGACGCCAAAGATCAGATTGAGGCCAAGCGCCAGCAACGCCAGCACCCCGCCGAGCAGGATGCCGTTGAGGATGGCCTCGAGAAGAAAGATATCCATCGATTTCCCTAACGGCACCCGCCGCCCAGCCAAGGAGAAATGCCATGCCGGAAACGGCCGCCGAGATTTTGCGACCCTGGCACGATTTTTACCTGCTGCTCGCAACGGTCTCGGCGACATTGATCGGGGCGATGTTCGTGGTCGCCTCGATCGGCAGCAACCTGCTGACGCCAAAGCACGAATCGGGCATTCGCGCGTTCCTGACCCCGACCGTCATCCATTTGTCGGTCATTCTGCTCGCCGGGGCGATGGCGGCGATGCCGTCGCTGTCGTGGCGCATGCTGGGCAATGTCTATGGCGGCGGCAGCATGGCCGGGTTTGCCTATTCGCTGCTGACCGGCTGGCGGGTGATCCGGCGCGACAATATCGAGCGCGTCGATCATTTCTGGTACGCCGCCCTGCCGATCGCGGCTTACGCGATCGGCATCGCCGCGACAGTGCCGATGCTGCGCGGCGGTATGCCCAGCCTCGACCTGCTGGCGGGCGGTGTCTTGCTGCTTCTGATCGCCGCCATCCGCAATTCCTGGGACATGATCATCTTTTTCGCATCGCGCGATAACCTGCCGCCCTCGAATTAGCGCCGCATGCGACCGGTTCCGATCACACGCGATCCTTAAGTCGCATCCCCGGCGAAGCAGGACACGCGGGGTACGCGGTACCGACTGGCACGTGAGTCGCTGACCGGGCTTACAGGCCGACATAGGCCTTCCGGATGGCTTCGTTCTGGCGCAATTCGGCTGCCGGGCCGGAGAGGCGGATGTGACCAGCTTCGAGCAGATAGGCGCGATCGACCAATTCGAGCACCTGCTGCACGTTCTGCTCGACGATCAGCACGGTGAAACCCTCGTCGCGGATGCGCCGCACCAGATTGAAGACGCCTTCGACGGCAAGCGGCGCAAGCCCGGCCGACGGCTCGTCCATCAGCAGCAATTTGGGGCGCGACATCAGAGCCCGACCGATCGCGCACATCTGCTGCTCGCCACCCGACATCGTGCCGGCGAGCTGATGCCGCCGTTCAAGGAGGCGCGGGAACAGGCCATAGACCCAATCGAGCCGCTCGCCGATCTGTTTGCGCGCGGCCGGGATGTAGGCGCCCATACGCAGGTTTTCCTCGACCGTCAGGCGCGGGAAGAGGCGGCGGTTTTCCGGCACATGCGCGATGCCGGCCTCGACGATGCGGTGCGCCGGCAGCCCGGTGATCGGCTCCCCCAAGAGGCGGATATCGCCGCTTTCCGGTGGCAATAGGCCCGAGATGACACGCATCAGCGTCGTCTTGCCGGCGCCGTTGGGGCCGATCACCCCAATCGCCTCGCCGAGCCCGACCGCCAGCGAAATGCCAAACAGCGCGCGGAACGAGCCGTACCCGGCGGCGATGTCGTTAAGGGTAAGGAGATCGGCCACGATCTAAGCCGTAGCCCAAGAAAAAATTGTCGCCCCTGCGCAAGCAGGGACCCACTTTTCAACAACTCCTGACCTCGCCGGTGGGTCCCTGCTTTCGCAGGGACGACAGGTTTGGTTGGAGCAGAACAGTATGGTCATGGGCTCAATGGGGCCCGCGGCCGAGATAGATTTCGGTGACGCGCTCGTCGCGGGCGGCGGCGTGCGGTTCGCCCTCGAAGATTTTTTCGCCATGGTCGAGCACGATCACCCGGTCGACGATGCGCATCAGCACACCCATGATGTGCTCGACCCAGATGATCGTGATGCCGAGCCGCGTGCGGATCGATTCAAGCATCTCGGCGGCGCGTTCCATTTCCGCCGTGTCGAGACCGCCGAGGCTTTCATCGGC
>JAFAYW010000333.1 GCA_019240125.1 Alphaproteobacteria bacterium
CGAGGGGATGCCATAGGCGCCCCACTGCGCCGGTGTGATGTTGAGGGCGAGCAGGACGATAAAGATCGGATAGCAGATCGCCGCGGCGCGAAACGAGCGCCAGAACCCGTCGATCGAGATGTCGAAGCAGCCCAGGGCCTTGCGGTCGCCGACCGCGAGGCGCAGCGCACCCCCGACCGCGATCTGCACCTCGGTCCAGGGCGGGATGGTCATGCGCGCGCGAACATCCGTTCGAGAAACGCTTCGTAGATCGCGGTCAGGTGCGTGATGTCGGCGATGTCGACCCGCTCATCCACCTTGTGCATCGTCGCGTTGACGAGACCGAACTCGGCGACCGCGCAATAGGCGTGGATAAACCGCGCATCCGAAGTGCCACCGGTTGTGCTCAGTTCCGGGGTGCGGCCGGTGACTGAGCCGATCGCCTCGGTCAGGCACTCGCTGACAAAACCCGGCGGCACCAGAAACGACTCGCCGCTGACCTCCCAGTTCAGTGTGTATTTGCCGCCGATTGCGGCGAATTTCGCCTCGGCCCACTGCTTCAGCGTCGCGCTCGACCAGGTGTCGTTGAAACGGATGTTGAAGGTGGCGCGGGCGATGCCGGGCACGACATTGGTCGCCGGATTGCCGATATCGATCGTCGTCACTTGCAGGCTCGACGCCTGGAAATGCTCGGTGCCGTCATCCGGCGCCTCGGCCGTTAGCGCCGAAAGCAGGGCGACGAGGCGGTGCGCCGCGTTATCGACCAGATGCGGGTAAGCCACATGCCCCTGCACGCCTTCGACGACGAGGCGGCCGGTCATGCTGCCGCGGCGGCCGATCTTGATCATGTCGCCGAGCTGGGCCGCTGAGGTCGGCTCGCCGACGACGCAGGCATCGATCGCCTCGCCGCGCTCCTTGAGCCAAGCCAGCACCTTCTTGGTGCCGTTGACCGCCACCCCTTCCTCATCGCCGGTGATCAGCAGGCTGATCGAGCCGCCGAACTCGGCGCCCTTGCCGGCGAGGAAGCGCTCGGCCGCCGCGATAAACGAGGCGATCGCGCCTTTCATATCGACCGCGCCGCGGCCGCACAGCGCGCCGTCGCGGATCGCCGCGGCAAACGGCGCAAAACTCCACGCATCCGTCGGACCGGTCGGCACGACATCGGTGTGGCCGGCGAAGCAGATATTCGGGCTGCCGGTGCCGCGTCTTGCATAGAGATTGATGATCGGTTCGACCGATCCGTTCGGGTTCGGTTCGTCAAAAATCAGGCGATGGCACGTAAACCCGAGCCGTTCGAGCCGCGCCGCCACCACATCGAGCGCCCCCTCATCCTTGGGCGTAATACTCGGCCGCTGGATCAGCTCGGCGGCCAGCGCGACGGGATCGATGGCCCAGTTAGAAGTTGCGTCGGGCATTAGGTGCCCCCCTCCGAGGCGGCCTGCGCCGCCGGCTTGGCTTCTGGCGGCGCGTATACCGTGAAGACAACTTCAGCGTCGAGATCGTGAAGTAGCGTAATCGCGCTATTCGATACCGTGAACCCGGTTGAGCGCGGGTTGCAGCCTGCTTGAATACCGATATCAAATATGCGGCGGTCTAGACGCTTCCAAATACTCATCGCCTCAGGCGGTAACGTGGAGATGAGGGACGCGAACGCCCGTATAGTTCGATCAACGCTAGGTGGTTCATCTGAAAAGACACCTGCCAGCTCAATAGCGAGAAATTTCGGCGTCTGATGCAACACGTCAACCGAGGGCCTGACATAGTTGAGGAACTGCTCCAACCCACCGTCCGCATGCAGTTCAAGGTCAATGTTCACAAACTCGGTGATCGGCATCCTATCAGGCGGCATTTGATCCGATTCCGACAGCCTACCCGCCTCTAGATCGGTTAATCGCGCAGGAGTTCGTTGATTGAGGTTTTGGCGCGGGTTTGGGCGTCGACCTGCTTGACGATCACCGCGCAGTAGAGGCTCGGGCCGGGCTGGCCGTTGCGGAGGGGCTTGCCGGGCAGAGAGCCAGGCACCACGACCGAGTAGGAGGGTACGCGGCCGAGATGGATTTCGCCGGTGTCGCGGTTGACGATCTTGGTGGTCGAGCTGATGAAGGTGCCCATCGCGAGCACCGCGCCCTTTTCGACGATGACGCCTTCGACGACCTCGCTGCGGGCGCCGATAAAGCAATCATCCTCGATGATGACGGGCTCGGCCTGCAGCGGCTCGAGCACGCCGCCAATGCCGACGCCGCCCGACAGATGGCAGTTCTTGCCGATCTGGGCGCAGGAACCGACCGTCGCCCAGGTATCGACCATCGTGCCACTGCCGACATAGGCGCCGACATTCACAAAACTCGGCATCAGCACGACATTGGGCGCGATATAGGCCGAGCGCCGCACAATCGCGCCCGGCACGGCGCGGAAGCCGGCCTCGCGAAACCGGTTCGAGGACCAGCCGGCGAATTTCGAGGGCACCTTGTCCCACCATTTTGCGGCGCCGCGATCGGGATCGACCGGGCCGCCCGGGACCTCGACCATGTCGTTGAGGCGGAACGACAGCAGCACCGCCTTTTTCAGCCATTGATGGACCTGCCATTTGCCGCCGCTATCCTGCTCGGCGACACGCATGCTGCCTTCGTCCATCGCTTCGAGCGCGGCTTCGACGGCGTCGCGGTATTCGCCCTTGGTGTGCGGCGAGATCGACTCGCGAGCCTCCCAGGCAGCATCGACGGCGGCGGCGAGAGCGGTATCAGTCATGGGTTTATCCGGAGGGCTGTGCGGCGCGTCACCATGCTAGAGGCGGCCCGGCGGTGTCAACCGAGCGCCGCCGGATCGCGGCTGGCAGGCTGATTCGCGCCTCATAATGGCTTTTGGGCGGAGGGAGACGGCGGGTGACAGCTTAGCCGACACCGCCACTTTCGCTGCATTGAAGCGGCTGCGGGACGATCCTGCGGCGACTGAGCGCGTGCGGAGAGTGGCCGAGCGTCAGGCGCTCCATTATGAATAGCGCCCGAAGCTGCCGCTGCCGCGGCATATCGTGGGAGCGCGCAGGGCACAGCTATGGAAAGTTTCTACGCATACGCCCTGGCTGTTTTGCAGGGCGTCACCGAACTCTTCCCGATCAGCAGCCTCGGCCACACGGTGATTCTGCCGGCCTTGCTGGGCTGGTCGGTCGATCAGCATGCGCCGGCCTTTCTGCCCTTCGTCGTGGTCTTGCATGTCGGCACGGCCGCCGCGCTGCTGGTTTATTTCTGGCGCGACTGGCTGTTCCTGGCGCAGGGGCTGGTCGGCATCGGCGGCCGCGGCGTCCGCTCCGCGGCAAACGCACGCCGGCTGCTGGTGCTCATTATCATCGCCACGCTGCCGGCGGTGGTGATCGGCGTGATCGCGGAAAAGCTAGTGCGTGGCCTCTTTGCGTCGCCAATTGCGGCGGCGATCTTTCTCGTGCTCAACGGCTTTCTGTTGCTGCTCGGTGACCGCATGCGCGAGCACACCGCCGATTACAACGATACTCGCCTGATCGATCTCAGCTGGCGTAGCGCGCTGGTCATCGGATTTTGGCAATGCGCCGCGTTTCTGCCAGGTATCTCGCGTTCCGGGGCAGCAATGGTCGGAGGCCTCTTCACCGGTCTGCAGCACAAGGACGCGGCGCATTTTTCGTTTTTGATCGCGACGCCGATCATCGCCGGCGCCGCGGTGCTGGAGATACCGAAATTGCACGCTTTGCCGGGCGGCGGGATCAATTCGGTGACGATCGGTGCCGGCATCGTCGCCGGAATCACCGCCTGGCTGAGCGTTGCGTTCCTGATGCGCTATTTTCAGCGCCACGATTTCGACGACGCGCTGATGCCGTTCGCAATTTATTGCTGGGTCGCCGGGGCGCTGTCGGCCGTGTTGCTGTTGTTCGGCCTCTGAGCGGGAGCTACTTCTTCGGCGTGACAAACCCCTTCGCCTGCATGCATGAGGCGATGATCGCGTCGGCCCGGTCGTTGGTCTGGTCGCGCAATATTTTCTGGTCGGAACGGATGATGCTGGTGCGCTGCGCATCGCTGGCCCGCGTCGCCTGAATGTCCTGATCGATCTTGGCCTGGGTATCAACGGCCGAATCTGCCAATTCACGGCAATCCTGATACTCGCGGCCGATCTCGGCGGAATCCGCGCCGGGCTTGCTCCAGTTTCCCGAGCCGGCGCAGCCCGTGAGCAGCAGGCAAAGCAGCAGAACCGAACCTGCTGCTTTCATCGCTGTGCCTCCGTGGCGCCCCGCCTCGAGGCCAGTCGCTCCAGGATCGCGCGTTTCTCCGCGGTGCTGGCGGTGTACCACCCGGCGATCTCCTCGATTGTTCGCAGACAGCCCCGGCAGGTGCGTGTCCGTGGATCCATCAGGCATATCCCGAGACAAGGCGATACCGGTGCGGCCTCGCTCCGCTCGGCCATCACGATCCTTTTGCCGGCTCGAGCAGATCGCCGAGCTTTGTTCGCAGCAAAGCGGCGCGATCCGGCGGCAGCGCGAACGACCACGGTTTCAATGCTGATGCCAGCACCTTGGCCTCGGCTTGCGCGGCGCCGCTGCCCACCACGTCGATCGCCGCCCAATCCATATTGTCGTGCCCGACGAGGTGGATTGTCAGGGTCAAGCCGTCGAAGGTTGTCAGGGTCGCGGTGGCGGCGGTATCCGGGACAGGTAGATCGGCGGCGGGTTTGACGTCGACCAGGTCCAGCGCCGTCAATGTGCCGGCCGGGCCCTCCGCCAGCTTCGCGCTTTTGAGTTTCGCATCCGGCGGCATGTCAGCGAGTGCAAACGGAGTATCGGCGGCCGATCGGCGCAGCACCACCGGCGGCGCGTCACCGTCATTCAGCGTCACCGACGCGATCCGCGAGGCTGGAATGTCGAGAATACGGCGCTCGACCCAATCGAGCGGGCCGCCGCCGACATCGAGCGAACCGCTCGCCAGCCAAGTCTGGTTGTCGCCCGGTTTGCGGATATAGACCCCGTCTCGGCCGCCGCCGAGGCGGTCGTGCCGCGTCTTGCCCACGATCAGATCGGCGACCGGCTTTCCGAGACGATCCTGCAATTGCACCAAGGCGCCTTTGCCCGTCGCCGGGCCGGTCGCCGGATCGTCGAGGTCGAGACGGGACAGCAATTCCGGCTGGTCGGTCTTGCGTTCGACCAGGGTGAGTTCGGACAGTCCGAGCAGGAGACGCCTTACCTTGCCCGCCGCTGCCGGATAATTGCCCTTTTCGACCACCACCCAGCGCTGGTTGATGTCGGTGAAATCGACTTTAGACGTGCCATGCGACAGCCTCAGCCACGCCAGATCGTTAAGCGATCCCGTAAGCTCGGGAAAGACCTTGTCGCCATCAACCACCCGCACCGGAGCGATGTTATTGGCGAGGAGACTGTAGACGGCCGCGCCGGCCAGGATCAGCGTCGCACACAGCAACAGAGAAAAGCTGCGGCGTTGCATCAGCTCACTCCGGAATACACTGCCTGCTCCTGCCGCCGGCGCAATGCGGCTCGCCACCGTCGCATCCGCAGCGACCCCAGCACGATCGCGGCGGCCGCGACGATGATTGGCACAAGCGCGATGTCGAAGAACTCCAGGATCGCCTTCAAGCGCTCGATATCCTGTCGCAACGCCGCCTGCACGCTGCGCAATTCACGGCGCACATTCAGCATATCGACGCGAAACTGTTCGACGGCGCGCGCCTGCTCCGGCGATAGGGACGCCGGCGCGTTGGGCTTCTCGCCTGCGGTCAGGTCGCGTAGTTTGGCCTGCGTCTCCTGCAATTTGCGTTCGAGTGCCTTCTGCTCAGCGGCATAACGGTCGTCGGCGGCCTGCTGGATCTGCTGCACCAGATCGAATGGCCGCACCGAGCTGCCGCGACTGCGCAGATCGACCAGCTCGCGGCCGCCGGCCAGGACCTCGACCGCATTTGCGACGAGATCGGCGTTGTTCGCGACCGGAACCACGACCCGCTGCCCGTAGAAATCCTCGGTACGCGCCCAGAACTTATCGTCGAGCATGTCGGTGTCGGCGATCACCACGATATTCGCCGGCTGGACCGATTTCCGCAGGACATCGCCCTCCGGCGCGGCGGGTGGGGGTGGCGAGGTTGCGGCGGGTTGAGCCGAGGCCTCGGCCGGCTTCGGACGGCCCTCGGGGAAGGCGCTGCCAACATCGCCGGTAATATGAGCCGCGAGCACAAACCGGCTGTTGGCTGAATGAAACCGACTGAGCAGCCCGGCGACATCGGGCAATGCGGCGGCGACCTGACTGGTGGGCAGTTTCTCCGCCTCGGTTGTCGTGGTGATAAGCGGCTCGAATTTGCTGGTGGCATCCTTGAGGGGTTCGAGAATACCCGCGGTTGCCATCGCGACCTGGCTGAGATTCGCCGTGATAACATCGTTATGGTTGATGTCGCCACCGCGCAGATCGAGCCAGGCGATGTAGTCCATCGGCTGCCCTTCGCCCTGCCCGCCCGGTGCCGGCACCACCACGCGACGCGCATCCTTGCGATCGGCGGCAACGGTGTCGGGCAACAGACGCAGCCCCCAGGCCTTGAACAATGCAGGCAGGTCGCTCGCGGCACCGCTGGCGGGGTGACTGGTACGGGCCTGCAATTCCGAATAGGGATCGACAAAGACGATCGCCTTGCCGCCGCGCAGCACGAACTGGTCGATCGCGAACAGTGTCTGCTGCGGCAGGTTCTGCGGCTGCACCAGCATCACGACATCGGTGCCGGCGGGGATCGCGTCGAGCGTCGTCGGCAAGGTTTCGACATCATCGAGCTGACGCAGCTGATCGAGAAACGCCAGGGGGCGCGCCGGGGCGTTTGGCGCCGGCGATGCCTCGAGCGGCAGGCCGCTCATCAGCCCGACGACGGTGCGCTTGGGAAACGCCAGCGTATGAACCAGCCGCGTCAGGTCGTATTCGAGAAACCGCTCGCGCTCGGGAGCGAAGAACGGGATCGTCTGCTGATCGTCGGTCGAGTTTGTCCCGGCGAGACCGAAATACACCTGCTCACCCTGCGAGTTCAGCGGGACCGCCTGCAAACCCGCCGCGACCGCACGGTCCTCGACATCGGAAAACGGCTCGGGATTGAAGGCTTCGAGGCGCAATTTACCGCGCGACTCGGCAACGTACTGATCGAGCAGTTCGCGCACCCGCTGGGCATACACCCCATAGGCCGGGATCACCCCGCCGAGCCGCGACGAGTAGTAGAAGCGCAAGGTGATCGGCTCGCCGATCCGCGCCAGCGTCGCGCGCGTCCCAGGCGATAGCGTGTAAAGCTTCTCAGCCGTCAGATCGAGGCGCGCCGCCGGATATTGCGCAGCGATGATGTTGACCGAGACCAGCATTATCCCGATGCAGACGAGGGCCATCCACGATCGGGCTTGCGATGACGCGAAGAGGCTCCCGAGGCGGCGCATTCAATCGGCCTTGCGGAGGTCGACGAGCAGCGCGTTGGCGCAGAGCGAGGCGACCATCAGCGAGACAAAATACGTGATGTCGCGCAGATCGATGACGCCCCGGGTGATCGCGGTGAAATGGCCGAAGATGCTCGCGTCGACCACCGCGTTGAGCAGCATCTCCGGCGCCCAGCCGCGAAACAGTCCGATGACCGTCGAGGTACCGGCCACGGTCAGCACGAAGACCACAGCTGCGGTGAAGATGAAGGCGATGATCTGGTTTTTCGTGGCGGCCGACACCGCGGCGCCGATCGACAATACGGCGCCCGCCATCAGAAAACTTCCGATATAACTGGCAACGATGACCCCGTTATCCGGGTGACCGAGGAAGTTGACCGTCAGCCAGAAGGGAAAGGTCAGCGCCAATGCGATGCCGGCGAAGATCCAGGCGGCGAGGAACTTGCCGAGCACCGCCTCGCTCAAGCGGATCGGCAGGGTCAGGAACAGTTCGATCGTGCCGCTCTTGCGCTCCTCCGACCACAGCCGCATCGAGATCGCCGGGATCAGGACGAGGTAGAGCCAGGGGTGGAACGTAAAGAACGCTTGCAGGTCGGCCTGTCCGCGCTCGAAAAAATCCCCGACGAAAAAGGTCAGGATGCCGGCCAGCACGAGAAAGATGACGATGAACATGTAGGCGATCGGCGTCGCGAAATAGCTCGCGAGCTCGCGCCGCACGATGACGAAGGTGCGGCTCATACCGGCAGCTTTTCGTCGCGCACGCGATCGGGCGCCTGCGGCGTCGACATCGTCATCGATCGGAACACATCGTCGAGCCGCCCCCGCTCGGTGCGCAGGCTGGTCACCGGCCAGCCCCGCTCACGCGCGAGTGCAGCCACCTCGCCGGTCACCGGATTGCCACTCGCCGACAAAATCCAGAAGCCCTCGCCCTCCGCATCGCTGACCGGCTCGACATCGACGACATCGGGCAGCCCGGCCAGCGCCGCCGCGACGCTCGCATCGATATCGATCCCCAGCGTCAGGCGAACGGCATTGTGGTAGCGCGAGCCGGCGATCAGCTCGCCTGGCGTGCCGTCCACCAGAATGCGGCCGCGGTCGATGATGATCGCGCGATTGCAGATCGCCTCGACTTCCTCAAGCAGATGGGTCGAGATGATGATCGCCTTGAGCGTGCTCATCATCCGGATGATAAGCCGCATCTCCTGCTTTTGATTGGGGTCGAGGCCATCGGTCGGTTCATCCAGAATGACCACGGCGGGGTCATGCAAGAGGGCCTGCGCCACCCCGACGCGCCGCCGATAGCCCTTTGAGAGGGTCTCGATCGGCTGCGGCAGGATCATGGTGATGTTGATCAGTTCGGCGATGTGAGCGACCCGCTTGCGGGCCTCGGCGCCGCTGAATCCCCTGATATTGGCGATAAAGGTCAGAAACTCGCCGGCGCTCATGTCGGGGTAGGCCGGAGCGCCCTCGGGCAGGTAACCGATCTGCCGCTTGGCCGCGAGCGGCGCGGTCCGGATGTCATGGCCGCACACCGTGGCCGTGCCCCCGGTCGGTGTCAGAAACCCGGCGATCATTTTCATGGTCGTCGATTTGCCGGCGCCATTCGGCCCGAGAAAGCCGAGCACCTGGCCGACTGGAACATGAAACGAAACATCGTCGACCGCGACCAGCGGCCCGAAATGTTTGACGAGATGAACGACGTCCAGCATCTCCGGCAATCTTTATAAGGCGCTTCTTTACCGTTCGTATGCCGCTTTTTCGCGACCGAACCGCGCATTGCCTCGGTCATTCGCGGGGTGACGCCAACCCTCTCTCTGGCGGTGCGTATTATTGCGATCCTTGGATGAAGGGAAGCTTAAAACCGCGTAAGGGATTGTCGGTCGATCAAAAAATCAGCAATGCTACCGCTCTGTTCGGCACATTTCGCGAGTACCGCCCAATGAACATCGATAATGCGGTCAATATCGAGGACCTGCACCGCCTGGCGAAGCGGCGTCTTCCCAAGGTAGCCTTTGACTTTATCGAGGGGGGACTGGAGGACGAGCGTGGGCTGGACCGCAATACGGCGGCCTTCCACAAGCACAACCTGCTGCCGCGCTACCTGGTCGATGTGTCGAAGCGCGATCAATCGGCCACGATCTTCGGGCAGACCTTTTCCAGCCCGTTCGGTATCGCGCCGACCGGCGGCGCCGGGTTGTTCCGCCGTGGCGCCGACCTGATGCTCGCGCAGGCCGCCTCCGACGCCAATATCCCGTACATCATGTCCGGATCGAGCAACGACTCGCTTGAATCGGCGGCGCGCGTCGCGCCAAGAAACGCGTGGTATCAGCTTTATGCCGCCCGCGATGGGGGGATCTCGGAAGATCTGATCCGCCGCACCGCCGATGCCGGCATGAGCACCCTTGTGCTGACCGTCGATGTGCCGGTGCATTCCAAGCGCGAACGCAACACCCGCAACGGCTTTGCCAATATTCGCGGCAACTGGATGAACGCCGCGTTCAGCCTTAAACCGGCACTGCTCGCCGAGGCGCTGACGCATCCCGGCTGGATCGCCGAATACATCCGCCACGGCGGGACACCCGTGCTGGAGAACTGGCTGCCTTACGCCAAGCCGGGGGCCACCGCGGAAGACACGGTTCAGTTCAATCGCTCGCAAGTGCCGGCGCATGCGCAAACCTGGCGCGACCTCGAAAAATACCGCCGCCTCTTCCCGCGCAACCTGGTCGTCAAGGGCATCATGCACCCGGCCGACGCGGTGCGCGCGGCAGAGATCGGCTGCGACGGGGTCATCGTATCCAACCATGGCGGGCGCCAGCTCGATCAGGCACCGGCGTCGCTTGATGTCCTGCCGGCGGTCAAGGCGGCCGTCGGCGACCGCATGACAGTGATGCTCGATAGCGGCGTCCGGCGCGGCGCCGACATCCTGATCGCGATGTGTCTCGGGGCCGATTTCTGCTTCTTCGGCCGGCCCACCCTGTACGGTGCGGTCGCGGGCGGTCTGCCGGGGGTCAAGAAGGCGGTCGATATCTTCCGCACCGAGATCGATCTGGTGATGGGCCAGATCGGATGCCCCAGCCTCGACCAGCTCGGCCCCGACTTCCTGTGGAACGACGACTGGCAGCGCAACCGCTGAGTTGGGAAATCCTCAGGCCAGCGCCGGCCGCAAGCCGGCCTGGCGCTGGCGCAGAACCAGGAAGCCGATCAGCGCCAGATTGGCGAGGTTAAAGATGACTCCGAGAGCAAAGGCCGGCGCGTAGAACCCGAAATGGTCGTAGAGCGCGCCGGCCAGCCAGCTGCCGAACGCCATCCCGCCCATGCTGACGAACAACACGCTCGGCACCCGCCAGGAGGCCTCCGCCGAGGGATAGAATTCGCGGATCGCCACGATGTAGGCGGGGATAATGCCGCTGAAACCCAGCCCATAGGCCGCTGATACGGCAAACAGCCCCGCTTCGCTCTGCGTCGTAAGAAACGCGGAGATTGCCAGGGCCTGGCAGAACGATCCGGCGAGGACAGTACGCAGGCCCCCGATCCGGTCGGCGAGCCAGCCCCAGAACATCCTGCTGACAAATGCGCAGGCCTGCAGGACCGACAGCATCAGCGCGCCTTGCGCGGCCGGGATCCCGATATCGGTACAGAAGGCAACGAGGTGGCCTTGCGGTATCGACATCGGGATGCAACAGCAGAAACCTGCGGCACAGATCAACCCCAGCACAAGGTTGGGGTGCAGTCCCAGCACCTCGCGTCGGCCCGGCCCGCGACCGCCGGCCGTAAGTGGGACCGGCGCGATCGGAGCCGGCTGCAAAAACAGCGCGATGGCCGGGACCGTCAGCACGAGGATCGCGGCAAAGCCGATCATCGTCGAGCGCCAGCCATAATTCGCGAGCGCGTGCGAGAAGATTGTCGGCCAGGCCATCCCGGCGATGTACTGGCCGGATGAGATCAGCGCCAGCGCCGTGCCGCGGCGACGATCGAACCAGCGGCTGACATAGACGAGGAGCGGCGGATAGAGCGCGCCGTTGCCGAGCAGGCCGACAAACAGCGCATGCCCGATCAGGAGGCTCCAAATGCCGCCGCTGGACGCGATGCACAGGCCGATCGCGATCATGACAGCGCCAAAAGTAACGGTGAACCGTACCCCCAATCGCTCCGCGACCTGCCCCATCAGGATGCCACCGAGGCCGGTGCCGACCCAGGTAAAAGCACCTGCGAGCGCCACGACCTCGCGTGACGCCCCCAGATCGGCCGTGATTGGCTTCAGTCCAACGACCGCCAGCAGGGGCGATCCATAGGAGATCGACAGCAGGCCAAGCGTGACGCAAGCCGCCATCCAGGACTGGCCCGTTTCGATGCTGTCGCCCGCTGCCGCTGGTGCACCGCTGCTCACCCGGCTTTCTCCAGTGCTCATTCTCTAGTCATTCATTCTCATAATCGTCGCCCCGGTAGTCGGGCAATCTCCCTTTGCGCACTGGAGCCGCGCATGAAGAAGGGGGAGAATACCGGCGATCAGTTCACAGGCCGCGCGGGCAGTGAGAGGTTCATCACACTCAACCTGCGGTTATTCCGCTATAAATACGCATTTGAAGCAGGAACGGCGGCAAGAAGAGACCATGCCGGAGCATTACAAGATCCTACAGCGGCTCTGGGCCCCGTGCGTGCTCTTCGCGGTCTTTATCACCGGAGCGACCTTCACGCCCGACTTATTACGCTCGATCGGGGCGGATGCCCTCGAGCGTGTACAACAAGTCTTCACCTACGGCGTCCAGATCGGCTTGTGGCTTTCCGGGGCCTATCTGATCGTCCGGATCGTCAATGTCTTCTTCTGGGATGCCTTTGTCGGGCGGCTGATCGATACCCCGGTGCCCCGCCTGTTAAAGGACACGTTCGGGCTTGTCGTGTTTATCGTGGCGGGCGCCGGGATCGTCGGCATCGTCTTCAACCAGTCCGTCACCGGGATCTGGGCGACCTCCGGCGCCATCGGCATCATCCTCGGCCTGGCGCTGCGCAGCATCATTCTCGACATCTTTACCGGGCTGGCGATCAACGTCGATCGCTCCTACCGCATTGGTGATTGGGTCGAGTTGAACGAACGTCCAGGGCCGGTCATCCGCGGCAAGGTGCTGGAAATCAACTGGCGCACGACGCGGCTGCAGATCCCAACGGGACGGATCGTCATGGTGCCGAACAGCCGCATGGGCACGATGATCATCGCCAATCTGTCGATGCCCGACACTGTCTGCCGCTTCGATGTCAATATCGTGCTCGATTTCTCGGTACCGCGCGCCCGCGCTTTGCGGGTGTTGCTGGCCGGAGCCAAGGCGGCATGCGGCCCGGACGGCCCGCTCACGACGCCAGCGCCCCGGGTGCTCGTCAACGGGTTGACCGAGCTCGGTGTCGAATATCGCGTGATCTATTGGCACACCATCGACAACCCGATGGAGGGCGTCGGCCGCAATACGGTTGTGCAATCGCTGCTGCACCATCTGATGAGCGCCGGCCTGTCGCCGGCCTATCCCAAGCAGGACACGTTCTCGGCGGAGATGCCGGTGCGCCAGCTGGAGCATCAATCGGCCACCGACCGGACCGAGTTGCTGGGCCGGCTCGAAATCCTGCAGAGCCTCCTTCCGATGCAGCTCGAGGAGCTGGCGGGCCAGGTCCGGCTGCGCCATTTCGCGGCGGGCGAAGCGTTGGTGGAGCAAGGCGAACCCGGTGCCTCGATGTTTGTCCTGGCCGAGGGGCTTTGCGAAGTGTGGCAGCTCGGCGACGGCACCCTGCGCAATCTCGCTGTGATCCAACCCGGCGAATTTGTCGGCGAGATGTCGCTGCTGACCGGCGAGCCGCGATCGGCGACGGTCAAGGCCGCCACCGATGTGGTGGGGTACGAGCTGACGGCCGAGCAACTGGCGCCGATCCTCGCCGAAAGCCCCGAGCTTTATGAGGAGATGAGCGTCGTGGTGGCCGAACGCCGGCTGCGGACCAGCCGGCGGCTTGCGGAACTCGACGCGGAGAGCCGCGATAGGGAATTGCTCTCCACCTCGGCGCAAATCCTCGAAAAGATGCGCAACTTCTTCCGCCTCATCAGCCGCGCGGCGGGTTCGGGCCGCCGGGCGCGCCCCGCCATTCCCGGTACGGTCGGCACCGCCTGAGACGAGCCGCCTGAGACGAGCCGCCTGGGGAGGCAGGGGGGAGGCTGGCTTCAGGCCTCCGCCGTAATCGCGTCGGCGCCCTTGATGCGCTGCGCCAGCGCGGCGGCGAGAAAACGATCGATATCGCCATCGAGGACCGAGGCCGGGTTGCCGGTTTCGACGCCCGTTCGCAGATCTTTCACCATCTGATAGGGCTGCAGCACGTAGGAGCGGATCTGGTGACCCCAGCCGATTTCGGTCTTGGTGGCATTCATCGCGTCGGTCTCGGCATCGCGCTTTTCCAGTTCCAGTTCGTATAGCCGCGCCCGCAGCATCGCCATCGCGTGCGCCCGGTTCTGGTGCTGAGAGCGCTCGCTCTGGCACGCGACAACTACCGGGTCGTTCCCCGGCGGCTGGTAGGTGAGGCGGACCGCGCTGTCGGTCTTGTTGACGTGCTGGCCGCCCGCGCCGGAGGAGCGGTAGGTGTCGACCCGCAGGTATTTGTCCTCGACCTCGACCTCGATCTTGTCGTCGATCACCGGATAGACCCACGCCGAGGCAAAGCTGGTGTGGCGGCGCGCATTCGAGTCGAACGGCGAGATGCGGACGAGGCGATGCACCCCGCTTTCGGTCTTGAGCCAGCCGTAAGCGTCGGTGCCGTTGATCCGTACCGTCGCGGATTTGATGCCGGCGCCCTCACCGGCGCTTTCTTCCAGCCACTCGGTCTTGTAGCCACGCGCCTCGGCCCAGCGCACATACATGCGCAACAGCATCTCGGCCCAGTCCTGCGCCTCGGTGCCGCCGGCCCCGGCATGCACTTCGAGATAGCAATCATTACCGTCGGCCTCGCCCGACAGCAGGCTCTCGATTTCGCGCTTTTCGGCCTCGTCGCGCAGCGCCGCGAGATTGGCTTCTGCTTCCTGCACAATGCCCTGATCGCCATCCACTTCGCCCAGCTCGATCAGCTCGACCGCGTCGGCGAGGTCGCGCTCGATGCGGCGATAGCCCTCGATCGAGCGCTCGAGGCGAGTGCGTTCGCGCAGTACCTGCTGTGCAGCGGCCGAATCCTCCCACAATCTGGGGTCTTCCGCCTTGGCGTTCAGTTCGGCGAGACGGCGATTTGCGACATCCCAGTCAAAGATGCCTCCTCAGCAGGGCCAACGACTTGGTGATGTCGTCGACCACCGCCTGCGTTTCGGCGCGCATGGACAAATCCTTTTGTAAACAGCAACCGTAAGATAGGCGCGAGCGCGGCTCAATACAGCCCGCCCGTGCCGCTCGCCGGAACCGCTCGTGTCGGCAATGCATCCGCGCCGAGGGCGGTATCGGCGGGGCCGCTGGCGACCTCGTCGCCGGGCACATGCAGCCCCTTGTCGCGGTCCTTGCCGGGCTCGGTCCCCGGCTTATACCCTTCGAGAATACCATCGCCGCCAGTCGCCGGCAGGCCAGTCGATGGGCTGACGCGGTACATCCGGACACCCGGCGGCGTCGGGAATTCCTTGGCCGGCACGTCCTTCAGCGCGACCTTCATGAAATCGCGGAAGATCGGCGCCGCGACCACCGCGGCCTGCTCGCCATCGCCCAGGCTGACGGGATCATCATAACCAACGAACACGCCGGCCGCGAGATCGGGGCTGAACCCGAGGAACCAGGCATCCTGCCAGTCGCTGGTCGTGCCGGTCTTGCCGGCGATCGGCTTGCCGACCGCCTTGACCGCGGCGCCGGTGCCGCGCTGCACGACCCCCTCCATCATCTCGGTGATCTGGTAATCGGCCACCGGATCGACTATCTGCTCGCGCGTGTCCGGCAGGGTGGGCACGGATTGATGATTCCAGGCGACATTGCCACAGCCGTCGCATTGCCGTTGATCGGCGCGGAAGATGGTTTTGCCGTCGCGGTCCTGCACCCGGTCAATCAGCGTCGGCGTCAGCTTTTTGCCGCCGGCGTCGATCATCGCGTAGGCGGCTGTGAGCTTTAGCGGCGTTGTCTCGCCAGCCCCCAGCGACATCGAATACATGCGCGGCATGTGATCCATGATGCCAAAGGTCTCGAGCGTCTGTCCGATCGGGTCCATCCCGAGGATCGCGGCGACCCGTGCGGTCGCGGCGTTGCGCGAGTGTTCGAGCGCCACCCGCAGCGGAATCGAGCCCATGAAATTGTGCTCGTAATTGACCGGCGTCCAGGGCGGCAGGCCGGGGCCCTGGCTGATCGAGATCGGCGCGTCCTCGACCAGCGTTGAGGGCGTAAAGCCGTTTTCCAGCGCGGTCAGATAGACGAACGGCTTGATCGCCGAACCGGGCTGCCGCTTGGCCTGGGTGGCGCGGTTGAACTGGCTCATCTCGAAACTGAAACCGCCGCTCATCGCGAGAACACGGCCGGTGTGCGGATCGATCGCGACAAAGGCGCCGGAGACCTCGGGAATCTGGCACAGATTATAGAGGGCGGGGCCGTTTGACGGCTTTCCGCCAGTCTTGGCATCGTCCGGCAGCGGATCGACCAGAACCAGATCGCCCGGCTTCGCGACATCCACCGCGTTGCGCGGGAAGGGGCCGAGATTACCGTCCTCGCGCAGCGGCCGTGCCCAGCGCATCTGCGCGAAGGGGATGCGGCCGGTCTCGCCGCCCTTCAGGCCGATCGTGGCACCATCCCCCTCATCGCGCAGGATCATGGCAAGCTGCCAGCCGACCGCGGCCGCGCCCGCCGGTGATGCCGCGGCGTCGAGACGCTTTGCCCAGTTCGGCCCCGGATCGATATGGCCGACCGCGCCGCGCCAACCGCCATGACCGCGATCGTAGGCGATCAGCCCGTCGCGCAATGCCTTGTCGGCATAGGCCTGCAATTTGGGATCGAGGCTGGTGCGCACTGACAGCCCGCCCTGATACAGCGCCTTGTCGCCATAGCGGGCGAGCAACTCGCGGCGCACCTCTTCGGCAAAGTACGGCGCGTTGACGATCTCCGTATCTTCGCGTTTGCGCAACGTGATCGGATCGGCCTTGGCTTTGGCGACATCGGCGGCCGACGCGAACCCTGCCTCGGCCATCTGGTCGAGCACGATATCGCGCCGCATCTTGGCGGCCTGTGGAAAGCGGACTGGGTTGTAATTGTTCGGGCTCTTGGGCAGCCCGGCGATAAACGCCGCCTCGGGCAGGCTGAGTTCGTCGAGTGATTTGTTGAAGTAGGTCTGCGCCGCAGCGGCGATCCCATAGGCGCCGGAGCCGAGATAGATCTCGTTGAGGTACAGTTCGAGGATGCGATCCTTCGACAGGCTGTCGTCGATGCGCATCGCGAGGAGGATTTCCTTCACCTTGCGCGAGATCGAGACCTCGCTGGACAGCAGCATGTTCTTGGCGACCTGCTGCGTTATGGTCGAGGCACCGACCGGCCGGCGATTGCTGTGCCAGCGCCCGAGATCGGTTACCGCGGCACGGAGGATCGAGACCGGGTCAACCCCGTGATGGCTGTAGAAATTCTTGTCTTCGGCCGCCATAAAGGCGTGGATCACGAGGTTCGGAATCGCGCCGATCGGCACGAAAACCCGCCGCTCGGTCGCGAACTCGGCAAGCAGCCTGCCGTCGCCGGCCTGCACCCGCGTCGTGATCGGCGGCTCATAGCGCGCCAATTGTTGGTAATCGGGCAGGTCGCGGCCGAAGTGCCAGATCGTCAGCCCGAGAAAAACAGCGCCACCGATGGCCACCAGGACCATACAGACAAACGCCAACCGGATGAGCTTGATCAACGTGCGCAACGGCGCAGGCTCCCTATTGTTAAGCCGAAACGCCTCCCGGCCCCGCGCAGCTCAGCCCTTATACGCGACCATGTGGCTATTCCAAGGCGAATGTCCTCTCCGTCGGACGTCGCAGGTGTTGCGCCAAGGAGCTTAAAAGGACCGGCAGATCGGGCGTCGGAGGAAAGCATTGTGACGCGCCGCCGTAATCGTTACATTAGCGGATGCGAATTCGCCTACCGGACGTTTCGTCCGGCGGTGTTGCGACGCAAAACCGCATGATCGGCAAATCGTTTGCCGCCGCGCCGGGTCGCAGCGCCAGGCTTAGCATGTCGTATTAACCCGAAGCCGAGCGCACTGCCACGCGACGCCGATGATAAATTTCCGCGACGCTCAAACCGCAGATGCCGCTGGCTTTCTTCCGCACAGCACGGCGTCGCCCGCTACGTTCCGCGTGGCCCCAGCGGCGCTGCTGGGAGTTTCGCCCGTATGGCAAAGCGCATGCTTATCGATGCCGCCCACCCCGAAGAAACCAGGGTGGTCGTAACCAGCGGCACCCGCCTCGAAGAATTCGATTTCGAATCGTCTACGAAAAAGCAGGTCAAAGGGAACATCTATCTCGCGAAGGTTACGCGCGTCGAACCTTCGCTCCAGGCCGCCTTTGTCGATTACGGCGGCAACCGGCACGGTTTCCTCGCCTTCAGCGAAATCCACCCCGATTACTATCGCATCCCGGTCAGCGATCGCCCTGCAGCGAATGGGGTCGACCCGTCGCATGATCATGCGGCAGACAATCATCACGAAGATGAAGCGGTGCCGATCGCCGCGGTCTTGCCGGAACAGGTCAGCGTGCCGGATTCGGGCGGGGCGGATGACGATGGCCCCGAGGACAACAGCGAGAACAACACCTCCGTCTGGCCGGGCGACGCGGTTACCTCGGAATTGCCGCCTCTCGTCGAGCCGGCCCCTCTCGCCACCAGCGAATTAGGCGAGGTCGAGCCGTTCTCCGATGAGACATCGACCCGGGCGCCGGTCGTCCCGCAGCAGGAGCCCGAGGAACAACCTGCATCCGCCGCGGCGGAACCGCAGGAAGACGCTGCCTCGATCGAAGGTGCGGCGGCAGGCAAAGCGGGCCATCATCCCGGTTATGCGGATGCCGGTCATGCCGATGCCGGTCATGCCGATGGCGGTCAAGCTGATGCCGGTCATGCCGATGCCGGTCATGCCGATGCCGGTCATGCCGACGCCGGTCATGCCGATGGCGGTCAAGCTGATGCCGGTCATGCGGATGCCGGTCATGCGGATGAAAGCCGGGCCGAAGCGCAAGGCGAACCCGCCGGCGACCCAACGGCCGAGACCGTGCCGGAAACATCTCCCGCGCCCGAGACGCTGGCGTTGCGCAGCGCCGAGGAAAGCGTGCTCGCCGTCGAGGTCGACGAATACACGGTAGCCGCCGAGATGGAGGCGTCTGGGGCGGCGTCGGCCGAGATGCCGACGGAGGTCGTCAGCGACGACTACACGAACGAGGCCGCAGAGACCTCCGGCGAGCCATCGCATAATAGCGTCGACCTTGAGGCGGGTGACGTCGAGGCGGGTGAGGTGCAGACGGTCGAGACGCTTGGCGGCGACGAAGCCGAGGAGACCGAGGAAGAAGCCGATGCGGCGCGCCGCCGGTATCACCATTCCTCGCGCCACTACAAGATCCAGGAGGTCATCAAGCGCCGCCAGATCATGCTGGTGCAGGTCGCCAAGGAAGAACGCGGCAACAAGGGCGCCGCGCTGACCACCTATCTGTCGCTCGCCGGCCGCTATTGCGTCCTGATGCCCAACACGAATCGCGGTGGTGGCGTCTCGCGCAAGATCACCAGCATCGCCGATCGGCGCCGGCTCAAGGACATTGTCGAGGAACTCGATATTCCCGAAGGAATGGGCGTCATCGTCCGTACCGCGGGCGCCGAGCGTTCCAAGGCGGAGATCAAGCGCGATTACGAATATCTGCTGCGGCTGTGGAACGAGATTCGCGACCTGACGCTGCAATCGACGGCACCGGCTCTCATCTATGAGGAAGGCGACCTGATCAAGCGGTCGATTCGCGATCTCTACACCCGCGATATCGACGACGTGCTGGTCGAAGGCGAGGAAGGCTACAAGGTCGCCAAGGGCTTCATGCGCACGCTGATGCCCAGCCACGCGAAGCGCGTGCAGCCCTATCGCGACCCGCAGATCGGCTTGTTCCACCGCTTCCAGATCGAGAGCCAGATCGACGCGATCCATTCGCCGGTCGCGCAGCTCAAATCGGGCGGCTATGTCGTCATCAACCAGACCGAGGCGCTGGTCGCGATCGATGTGAACTCAGGCCGCTCGACACGCGAGCGCAACATCGAGGAAACCGCGCTGCGGACCAATATCGAGGCCGCCGACGAGATAGCGCGGCAACTCAGGTTGCGCGATCTGGCGGGTCTGATCGTCATCGATTTCATCGATATGGAGGAGCACCGCAACCAGATCGCGGTGGAACGCCGGTTGAAGGAGGCATTGCGCAACGATCGCGCGCGCATCCAGGTCGGCCGCATCAGCCCGTTCGGCCTGTTGGAGATGTCGCGGCAACGGCTGCGGCCGTCGCTCGCCGAGGCGTCGACCCAGCCCTGCCCGCATTGCGCCGGGACCGGCTTTATCCGCTCGGTCGAATCAACTGCGCTCTACGTGCTGCGATCGATCGAGGAGGAAGGCATCCGGCGGCGCTCGGCCGAGATCTGCATCTATGTGCCGACCAATGTCGCTCTCTACATCCTCAACCAGAAGCGAGACTCGCTGGCGCAGATCGAGCTGCGCAACGCGCTGCGGGTGACGGTGGCGCAGGACGATTCGCTTATCCCGCCGAACTTCCGGCTTGAACGGTTGCGGCAATACGGCGTCGGGGAAGTCCCGCCCTTGCCGACCATTCAGGCACCGACCCTGCCGGAGGAGCCCGAGGAGGACGAGGAGGACGAGGCGCTCGACATGACGGAGGCCGGTGCCGATGGCGCTGTCCAGACGGCTGGCGGCGAGGCGGGTGGCGGCGAGGCAGGCAGCGGCGAGGCAGGCAGCGGCGAGGCGGGCAGCGGCGAGGCGGACAGCGAGGACGATCGCGGCCGGCGGCGGCGCCGGCGGCGGCGGCGCCGACCCGATGAGGCGCGCGAGGTCCACGCGGCGGAATCCACGGGCGAAGCCGAAGCCGTTGCTGAAACGGCCGACGAGGAACGCCCCGAACGCGAGGGCGACGGGGAACGGCGACACCGTCGGCGGGGCCGGCGCGGCCGCATCCGGACGCCCCGCCGCGATGGCCAGACGGAAGCGGAAACTGGCGATCAGCCCGCGGCCGAAACCATCGAGATTGTCGAAGGCGCTCCGCTCGAAGCCGTCAGTTTTGAGAGCGAGAGCGAAAGGCAAGGCGAGACACCGTCTTGGCAGGCAGAGACCGGGGTCGAGACAGCGAGCCTGGCCCCACTCGCGGGAGAGATCGGCGCGTCGGAACACGCCGCCGAGCCCCATCTCAACGCCGCAGAAGACGCGCCGACCGCTGAGGCGGAGGCAGGTGTTCCCTTCACCAGCGAAGCCGAACGTGAGCTTGAAACGGTCGAGCATGGCATTGCGGCAGAGGCGTCCGAGCCTCCCGCGGCGGCGGAGATCGAAGCGGGTGTGGCAATCGATGATCGCCAGCTCCGCGCGGAGGATGCCTCGGCCCCTGAGCCTGTGCCTGAGCCTTTGCCAGTACCTGAGCCTGTGCCAGTACCTGAGCCTGAGCCGGCAGCATCACCGCAGCGCAACGATGATGTGCTGACCGTCACCGAAAAGCCGGCCAATCCCCGCCGCGGCTGGTGGCAGCGCCTGATCCAGTCGTAAAGCGCGGGCCGCGGGACGGTGGTGCCGCTCGCTCGCCGCAATTGTCGCTTATCGAGGGTGCGGTATCGCGGGGGATGGCGGGGCCGGTGAGTTACGTGAGGAATCGTGGCGGGTGGATCGCGCGCGCCGTGGCGGTAACGGTCTGCGTGGCGGGTTGGCTCTGCATCGCCCCGCCGGCGCGCGCCGAGAACGCGGTACGCGATACCGAAATCGAGAATGACATCCGCACGTTGGCGGCACCCATATGGCGCGCCGCCGGGCTAGAGCCGAACGATGTCGGTATCTACATGATCGACGACAATGAGCTGAACTCGTTCGTCGCCGGTGGTCAGGCAATCTTTATCAATACCGGTCTCATTCTGAAGGCTGAGCAGCCGAATCAGCTGATCGGTGTTATCGCGCATGAAACCGGCCACATCGCCGGCGGCCACGTGCTGCGCGCCAAGCAGGCGATGCACAATGCGAGCATCGAAAACATAATCGCCATGGTGGTCGGCGCCGCTGCATCGGTCGCGGGACACAGCGGGGCTCCGATGATGGGCGCAATGGGGGTCGGTGAGCGCTCCTTCCTGCAATTTTCGATCTCGCAGGAGGCCACCGCCGATCATGCCGCCCTCAACTTTCTCGACAAGGCGTGCATCTCGGCACGCGGATTGCTCAAGTTCTTCGAGGTGCTGCAAACCTCGGAACTGATGTCCGGCGAGGCGCGCGATCCATGGGTCCGCACCCATCCCCTCACCGCTCAGCGCGTCGATTATATTCGCGATCATGTCGAGCGTGCGCGCTGCTCGAATGCAGCGGATTCGCCGGCCTCGGTCGAGCTGCTGCGGACCATCAAGATCAAGCTGCATGCCTTTCTGGACCCGCCCTCGACGACGCTCGCCAGCTACCCCGAAAGCGACCATTCCGTTGACGCGCGTTATGCCCGCGCCATCGCCTATTACCGCATCCCAGACCTGTCGCGTGCGGTGCCGGCGATCGACGCGCTGATCCGGGATTATCCGAACAACCCGTATTACCGCGAGCTCAAGGGCCAGATGCTGTTCGAGAATGGCCGCATCCGCGATGCGGTTCAGCCGTATCAGGATGCCGTGCGGCTGTTGCCGGGAGCGCCGCTGCTGCGCGTGTCACTGTCGCAGGTGTACATCGAGACGGGTGATACCGCTCTGAACAAGCGCGCGATCGCCTATCTGAACGACGCAAGCCGTGAAGAGAGCCGCGACAGCGATATCTGGCATTTTCTCGCGGTCGCCTATGGCCGCGACAATCAGCTCGGCATGGCGGCGCTGTCGCTGGCGGAACAGGCACTGGCGGATGGCAAGAAACGCGATGCGATCCAGCAGTCGAAACGGGCGGAGCAATTGTTGCAGCGGAATACCGGCAACTATGCCCGCGCCGAGGATATTGGCCGCGAGGCAGAACATCTCGACGAGAATTGACCGGCGCGCGGCCCCTTTTATCGGAGTTTTGGGGTAATGCCTTTGTTGTTGTTCAGATCGGCCGCCGTGGCGGCTGCGACCCTGATAACGCTTGTCACCCTGATTGGACGGCCGATCGCCGCGGTGGCGGCGGACGACTTCACACCCGACCAGCGGCGCGCCATCGAGGCCATCGTCAAGGACTACCTGGCCAAGAACCCCGATGTGCTGCTCGACGCCTTGCAGGCTGCGGAAGACAAGATCAAGGCCGAGGCCCATGACAAGGCCGCCGCGGCGCTGGTCACGCAGCGCCAGGCGTTGCTCGACGATCCGCAGAGTCCGGTCGCCGGCAACCCCAATGGCGATGTTTCGGTCGTCGAGTTCTTCGACTACCGGTGCCCCTATTGCAAACAGGTCGAGCCATCGCTTGAAACGCTGCTTGGCCAGGACCACCAGCTTCGCTTCGTCTACAAGGAATTCCCGGTGCTCGGTTCGGAGTCGAAGGTCGCGGCACGCGCCGCGTTGGCGTCACGCAAACAGGGCAAGTACGACGCGGTGCATCGCGCCCTGATGGCCCTGAAGGGCCAGATCGACGACAGCGCGATCATGAAGACGGCGGCCTCCGTCGGTGTTGATGTCGAACGGCTGAAACAGGATATGAAAAGCCCCGACATCGATAGCGAGATCAAGGCAACCTATGACCTCGCCGATGCACTCGACATTCATGGCACGCCTGGCTTTGTGATCGGCAACGAAGTCGTGCCCGGGGCCATCAGCATCGAGGACATGAAGCAATTGATCGACACCGCACGTCACAAATAGCAGTGGGCTGCCTACGTTAGTATCGCATTGCCCTCCCGACGCGCGCCCGATAGGCTTCGGGGCGCCGCTGTAACCCGGAGGATAACCGATGCGTGCCGCCTTTCTGCTCAGCCTCTCACTTGCCCTGGCGCCGCTGGCGCCGCACCTCGCCGCGGCCCAGGCCTCACCGTCTGCCGCCGCGTCGCCAGCCGCGACAGCTCCCGCCGCACCGGATACCGCCGCCACGGCGCGAGGCCGTGGCCATGGGCGCGGCGCCAACCTGACACGCGACGAATACGTCGAGCGCGCGAAACACAATGCCGAAAAGCGTTTCGACAAGATGGATGCCAATCACGACGGTATACTGACCGCCGATGAGCGCCGTGCCGCCCGTGCCAACCGACGCGGCGGTGCATCCGATACACAATAGCGGCTGATCCGCCGAAAGGAGCGCCCGATGCCGGATGACGCAACCCTCGCCAATTGCCCCGCTTCCTCCGGAAACCCCGCCTTGCGCATCATGGCGCTCGACCACGTGGTGTTGCGGGTCGCCGATCAGGCGCGCTCGATCGCGTTCTACGAGGCCGTGCTCGGCTGCCATGTCGAACGCACCCTGCCCGAGATCAACCTCGTGCAGCTGCGCGCCGGCAGTGCGATGATCGACCTCGTTCCCTCGACCGAGGCGGATACCGGCGGCCGCAACATGGATCATTTCGCGGTGCGGATCGCGGAGATGGATGTCGAGGCGCTCGGCGCGCATCTGCGCCAGCACGGTATCGACCCCGGTGAGGTGCGCCGGCGCTATGGCGCCGAAGGCTATGGCTCGTCGATCTACATTACCGACCCGGACGGCAACACGGTCGAGTTGAAAGGACCACCCGAGAAGGGCGGCTGAGGCGGCCCGCGATGGCCGCGTTCTTTCCCGGCTTTCAGCAGCGCCGCGTCGAGACCTCCGGCGCCAGTATCAACCTCGTGACCGGTGGTAGCGGGCCGCCGCTGTTGCTGTTGCACGGCTACCCCGAGACACATGTGATGTGGCGCAAGGTGGCGCCGCGGCTCGCCGAGCGTTTCACCGTCGTGGTGCCCGATCTGCGCGGCTATGGCGACAGCTCGAAACCGCCGGCGGGCGAGAATTTTGCGGCCTATTCGAAGCGGGCCCTGGCGCGCGATCAGGTCGAGACGATGGCGGCGCTCGGCTTCGAGCGGTTCCGTGTCGCCGGCCACGACCGCGGGGCTCGCGTCACGCACCGTCTGTTGCGCGACTACCCGCACCTGATCGACCGCGCCGCCTCGCTCGATATCGTGCCGACGCTGTTTCGCTTCGAGACGATCGACCAGAAAGCCGCCACCGGCAGCTTCCACTGGTTTTTCCTGATCCAGCCGGCGCCGTTTCCGGAGCGGATGATCGCGGCGGAATGCGAGTTGTTCCTCAAGAAAATGCTGGGCCTTTCCGGCACGCCGGGAGCTCACGAACCCGAGGCTTACGCCGAGTACCTGCGCTGTTTCAGCAACCCGGAAACCATCCGCGCGACCTGCGATGAATATCGCGCCGGCGCGACGATCGACCTGGAGCACGACCGCGCCGATCGCGGCCGCAAGGTGGCGATGCCGCTGTTGGTGCTGTGGGGCGAGCGCAGCGGCCAGGGCAGCGGCTATGACATGCTGTCGGTGTGGCGCCAGCACGCGGAGGACGTCACCGGGCACGCCATTCCGAGCGGCCATTTCATCCCGGAAGAAGCCCCGGACGCGGTGTATCAGGCGCTGAATACCTTTTTCTGAATACGCACACTGCGCCTCTATCCGCCGCTCCGCGCCGCGGCGATAGCGGCCCAGATGCGGTCAGGGGTGGCCGGCATGTCGAAATTCGCGACCCCGAGCGGGGCCAGCGCATCCATCACCGCGTTGACGATCGCCGGCAGCGCACCGACCGTTCCCGCTTCGCCAGCGCCCTTGGCGCCGAGCGGGTTGCGCCGGGTCGGGACCGGGTTTGACGTTACCGACATATACGGCACGGCATCGGCGCGCGGCATCGCGTAATCCATAAAGCTGCCGGTCAGCATCTGGCCGCTGCCGTTGTCGTAGACGACGCGCTCCATCAAGGCCTGGCCCAGGCCCTGCGCGACGCCGCCATGGATCTGCCCCTTGAGGCCGATCGGGTTCACGACGGTGCCGACATCATCGACGACGACGTATTTGACGATGTCGAGATGCCCGGTCTCCGGGTCGATCTCGACCTCGCAGACATGGCTGCCATTGGGATAGGTGAAATCGTCGGGCGAAAAGGTGCCGGTTTCGTAAAAGCCGCCCTCGAGGCCCGGCGGCAGGTTGTTGGCGCGGAACGCCGCCTTCGCGACATCGCCGAGGCTGAGACTGCGGTCGGTGCCGGCGACGGTGAATGCGCCCTCGCCGAATTCGATATCGGCCTCCGCCGCCTCGAGCAGATGCGCCGCGAGCCGCTTGCCCTTGGCGATGATCTTGTCGGCCGCCATCCACAGCGCCGACCCGCCGATCACCGTCGAGCGCGACCCGTTAGTGCCGATGCCAAATGCGACGCGGTCGGTATCGCCGTCGATGTACTGGATATCGCGCGGGTCGATCCCGAGCTTTTCGGACAGGACTTGCTTGAAGGTCGTCTCGTGCCCCTGCCCCTGGTTCTTGCTGCCCATCAGGAGCGTGACATTGCCGCTGGGGTGAAAGCGGATTTCGGCAAATTCCTGGCCCGGCCCGGCCGCCTTTTCGATCGGGTTGGCGAGACCGATACCCCGGAGCCGGCCGCGCGCCTCGGATTCGGCGCGGCGCGCGGCAAACCCGGCCCAATCGGCAAGCTCCAGCACCGTCGCCTGGTTGCCGGTGAAGTCGCCGCAATCGTAATTGAGCCCGAGCGCTGTTTTGTACGGCAGCTTCGCGTTAGCGATCAGGTTGCGGCGGCGCAGTTCGACGGGATCTTGGCCCAATTCGCGCGCCGCGTCGTCGATCAGCCGCTCGATGACATAGGTGGCCTCCGGCCGCCCGGCGCCGCGATAGGGCGCGGTGCCATTGGTGTGGGCCATCACCGCCAATACGCCGACATAGGCGGCCGGGATGTCGTAGACGCCGGTCAGGGTGCCGACATTGCTGAAGCTCGCCAGCAGATTGCGCTCCGACGAGACATAGGCGCCGACATTGGCCAATGTCTTGACCCGCAGCGCGAGAAACTTGCCGTCGCGGTCGAGCGCCAATTCGGCGTCGCTGACATTGTCACGGGCGTGCTCGTCGGCGAGCACCGCCTCGCTGCGTTCGCATTGCCATTTGACCGGCCGGCGCAACTGGCGCGCCGCCAGCAGCACGAGCCGATGCTCGGGATATTGCCAGCCCTTGGTGCCGAACCCGCCGCCGACATCGCCGGCGATGACGCGGATACGGCTCTCCGGGATCTTGAAGATTCGCGTTGCCAGCGCCTGCCGCACCCGATGCGGATACTGCACATCGGCGTAGAGCGTGAACCGCTCCTCGCCTGCGTCCCACACGCCGAGCGCGCCGCGCGGCTCCATAAAATGCGCGTAAACGCGGCTGATGACGTAGCGCCGCTTGACGATATGCGCGGCGCCGGCAAAGGCGGCCTCGGTCGCCGCCTTGTTGCCGCTCTCGAACAGGTTGGAGATGTTGTCGGGGCACTCGTCCCAGACCGCGACGCGGCCGTCGCCAGCCTCGGCGGTGTCGGTCACCGACGGCAGTATCTCGTAATCGACCTCGACCATTTCGGCGGCGTCCTTTGCCTCGGCCAATGTGTTGGCCACCACAAAGGCCACCGGCTCGCCGACAAAACGGACGCGCTCATGTGCCAGGCCGAGATGCGCCCGCGCAAACATTGGCGAGCCGTCAGGCCGCTTGCGTTGAAACGGCACGCCCATGACCCCGAGCTTGGCGGCTACCAAATCATCGCCCGTCAGCACCGCCAGCACCCCCGGCGCCGCCAGCGCGGCGCTCGCGTCGATGCCGCGGATGCGGGCATGCGCGTGCGGCGAGCGCAACACCACCCCATAAACTTGCCCCGCCAGGTTGACGTCGCCCTGATAGCGGCCATTGCCGGTCAGCAGCCGCTTGTCCTCATAGCGCCGAACCGGCTGCCCAATCCCGAACTGGCCCATCAGGCGTGCGCTCCCTGCTGATTCTTGCCCAGCATTGTAGCGATGGGAGCGTGCGGCGCGACACCGCAATCGCGGGTCAGTGGACGCTCGGCTCGAAGGTCATTGCATCGGCGAAGGCATGTATCCCGACCCACACCATCAGGATAAAGCCGGCAATGCCCAGCAAACGCGCTGTCAGGTCGAGCCGCGTCCGGCCTTCCGGGACCAGTTTGCCGCCGCGCGCGTAAAGGAACCCGGAAGCGGCAAAAAAAGCCGCCGCCACCGCCACCAGTAATATTTCGTTGGTACCCATGAGCTGTCTGTTGTCACTTCCGCTGTTAAGAGCAATGCATGGTGTTATGCCGCACGGTCTCTCCGGCGGCGAGTGAACGACCACAACCGTGAAGAAAGGCACAAGCATGGCGAAGACAAAAGACGCGGCTGCCGACGGGCACGGCACCGAGCCCGCCTCGCAGCTGATCGACGGGCGGATCACGGAACTGGCGGATTGGCGCGGCGAGATACTCGCGCGGCTGCGAAAGCTCATCAAGCAAGCCGACCCTGAGGTGGTCGAGGAATGGAAGTGGCGCGGTGTACCGGTCTGGTCGCATGCCGGCATCATCTGCACCGGCGAGACCTATAAGGCCGTCGTCAAAGTCACCTTCGCAAAAGGTGCGTCGCTGGAAGACCCGGCCGGTCTTTTCAATTCCAGCCTGGAGGGCAACACCCGGCGTGCCATCGACTGGCATGAAGGCGATGCGATCGACGAACCGGCGTTTCAGGCGCTGATCCACGCCGCGATCGCCCTCAATACCACCGCGAAGAGCCAGCGCTCAGGTACAAAAGAGACCAAAGCGTAGCCGGCGGGCGTTAACAAGCGGACACGATCGCGGATGTCGGCGCGGCGTCACACGGACCGCGCTTGCAGGGAGCCCGGGTTTGCGGATCATGCGCCATAACATATCGGATCGGGGTGGGTGGTGGACGAAGTCGACGCGGTAGTCATCGGCGCCGGAGTGGTCGGGTTGGCGGTAGCGCGCGCGCTCGCGCTGGCGGGGCGCGAGGTCATTGTGCTGGAGCGCGCCTACACAATCGGGTTCGAGACATCGTCGCGCAACAGCGAGGTCATCCATGGCGGCCTCTACTACCCGGCGGGCAGCCTCAAGGCGACCGCCTGTGTCGAGGGACGCCAGCGGCTATACGAATATTGCCGCGACCATGGGGTGCCGCACGCCGCTCTTGGCAAGCTGATCGTCGCTACCAGCGAAGAGGAGATCCCCGGCGTTCAGAAGATCGAGGCGGCGGCCCGCGCCAACGGTGTCGATAACCTCGAATGGCTCAGCGTCGCCGAGGCACAGCGGATGGAGCCGGAGCTAAATTGCGTCGCGGCGCTGCTGTCGCCCTCTACGGGCATCATCGACAGCCATGCGCTGATGCTCGCCTATCAGGGCGACGCCGAGGATGCCGGCGCGTTTGTCGTGTTCCGCAGCCCGGTCTTGTCTGGTCGCGTGCTGAATGACGGGTTTGAGCTGGCGGTCGGCGGTGACGAGCCGACGACGATCCGCTGCGGCATGCTGGTGAATGCTTCAGGGCTCTACGCGCCGTCACTGGCGCGCTCGATCGACGGCATCCCGCTCGACACGATCCCGCCCGCGTATTTCTGCCGCGGCGTCTATTTCACGCTGGCCGGCCGCACCCCGTTCCGCCGGCTGATCTATCCGGTGCCGGTACCCGGTGGACTGGGCGTCCATATCACGCTCGACCTCGCGGGGCAGGCGCGGTTTGGTCCGGATGTGGAATGGATCGGCGATGTCGATTACGCGGTGGACCCGCGGCGCGGCGATGCGTTTTATGCGGCGGTGCGGCGCTATTGGCCGGGGCTGCGTGACGGCGCGCTGCAGCCGGGTTATGCCGGCATACGGCCCAAGATCAGCGGCCCGAACGATCCCGCCGCTGATTTTGTCGTGCAGGGCCCGGCGACGCATGGCGTGCCGGGTCTGGTAAATATGTACGGGATTGAGTCGCCAGGCCTCACCGCCTCATTGCCGCTGGCCGATGAGGCGGTGCGTCAACTCGGCGCGTAAGCCGTTATCAGCCGAGGTAGCTCTGGCTGAAGCGCCACAGCGCCAATGGCCAGGAAAGCACTTCCCGCAGAGTCATGCGGAAAACATCGACTTGTGTGCGCCAGTGAAAGTCATCAGCCACCGCCGGGCTCGCGGGATGCGCGAATAAAGCTGCGCCAATAGCAACGTAAAGAAGAGCAAAGGTAAGCACAGCCTGCATCGGTCGGTCTTCCTTACGGTATGTGTAGCGATTTGTAACACCGTTACACACCATTTACATTTAATGGTCAACCCCTCCTGCGTTTCATTCCGCACCATTAAGGATGTATCGCTGGCGGCGTGCTGCGCCGCAGGTCATTGAGCCAGGCCACGACCCGCTTGCGATTGACCCCGAGATCGCTCTGGCCATAGCGTGACCGGCTATAGACCGCGAGGCTCGATTGCTGCGGCCCGAGCGCGACAAACTCGGCGATGATGATGTCGGGAAAGCGGAACAGGGCCGAACGCTGCAAGGCGATAACGCGTCGGCGCTGCGGATCGGTGTCGAGCACGGTGACGCGCGGCTCGTCCGCGATGGTCTGCAGCCAGGCATCGTAAAGACGCTCTACCGGAATCGGAAATTCGGGGCTTGTCAGCGGTGGCGCCACAGCGCAGTAGCCGGGCGGGCAGGCCAGGAAGGCGTTCATCGCCAAGGGTCCCCGCAAGGAGTTGATTGCGATGTTTTCGGTCGGCAACACGGCGGTTTCGGATGCCCGGTCCATGTAGAGGCGCGCCGCGAGAACCGCCACGGCGATCACGGCCAGGAGGGTCAGCATCATCTTTCCCAATCGCCTCCACATGATTGCGTCATGATGACCGGGCAGGCTGGCGGCGCCAAGCCGCCAACGTAGAACCGCGGCGCCGCAACGGTGTTTATTACGAGCATGCAAACCGAACGTCGCAGCCCTCGCTACGCCGCGCTCGACCAGTGGAGCCCGGCCGACATGCTCGATGCCATGCTGGAGGGTCAATTCGCTGCGGTTTCGGCGGTACACGCGGCGCGGCCAGCGCTGGAGCGCGCCGCTGTTGCCGTCGAGGACCGGCTGCGGCGGGGTGGCCGGCTGATTTACGCGGGCGCCGGAACCTCCGGTCGGCTTGCGGTGCAGGATGGCGCTGAGTTGATGCCAACCTTCAGCTGGCCACCGGATCGGCTGGTGTTGCTGATGGCGGGCGGGCAGGCGGCACTAGTGCGCGCTGTCGAAGGTGCCGAGGATGAGGGCGAGCAGGCGGCGGAATTGGCCGAGCGGCACGGGATTGGGCGAGCCGACGCGCTGATCGCGGTGGCCGCCAGTGGCACGACACCGTTCACGCTGGCTTGTCTGCGCGAGGCGTCCGAACGCGGCACGCTGACCGTCGGCATTGCCAACAACGCCAATACGCCGATCCTCAACGAGGCCGAGCACCCGGTATGGCTCGATACCGGCGCCGAGCTGATCGCCGGCTCGACCAGGATGAAGGCTGGCACGGCGCAACGGGTCGCGCTCACCGTGCTGTCATCGCTGGTGATGGTACGACTGGGCCATGTCTACGAAGGCATGATGGTCGATGTGCGGGCGACCAACGCAAAACTGGTGCGGCGCAGCGAGGCCATTCTGGCGCAGCTGACCGGACACGGCCGCGATAAGGTACATGAGGCGCTGCGGCGGGCCGATGGCAGCGTCAAGCTCGCCCTGCTGCTGCTGGAAGGCAACAGCCTTGCCGAGGCCAGGGCCGCACTGGGCGCGGCGAGCGGCGATCTGCGTGCCGCCAAGGAGGAGATCGAGACGCGCCGCGAGCGCAAGCGTCGCGCCTGACCCTCACCGGGAGCGGTTATGGCGCCGGGTAATGCGTCGTCAGCTTCTGCCCGCCACTCACGGCCGGCTCCGCATCGAGCAAAATGAAAGCGAATACGCAGGGTGCGTTACCGGTGTTCACCCAGGCATGCATGGTGCCGCGCTGTACCACGATGTCGCCTTCGGTCAGGTGCACCAATTCGCCATCGTCGAGTTCCAGGTCGCACTGGCCCTTGAGCAGGATCGCGTAGTCCAGGGTTTCGGTGCGATGCATGAATTTCGGCGCGCCGGGCGCGAACTCGGTGATCCGGACGACGCTGCCCTGCCCCGAGCCGACATAATTGTGGCGTACGACAAAGCCGTTGCGCTGCGCCGCCGCCGCCGCATCCGAATTGTCGATTGGCATCGCATTGGTGGACCAGATTTCACAGCGGTTGATATAGGCCCGGCCGCGCCCCGCGACCCCGGTCATCCGCTCATCACTGGCGACAACAGCCCTGCCATTGGCATCGTGCCCGGTGACCACCCGGCGTACTTCCAAAGCCATCCCGTCCTCTCTGCTTATCGCGAACTTCTCGCACCGTTAAGGAGCCACACAGGCATATCACCTCGGCAGTTGTTGTCGAATAGCCTCGCCGTTTACTCCTCAGTCATGGGTGTGTGTATACATACCGTGAAAAGCGGAGACCTATCGCTGCGTTGGCTCGGGACGGCTAGAAGAGGGTTGCGCAAAAGGGCAGCCATGTTCAGTTGAAACACCTGATAAAGCCGGGCCGCGTAACCGTTCCGCACCCCCAGAAAGACATTCCCATCGGCACGCTGAAGAGCATCGAAACTCAAGCCGGCATTAAACTGAGGTAGCGTTATGCCCTGATATATCGCCCTCATCCACAAAGAGCCGGACAGCGATTCGGATCAACGTGACGCTACCGAGCGATGCGCCGGGCCGGATCGACCGCTATCCCGAGGAGCACGGTGTCACTCGCTCGGGCTTTCTGACCCAGGCTGCCAAGCAAGCCATGGAAATCGATACCGCTCCCTGACCGCGGCTCAAAATTCAGGCGGGCGCCGCGGCGCCCGCCTGTTTTGAATACTTCCTGCCTAGCCTTGGCCGGCCGGTCAGGCCTCGCGGCTAATTCGACAAACGATAGAATTTCGCCGCGTTCTCGCAGGTGATCTTGTGGATCTGCTCAGCATTGAGGCCGGCGAACTGCTCGTCGATGTACTTCGTCGATTCCGGCCAGATGCCGTCGGTGTGCGGATAGTCTGAGCCCCACATCAACGTCTCGAGACCGATATGGTCGACCAGCTCGGCGCCGATCGGGTCGAACTGGAAGGTCGCGCGGCAGCGCTCGCGCCAGATTTCGCTCGGCTTCTTCTTCATCAGATCGCGGAAGCGGTCCTCGAATTCGAAATCCATGCGGTGCAGCGCGTAGGGGATCCAGCCAACACCGCTCTCGCCAAAGGCGACGCGGAGGTTCGGATAACGCTCGAACACGCCGGCCCCCATCATCGCGGCGATGATGTGGACGAGGCCCATCTGAAAGGCCGACACGCCGGTGAACATCGCGGCGCGCTGCACCTGGCGCGACTCGGTGCGTGAGCGCGGCGCCGTGGTCGGAAAGGTGTGGAAATGCAATGGCAGGTCGACGTCGTTGACCGCCTTCCACAGCGGCTCCCAATTCGGGTGCCACATCGGCTCCATATCCCACGAGCATGACAGCTCAAGACCGCGCAATCCCATCTTGGCGGCGCGATGCACCTCGGCGACGGCCTCTTCGATATTGCCATAGGGCAGGCAGGCAAGGCCGAGCTGGCGATCGGGATAGTGGCTGCAGAATTCCTTCAGCCAGTCATTGTAGATGCGCAGCATCTCATTGCTGGCTTCGTTGTCGTTGAGCTTGGAGGCGGCGCCGAGAATGCCATAGATGATCTCGGCATCGACCCCGTCTGTCTCCATGTCCTTGAGGCGGAGATGCGGGTCGTTGCAGCGCGTCTTGCCGATTTTCGCGTCGGAATAGAGACCGTGCTCGGCCATGATGTCGACGCGGACATTCTGCCCCGGGACGTGCTTTGCGCCACCCGGTCCGACGCCGTAGAGCAAGCCGAAATTGGCGCCGTTCTTGGCAACCCATTGCGGCCCGTCCGGCCCCTCCTCGACATACGGCATGCGGTCTTTAAGGTGTTTCGGGGCGTTTTCGGCGAACAGGCCCGGCGGCATCCAAGGCATGTCGAGATGGCAATCGGCCGAGATGCGCTTGTAATGCATGGTGCTGTCCCTTCGGTATTGAATGTCGTTCAGCGAAGTGTAGCGCGTTTGCAAGCTCATTTGCCAATGCGCCATTTGCAGCGCTCCCTGCGCGTTGACGCGGCAGCCGAAGCCGAGGGCCGCTCCATGTAGCCTCTGGCGCGGAAATCCGCGCCGAGCGGCCACCCTCGCCCCCCCCGCCACGAGGGGACGCGCTTACACCGCGAGCGGCTTATCGCGCCGGCTGCCGAACAGCGCTATTTGATCGCAAAAGCATTGAGCCCGGCCAGCACGCCAACGACGCGCCTGCGAGCCACCCAGGCTCGCGCACGGGACGGCATCGCCCACAGCCCGCGCTCGAAAATCCGCAATAGAAGGCGCGGGATCTTGATACGCAGGCGGCCGACGGGGAGGAAAAAATTTACCTTCCGAAAGCCGGCGGCCTTGAAAACGGCAACGAGTTCAGCCGAATCGTATTCCTTTAGATGAAAGCCGGTTGCGACATAGTCAAAAAACACAGAAATATCATGGGGGCCGGTTACTCGATTTGGTGTGATACAGTAATAGATTCCACCCGGCTTCAAGACTCTGACTACCTCAAGAACCTGTTTCCGAGCATCTTCGGGATGAATATGCTCCATCAACTGGTCGGACAGAACAACATCTACGGAGCATTCGGGAAGAGGGATTTCGGTTCCCGTGCTGAGCAACACCGTTAAATTTCGGGGAAGTGCCGCATGATCGATAAGTGCATCTGTAACATCCAGTGCATATGCGCGCGCTACATGTGGCGCCACAACACAGGAAAGAGCCGCGTCGCCACATCCCACTTCAAGAAAGGCCTTGTCGTGTCCAAAAAAGGGAAACAGGGTTTTGAGCACCACATGAATTCGCCGTTGCCGGTGGTGTTTCGGCACGCTCTTCTGGGGGTGATCCGGCAAACGACTGAACAGCTCGGAATAGCTTTCGCTATAGGCCACAGACCGAGTCACCGGCGGCTCGTCGCGAAGCCGTGTAGCCAACCGTTTCTCGAGAACATAATGCGCCCGTATCCGCTCCTCTGATCGGGTATCGCCAAAATACGCCTGCTGCGCCTTGGCATCCGAGCGCAACATAGGTGCGTTGATTTCAGAATCTGAAACTGATGGCGCTAGGCGTATCCCTGAATGCAGCAAACGGCACCTCCAAGTTAAATCCAGATCGCATCAATCGCCCGCGCCGCAATACGCCCGCTCTTAAAGCTGTAACAGTGCTGCGAACCGACTTTATCTGATGAATTGATCGGTTGCGTGACGCACAAAAACGGTGAAACCTCCAGACTTTGTGGAGTAGATAAAAGGGGGTAAGTTTCCACATTGATATGAAATTCTGGATAGTGCGCCCGCACGATACGAAATGGCGTAGCAGGCATGTCGCGTTGCGCACTACCAAGCGGCAATGCATCCATGACGGCCCGACCATGAGCGGCACCGCACCGCGCTTGCCGTCTTAACAGCGACGCAGTTGCTGATGCTGTTGGCGGCCGCGTTGTTGACGCCGACCGGAGCCGCCGCGCAAAAGTCACGCAGCGGCGCTCCGAACGAGGCAAGCGTTGCGCAGGAGGCGCGCCAGACAATCGCGATGATCGAGTGGTTCTACGTCCAGCATCGTGCCTGTCCCGACCCATTGAAGGCGACCGAACTGCATGACATGGAAGGCGCTCTTGGCGACGGGTTTTCGGTTGAGCGGCAAGGTCAGTTCACCGCCATTCGCGGCATCAGCATGTCTATGCCTTGGCTCTACTACGTGTCGCCGCAACACCCCGATCGCTGCGCGCTGTGGCGCAAACTCGATTGGGACGCGATGCTGGTATGGCGACGGCATGGCGGCAGCGCCGAATGGGTTGTCGATCCCGGCGACGGCAGTCCGGAGCGGCCGCCAGGCCCCGGTTTTGACGAGCAACAGCGGTGATCAAGCAAGCCGTCATCTTGTGCGGTGGCCGCGGCACGCGCCTTGGCGCCCTGACCAAGGCGACCCCCAAGCCCTTGCTGGAGGTCGCAGATGGGCCATTTCTCGACATTCTGCTGTTCGAACTGGGCCGTCGCGGCATCCGACAGGTGCTGTTCCTGGCCGGTTTCGCAGCCCCACAGGTCCAGGCGTTCGCCGCGACGAGCAGCGTGGCCGCCCGCTTCAAGCTGGACTCGCGGGTCATCGTTGAACCCGAACCGAAAGGCACTGGTGGCGCATTGTGGCACGCCCGCGATGCCCTGGACCCGGAATTCTACCTCCTGAACGGCGATACCTTCTTCGACATCAACCAGCTTGATCTCGGCCTGCACCTTAAAGCGCTACCTGGGGCGGTCGGTGCCGTGGCGTTGCGGCGGATGGCGGACACCAGCCGCTACAGCACCGTCGATCTCGTGGCCGACCGGGTAACGCGCTTCGGCGGGGGAGAGCCCCGGAGCGGCGGCCTGGTCAACGCCGGTGTCTACGCCTTCAAGCGCCAGCTTATCGACGCGCTGGAACCGCTTTGCTCGCTCGAACACGATGTTCTGCCCGCTCTAGCAGCAAGCGGCTTGCTGGGTGGCCGGGAGTATAACGGGTATTTCATCGATATCGGGATCCCTAAGGATCTTGAACGCGCCCGACGTGAGCTGCCGCCGATGCGGCGACGCCGCGCCGTCTTTCTAGACCGTGATGGCGTGCTCAATCACGATGATGGGTATATTGGCTCGATCGAGCGGTTTCGCTGGATCGACGGTGCTCGCCGAGCGGTGAAGGCCTTGAACGATGCGGGCTACTTCGTTTTCGTGGTGACCAACCAATCCGGGGTGGGCCGCGGCTATTTTCCCGAGGCTAGCGTCGCCTCGGTGCATGCGTTCATGGCCGAGCAACTCGCCGCACGCGGCGCCTTTATCGACGATGTCCGCTATTGCCCCGACCACCCCGACGCGTCATTGCCCGCGTATCGGCGCTCCAGCGACTGGCGCAAACCGGCGCCCGGCATGATCCTCGACCTGCTGGCCGGCTGGCCCGTTGAATTGGAGGGCAGCTTTCTGATCGGTGACAAAGAAACCGATTTGCAAGCCGCCGCGGCCGCGGGTCTTCCCGGGGTTATATTTAACGGTGGCGATCTCTCGGATTTTGTCGAACCGCTGATCGCAGGTCGATCTTCATCGAATGCCTGAAACGCGCGCGCCGCGCCTTTCCGCCGCACGAACTCTCGCAATCGCATCTTTTCCCGGTGCGCGACAATCAATACGGTGCGCGCGCGGCGACGGAGAACGCTCCGGGCTGCTAAGAGACTCGGCAATCGGGAGGAAATGATGGTGGATCGTGGCAAAGCCACAGCGGTGGGACGGCGATCGATCTTGCGGGTAGGCGCCGGCCTCAGCCTGCTGCCGCTGGCCAAGCCTTTTATCATCAGCGCACGGGGCGAGACGCCGGTCAGGATCGGCATGGTCGATCCGATCACTGGTGTGTATTCCGCACCGGCAAACAGCGAGGTCGAGGGCGCCAAGTTCGCCGTCGCCCAGCTCAACAAGAATGGTGGCATTCTCGGCCGGCAGGTCGAATTGCTGGTCGAGGACTCGGCGAATGATGTCGGGACCGGCGTCCAGAAGGCGCGCAAATTAATCGACCGCGATCAGGTTGCCTTTATGCTTGCCGACGTCAATTCCGCCATCGCCTATGCGATCGCCGGCGCGACCAACGAAAAGAAAATTCTGCACATCGTCCCCGGCGGTCACACCGATCCGATCACCGGCAAAGACTGCAAGTGGAACGTGTTTCGCGTCTGCAACACGACCGCGATGGACGCGACCGCGATCGCCACGACGCTGATCGAGAAGTTCGGCAAGAAGTGGTTTTTCCTGACCCCCGATTACGCCTACGGCCACACCTTGCAGGAAGGGTTTGTCAAAATCCTCAAGGCGGCGGGCGGCGAGTATGAAGGCGATCTCCTGCCGATCGGCACCGCCGATTTCTCCGCGTCGCTGATCAAGGCCAAATCATACGGTCCGAAGGTTCTGCTCAACATCATGGGCGGCGGCGACCAGGTGAACAGCCTCAAGCAGTTCATCCAGTTCGGCATGGAAAAGGACATGGCGGTCGGCGGCGCGCTGTATGAGCTGGAGAGCATGCAGGCGGTGCCGAAAGAGGCGCTGATCGGCTGGTGGACGATGGAGTGGTGGTGGAACCAGCCCAACGTGCCGCACGTCGCCGACTTCGTCGCTGACATCAAGAAAGCCTACAACAAGACCCCGACGGCGCGGCACTGGTTCGGCTTTGCCTCGGTGCAGACCTGCGCGCTGGCCGCCAACCAGACCAAATCGCTCGACGCGGTGAAGATGGCGCACGCGCTCGAGGGCTTCAAACTGCCGCCGGAAATCGCCTTGCAGCCCGGGGACATCAGCTTCCGGGCCGGCGATCACGAGCTGATGAGCTCGATCTTTGTCGGCGACGCACACGCGGCGCCGGAAGGCGGCAATGCCGACGACCTGTTCACGGTGCGCAGCACGGTGCCGGGCGACAAGGCCGCCGGCCCGGCCGAGGCGACCGGCTGCAAGGTTACCTGGCCGTCGTGACCGGCACGAACAGCAGCGGCATGGCGGAGGTCGCGCGGTGACCACGCTTCTCCTGTTCAATGTCACCAACGGGCTGATCATCGGCGCGTTTTACGTACTGATGGCGCTGGGTCTGTCGCTGATCCTCAACCTGTCGGGCGTCATCAACTTCGCGCATGGCGGGTTCCTGACGCTCGGCGGCTATCTCGCCTTTGTCTTGTCGCGCTATCTCGGGTTCTGGGGCGGATTGCTGATCGCACCGCTGCTCGTCGCGGTACTCGGCGTCGTGATCGAGCGCACGATGATCCGTCGGCTTTACGGACGCGATCCGCTGTACAGCCTGTTGCTGACCTTTGGCCTCGCCTATCTGTTCGAGGACGGCTCCCGCTACATATGGGGGCCGGTCGGATTGCCGGTGACGGTGCCGGCGTTTCTGGCGCGGCCGCTCAGCTCCAGCCTGTTCTTCATCACCGGCTATCGCCTGTTCATGGTCGCTGTCGCGGCATTAGTGATTACCGCGCTATTCGTGTTCCTGCGCTACACGCGGCTCGGGCTGCGCATCCGCGCCGGCACGCTCGACCTCGACACCGTGTCGTCCCTCGGGGTCAATGTGCGGCTGTTGCGGTCGTTTAATTTCGGGCTCGGCATCTTTCTCGCCGGGCTGAGCGGCGTCCTGGCCGGCGGTCAGCTCGGCCTGACCCCGACGATGGGCACCGCGCTGCTGATGCCCAGCTTTATCGCCATCATCGTTGGCGGTGTCGGCAGCCTGCCCGGCACCCTGGTCGGCGGCTTGCTGATCGGCGTCGCGGCGGGGGTGACTACGGTCTTCCTGCCCTCGGCCAGTGAAGCGGTGATGTATGTGCTGATGGCGGTGGTGCTGCTGGTGCGGCCGCGCGGGCTGTTCGGCGAAGAAGGCCTGATGTCGTGAGCGAGACCGAGCTGCAGCGCCCTGCTCAATCGGTTGTGCCGCAGACCGCCACGCCGCCCAGCAGCCCAGCGGCAGTGCAACTGTCGAGCCTGCCGCTGTCGCAACGTCTGCCGTCTGACAGATTCTGGCTGCTCGGCGTCTGGCTGGTGCTGCTGAGCGCGCCGTTCTGGGTGGATGCCGTCAACGGCTATATGGCACTCGCCACGCGTGTCGTGATCCTCGGCCTGGCGGCGATGTCGATCAACTTCCTGCTCGGCTTTACCGGCTTCATGTCGTTTGGTCATGCGGCGTTTTTCGGGCTCGGGGCTTACGGAGCCGGCTTTACGCTGAAATTGCTGGCGCCAAGCACGCCGCTGGCCTTGCTGCTCGGGACCTTGCTGGGCGGCGTGTTGGGCGGCCTGCTCGGATCGCTGATCGTGCGCCGCCGCGGCGTCTATTTCGCGATGGTGACGATCGCTTTTGGCCAGGTCTTCTATTTCATCGCCTATCGCTGGAACAGCCTGACCGGTGGCGATGACGGGTTGCGCGGCTTTTCGCGGGCGCCACTCGATCTCGGCTTTACCAATATCGACATCCTGAACAACGCGACGCTGTTCTACTATTTCATCCTGTTCTGCTTCGCGCTGGCGACCGGGATCATGGGGTTTGTCCTGGCCTCGCCCTTTGGCCGCACCCTGTTGGCGATCCGTGAAAATGAGCGGCGCGCGCGCTTTCTCGGCATCCCGATCGAGCGGCATGTTTGGTGGTCGTTCACCCTGTCCTGTTTTTTCATGAGCTTTTCGGGGGCGCTTTATGCGCTCCTCAATAATTTCGCCGACCCCAGCAACCTGCATTACGTGATGTCGGGCAATCTCGTGATCATGGCGGTGCTGGGCGGCATTCGCGCCTTCTGGGGGCCATTGCTCGGCGCCGCCGTGTTCGTCGTCTTGCAAGACCAGTTGTCGAGCATGACGACAAACTGGATGTCGTTTGTCGGGCTGTTGTTCATCCTGGTCGTATTGTTCTTCCCGCGCGGTCTGCTCGGTTTTCTGCAGGCGCGGAGCGCGAAATGATCCTGCTCGAAGTGGATCACGCGACCCGCACCTTTGGCAGCCTGGTTGCGGTCAACGACGTGTCGATGCAGGTCGAGGAAGGCGAATTGCGCGCCATTATCGGCCCCAACGGCGCCGGCAAGACCACCTTTTTCAACCTGATCAGCGGCTTTTTTCCGCCGAGCAAGGGCCGCATCCTGTTGCGCGGCGACGACATCACCGCCGTGCCGGCGGCGCGCCGCGTCGAGCTGGGGATGGCGCGCACCTTTCAGGTCACCGAAATATTCCCCGAGCTTAACATCCGGGAAAACGTGCGGGTCGCGGCCGAGGTCGCGGCGGGTTTCCGCCTGCGACCGTGGATCAGCGCCGCCGAGCGCCGCAAGATCGCCGATCGGATCGACGAGGTGCTGCACATGGTGCGGCTGACCGACAAGGCCGGGCGCCTCGTCGGCGAGCTGTCGCATGGCGACCAGCGCGCCGCCGAGATCGCGATGTCGCTGGCGCTGAAGCCAAAGCTGCTGCTGCTTGACGAGCCGACCGCCGGGATGGGCGACCAGGAAACCTATGAGGCAACCGCGCTGATCCGCCGATTGCACCGCGACGACCGCTTTACGATCGTCCTGATCGAGCACGACATGCGGGTCGTGTTCCACCTCGCCGACCGCATCACGGTGTTGGATCGCGGCCGTGTGCTCGCCGAGGGCACGCCGGCCGACATCGCGGCGAATTCGGCGGTACAGGCCGCCTATCTTGGAGAGGCCGCGTGAGCGCGTTGCGCGCCCAGGGCGTCCACACCTACTACGGCAAGAGCCACATTCTGCACGGCGTCAATCTCGGCGTTGAAGAAGGGCGCATCACCGCGTTGCTCGGCCGCAATGGCGCCGGCAAGACCACGACGCTGCGCAGCCTGATGGGGCTGACCCCCGCGCGGGAGGGCCGCATCGATATTCTCGGCCATGACACGACGCGCTGGCCCCCCTATCGCATCGCAGCGATGGGGGTGGGGTATGTGCCGGAAGGCCGGCGCATTTTCCCCAACCTGACGGTCGCCGAAAACCTGCGCGTGCCGATGGTGAGACCCGGCCCTTGGAACGAGGAGCGCGTCTACGGGGTGTTCCCGCGCCTGCATGAGCGGCGCAACAATCGCGGCCGGCAACTCTCGGGCGGTGAGCAGGAGATGCTGGCGATCGCCCGGGCGCTGATTCTCAACCCCCGCCTGCTGATCCTCGATGAGCCATCTCAGGGGCTGGCGCCGCTGATCGTGCGTGAGGTGTTCGACGTCGTCGTCAAGATGCGGGAGGAAGGCATTTCGGTGCTGCTGGTCGAGCAGAACGCCCGGATGAGCCTTGAGATCGCCGACGATGCCTATGTGCTCGATGACGGGGCGGTGGTGTATTCAGGCTCGGCCGCCGAATTGCGGGCAGACGAGGCAAGGGTGCAGGAGCTGGCCGGCGCCACGGCCGAGAGCTGGTCGCCGCACGAGGCACCATCACCCGCCACATAAGCGTTACGCCGCGCCTGCCGGGGCGCAGACAAATGGCGCGGCGATAATTGTCACACGATCGCGCTAGACTGGCGGGAATGGTCCGCCGCAGCATCAGCCGACGTTCGCTTCTGACCGCCGTCTCGGCGGCCTTGCTGACCGGGGGTTCCCGGCTGTCGCTGAGCGCCAGCGGCACACCCTTCACCCTTGGCATTGCCTCCGGCAATCCGACAGCCAACGCCATCGTGTTATGGACCCGGCTGGCGCCGGACCCGCTTTCACCCGATCCGCAGCGTCCCGGCGGTATGCCGACCGACAATGTGCCGGTGCGTTGGGAGGTCGCGACCGACGAGAAGATGCAGCAGGTGGTGAAAAGCGGCATCGAGGGCGCCGATCCGCAATTCGCGCATGCGCTGCATGTCGAATGCGGCGGCCTGCAGCCGGCCCGCGATTACTTCTATCGCTTTATCGCGAGCGGCGAGGCGAGCCCGGTCGGACATTTCCGTACCGCGCCCGCCACCAGCGCCGCGACCGACAGACTGCGCTTCGGCTTTGTATCGTGCTCGAATTACGAGCTCGGTTATTTCAGCGCCTATCGCCATCTGGCCGCGGAGTCGCCTGATCTGGTCGTCTTTCTCGGCGACTACATCTACGAGTATTTCAGCCATTTGCCGACCAAGCTGCGCGATCATAGCGACGCGGTCGCGGCGACCGATCTGCCCACCTACCGCAACCGCTATGCGCAATACCACACCGACCCCGACCTGCAACGGCTGCACGCCAGCACGGCCTGTCTCGCGACCTGGGATGACCACGAAGTGCAGAACGACTACGCCGATCGCTGGTCGGAGACGTTCGACGACCCGCGGGTGTTTCTGGCGCGCCGTGCCGCCGCCTATCGCGCCTTTTGGGAGCACATGCCGCTGCCGCATTCGGCGATGCCGAAAGGGCCGGATGCTACAATCACCGGCCGCTTCGATTTTGGCGACCTGGCCTCGTTCCTGGTGGTCGATGACCGGCAGTTTCGCTCGCGCCTGGCCTGCGATCACCCCCCGCATGGCGGCGGCAAGCAGGTGACCGATGCGGCGTGCCCAGAGCGGTTCGATCCCAACCGCAGCTATCTCGGCATGGGGCAGGAACACTGGCTTTATGGCGAATTCCGCCGCGGTGGGGCGCGTTGGAACATCCTGGCGCAGCAGCAATTGGTGGCCGACCTCAAGGAGCACAACGACGCCGGCCAGATCGCGCATTGGACCGAGGATTGGAACGGCTATCCGGCGGCGCGGCAGCGCCTGTTGCAGCAGGTGCATGACAGCGCTGTGCGTAACCCTGTCGTGATCGGCGGCGACATCCACTCGTTCTGGGCCAACGACCTGAAGCTCGACTTCGAAGACCCGAAGGCGCCTGCCATTGCCACCGAATTTGTCGGCACCTCGATCACCTCACCGGGGCCGCCTTACGCGAAATTCGTCAGCTGGCTGCCCGACAATCCGCACATCCACTTCTTCGAGAGCCGCAAACGCGGCTATGTCAGCGTCGATGTGCGGCCGAAACAGATGGATGTCGCTTTTCGCGCCGTCTCGGATGTTGCAAAGCCGGATGCCGAAGTCTCGACGCTCCAGCGATTTACGGTGGAGGACGGGCGCGCGGGAGTGAATTTGGCTTAACCCGGAGTGCTCCAGCACCACAGTGTTGTCCGAGCACGTGCGATCACAGGCCAAAGTATCGGTGTCTCTGCGCGCTCGGTTGGCATTCCCGGCGGAAAGCCGGGAGCCACTTGTCCACAGACCCCATAGCGGAAAGATGGGCCCCGGCTTCTAAGCATGCGCCTCGTGCCCGCTTCCGCACGGCGCTAACGCGGGGCGACCACCATGGTCATCTGGCGGCCTTCCATGCGTGGCATCTGCTCGACCTTGGCGATTTCCTCGAGGTCGTCGCGCACCCGCATCAGCACGTTCATGCCAAGCTCCTGGTGCGCCAGTTCGCGCCCGCGGAAGCGCATGGTTACTTTGACCTTGTCACCTTCCTCGATGAATTTGTTCATGCTGCGCATCTTGACGTCGTAATCATGGTCATCAATACTTGGACGCAGCTTGATTTCCTTGACCTCGATTACTTTCTGCTTTTTGCGAGCCTCGTTCTTCTTCTTCTGCTCTTCGTATTTGAACTTGCCGTAATCGAGGATTTTGCATACCGGCGGGTCGGCATTCGGTGCGATTTCGACAAGATCGAGGCCGGCTTGCGCCGCCATGGCCAGCGCTTCGTTGCGCTGGACAACGCCCACCATCTGACCGCGTTCGTCGACAAGGCGCAGGCGCACCACCCCAATTTCTTCGTTGATGCGCGGCCCGTCGCGGGTCGGGGTGACGTTCATCGGTGGTCTGGGTATGTAGACTCTCCTCTCGTTGGTTGAACCGCCCTGCAGAAGATGCGCGCGAACGGTGAGGCTCACCCTGGGGGTTTCGCCTCCAGATTCAATCTAGCAACGGCCTCGTTAAGCGCAAGTGCTTCCTGCGACGAACTGCCCAGACGGCGCAGCGATACACTTCGCTGTTCCGCCTCGCGCCGCCCGACCGCGACGATCACCGGAATTTTTTCGAGGCTGTGTTCGCGCACCTTATAGCTGATTTTCTCGCTCCCGGTATCGCTGACGACGCGCAGCCCGGCGGCGCTCATCTCGCGCACCACCTCCTCGGCAAAAGGCGCCGCCTCCTCGGTGATCGACGCGACAACGCCCTGCACCGGCGCCAGCCAGAGCGGGAAATTGCCGGCGTAGTGCTCGATCAGGATGCCGATAAACCGCTCGAATGAGCCGAGGATCGCGCGGTGCAGCATGACCGGGCGATGCCGCGCGCCATCCTCGCCGACATAATTGGCGTTCAGCCGTTCGGGCATCACAAAGTCGAGCTGCAGCGTGCCGCACTGCCAGTCGCGGCCCAGCGCGTCGCGCAGGACGAACTCCAGTTTTGGCCCGTAGAAGGCGCCTTCGCCGGGGTTGAGAGTAAACGGCAGGTTAGCCGCCTTTACCGCGGCTTCGAGATCGCGCTCGGCGATGTCCCAGGTCTCGTCGGTGCCGGCACGCTGCGGCGGCCGCGTCGAAAGTTTGACCACGACATCCTCGAAACCGAAATCCCGGTAGATTGAAAGGAGTAATTCGCAGAAGGCGATAGCCTCCGACGTCACCTGCTCCTGCGTGCAGAAGATGTGCGCGTCATCCTGGGTAAAGGCGCGCACCCGCATGATCCCGTGTAGTGCGCCTGATGGCTCATTGCGGTGGCAGCTGCCGAACTCGGCGAGGCGCAGCGGGAGTTCGCGGTAGCTGCGCAGTCGGTTGCGGAAGATCTGCACATGGCCGGGGCAGTTCATCGGCTTGACCGCCAACACGCGCTCGTCGCGGCTTTCGGCGATGAACATGTTGTCGCGGAAATTCTCCCAATGGCCGGACGCCTCCCACAGGCTGCGGTCGAGCAATTGCGGGGTCTTGACCTCCTGGTAGCCGGCGGCTTCCAGGCGCCGGCGCATATAGGCCTCGATGATGCGATACAGCCGCCAGCCCTTCGGGTGCCAGAAGACGCTGCCGACCGCCTCTTCCTGCAGATGGAACAGGTCGAGTTCGCGGCCGAGCCGGCGATGGTCGCGCCGCTCCGCTTCCTCCAGCCGGAACAGGTACTGATCGAGCTCCTTCTGCGTCGCCCAAGCCGTGCCATAGACGCGCTGCAGCTGGGCATTGCGCGAGTCGCCGCGCCAATAGGCGCCGGCAACGTTCATAAGTTTGAACGCCTGCCCGAGCCGTCCGGTCGATGGCAGATGCGGGCCGACGCAGAGATCGACGAAATCTCCCTGGCGATACAGGCTGATATCCTCATCGGCGGGTATTTCGCCGATATACTCGGCCTTGTATTTCTCGCCGATGCCGGCGAAGAACTCGACCGCCTTGTCGCGTTCCCACACCTCGCGCGCGATCGGCTCGTCGCGTTTGACGATATCGCGCATGCGTTCTTCGATACGCGCCAGATCCTCCGGCGTGAACGGCGTCTCGCGGGCGAAATCATAATAAAACCCGGTCTCGGTGGCGGGGCCGAAGGTGACCTGCGT
>JAFAYW010000221.1 GCA_019240125.1 Alphaproteobacteria bacterium
GCGGCGACTGTGCTCGGCATTCCGAGTGGCACCGTACGTTCTCGTTTGTCCCGCGGCCGCAATATGTTGCGTGTTCTGCTCGATGAGGCAGTGCCGCCCGAGCCTATGATGGCGGCCGCGTGATACCGGGCCGATGCAGATCAGGCCCGCAGGTAGACGGTCCCACCCAACGCAATAGCGAGCGGCGCAAGGTAGATCGTCGTATGGCTGAACGGCGGAGCTATGAACCCCGATGGATAGGACGCATCCCGGGGGATCGCCGGAAAGCCGAACGTCGGGGAGGCGCGCCGCGTAGAAGATCGGGGTGCAAATGAGCGGCGCCGAGCCTACCTCGCTAGCGAAAGAACAAAGGCCTAAAGCTGAGATCGCCTGGAATGTTGTCCTGGCACCGTCATGCAGCCCATGCGACTTTTTCGGAAATAAGCTCATGCCTCAGTCGCACCATGCTTTGCGCCCCTTGCCGCCGCGGCCCTGGCGCTCTAGACCGGTAACCTAGCCAGACCTTTTCCGACGCTGAGTGTCTCGGGCCGCGGGTTGTTCGGTCGTTTTTGCTCGGCTGCCGGTTACCGGCAGCAGCAAGTTCGGCTGACGCCGGTCGGGCGCTGGACCAAGCTTTCGTTTTGTTGGGGCAGTGCTGTTGTCCCTCTGGGCCAAGCTCTGTTTCAGCGCAGCCATGAGATCGAGAGACGGTGGCGGGCTGATCGTCGCTAGTGCTTTCACCGTCCGCCCTTTCAATTTGGCCTAATCAGCGCCCGGAGCGCGTCCTGGTAGCGATCTCGAAAGGTTGTCGGGTCGAACCCGCCGGTGCGGCGCCTGATAATCATCTCCGCAATCGCGACCGCCTCGGCATCGACCTCGCCGGTAACCCTGTCGAAATCAGCGGCCCAAACCTCATCGACTGCACGCAACGTAATCATGACCAGACCAGCGCCGCGGGGCTCGACCATAGCGTCGGCTCAGAGTAATCGTACGGATGTTAGCCATTCCGGCATCCGCCAGTGCTTGCCCGATCACCCGGAACGCTTCCGCTGCGACCACTCCATCGGGATAGATTGTAATACGGCGTGCTGAAATAGACGGGATCGATATCCGCACGGGGGACAAAGGTGCTGAGATCGACAATCCGCGAGCTCTCGACATCGAGCGCCTTCAATTCGTACGGCGTGAAGGTGACGAACCGCCCGCGCTCGTATTCGTAACCACTGACCACCTCGTCCCGATCGATCTCCTCACCGGTTTGCGGATCATGCGGACGCATGGCAACCCGCGTCGCTGGAACGGTTGGTTTCGCTTCCCCTTCATCAACTTCGACATCATCTGTATCCTGCGAAGGTGCGTGAACAAACAGCGGGCGCGATGGGCGCTGCGGCGTTGGTTCAGGCGCCTCCTCGTACCCATCGGCGGGCACCCATACGCGATTGAGCGTATCGTCTTCGTGCGTGTGGATTGTGATTGCCGCTCGCGAGCGGCAATCAGCGAACGACAATTAGTGGCGACGATTAGGCCCGTGCGGCAGCGGCCTTGGCGCCGGTTGCGAGGGCTGAGCGGCGGCGATAGCTCTCGGTGTTGAGTTCGAGAATGGTGGCGTGGTGGACCAGGCGGTCGATCGCGGCCACAGTCATCGCCGGGTCGGGGAAGATCTGATCCCATTCGCTGAACGGCTGATTGCAGGTGGTGATCAGGCTGCGGCGCTCGTAGCGCTCGGCGATGAGCTCGAACAGAACGTTGGTCTCGGCCTGGTCCTTGCGCACTTAGCCAAGATCGTCGAGGACGAGCACATCGAAGCGGTCGAGTCTAGCCAAGGTTCCGGGGAGCGCGAGGTCGCGTCGCGCTGCCTGGAGCTTCTGCACGAGGTCGGTGGTGCGGGTCAAGAGCACCCGTTTGCCCTTATCGATGAGGGCGGTGCCGACCGCTGCGGCGAGATGGGTTTTGCCGGTGCCGCTCGAAGCAACGTCATACTGCCGGGTGTCCGGTAAGCGAAGTTCGGATCACCTATCCATTTCACCCACGCAGCGGTGAAGTAGTAGCAGTCGTCGGCGTCAAGCGTCACGCCGGCGCCGAGCATTTCGTCATTTGGCAACCGGATCGTACACTGGCATTGCTGCCGGCGTGGATGACGGACACAAGCCGAGGCGCTCAGGGGCTTGTTGTACATCCGCGGCTTCCGAACCGCTGATGCAGCTGCGCGCGCTGCTGAACGCACTCATGGCCTCATGCGGCGGGGAAGCACCCCGTTGCAAAGGAGCTGGCGATGGTGAGAGCGCGACGCAAGCAGAGAGATCTATTCGACGAAAAGCCGCAAATGGCAGGCCTGCGGCCGGAACTACACGACGTGATAGCGATATTGCTGCAGGTGTTGCTGACGGAGGCAGCGAGCGGCGGGCAACTGCAGGCCGAATCGATGCATCGGGACGGCGGGGAGACCGGTGAATGATCAGCGTTACATCTGATCATCTTAGCCGCGGCGCCTTTGTTTACGTGCGGCAGTCGACCAACAACCAGGTGCTGCACAACCACGAAAGCCGGCGCCGCCAGTACGGGCTGGTCTATCGCGCCCGTGCCCTCGGCTGGGCTGCTGTCGAGGTTATTGACGATGATCTTGGCCGGTCCGGTTCCGGTGTGTCACGACCGGGCTTCGAGAAGCTGCTGGCGGCGATTTGCGAGGGCCGGGTCGGTGCCGTCGTCTCCGTCGAGGTCTCCCGGCTCGCGCGCAATGGGCGCGACTGGCATACCCTGCTGGAGTTTTGTGGGCTGGTCGGCACGCTGATCGTTGACGAGGACGGCGTCTACGATCCGCGGCACCCGAACGATCGCCTGCTGCTCGGCATGAAGGGCACGATGAGCGAGATGGAACTGTCGCTGTTTCGCCAGCGCTCTCTTGAAGCCCTCAAGCAAAAGGCACGGCGTGGCGAGCTGTTCCTGGCGGTGGCAATCGGCTATCTCAAGACCTCGCACGATCGCATCGAGAAAGACCCTGATCGTCGCGTCCAGGAGGCGATTACACTCGCCTTCACCAAGTTTGGTGAACTGCAGGTGTCTCCGTTATCGAGCCATCGGGGGCGGCCTGTGCAGCAATCATGATTTTCGCTCAGCGGCGAGACCACAGAAAATCAAGGATACGAATTCTGCACGAAACCCGAGCCTCGGAAATTCAGCTCATTTCCCTGTGCAGAATATGAGTGCGGAATTCCTGCCAATTATCCGCTGCATCTATGGTCTATACAGTACTGCTCGCCAGACCCTAAAATTCGAGGGAGGAGCCGGTGACACGCCCCCGC
>JAFAYW010000214.1 GCA_019240125.1 Alphaproteobacteria bacterium
CGATTTGGAGAACCCGGTGGCGGACTGAGCTGTACGCTTACCAGGAAATTTCTTGATATTGTGGACTGGGTTTCGCAGCATTTGAATACACGCCGGGCGCAGATGATGCATCGGGTGAAGTATTTAGGAGAAAACGGAGGGAAAACAATACAACATCAAGCGTCAGATGACCCGTTCACTAAGATGAAGATCATATAGTCGTGCTGCTTCCAACTTTACCACGTGGCTAACCTCATTCTTCTCCAATTTTTTGATCGACAAAGCATTTAAGTGCGATGGGGTGTGACCCGCTCGCGACCTTCGCCGGCAGATGGTCGCCGCTCCACTCGCACGATTACCAACGTGCCAATAACGACGATGCCAGCCGTCGTGCCACCCATCGCCGCGGCCGTACCACCTGGGACCCCGCCCGCCATAATAGTTCGGCCGGAGTTGCGATGACCGCCCGGGCCGCAGCCTCCCGAAACCTCGATCATCACATTCAACGCCTGCAGAGGCTCCTTGCCGGGCAGACGCGTTCGCCGGTACCGCAGCGCTTGCAAGCGCAACCGTCCCTACCAACACGACGGCCGCAATACGCATCGGATCGTCCCCTTCGCAGTAGCTCTGCTCGCTATACGAACAACGCGGCGTCGATGGAGCGCGAATTTGATCGACAGCGCCTGGATTGCGGGGCGGGACCCTCGCAAATGGCGATCCCGATCGTCTGCCTACTCGGTGCTCGCCTGTGGCGGGTTAGAGCGCGAGGTCACGCCGGACGAATTTTCGGGGGCGCTGACGCAGGCAACCTCACCGGTATAATAGAGCGACCGCTACCGTACATCGACAGGACACAACCTTAGGATGGTCTCATCTTTTAGCACACGCGCGAAAGCCGCAGCGGCGAGCCAAACCGGCTGTCACGCGGCGGCAGACGATCGAACGGCCTCGCGATTAACTGTCGGGCGATCGATTGCCTCGCGTACGCCAGGCGCGGGCATCGTTATCGCGCGTACATCAGAATACCGGTCTTACGGGTGGCTCACGAGCCCAGATTCGACGTTGCCGCCGCGGTTTTTTGTTACCCATCAGCCGTAGCAATCGAGATCACGTGGTCGAAACCGAGGCTGATCTCCGTGCCGGCCGGGTCGAGGAAGCGCGCATTTCTTGCCCGCCAGCAAAGCACGACAGTTTGCGGCGGCAATGCTTGAACAAGCCGGGATTGCTGAGCCGCTAGCCAAGTTCAGCTCAGATTTCGAAGCCGCCGCATCAAAAAAAGCGCCGCCAGCGGTGTGCCGGCGGCGCCAAGTCTGACGGGAAGTTCAAAGACTTCCATACCAATTAACACAGCCTCGACCAGCTTTGTTGCTCCCCCTTAGTGGGTAGCTTCGAAGGGCTGATTGACGGTGCGGCGAGAGAAACCGATTGTGTGACCTGCCTCATTAAAGAGGGCGCGTCACCCTTTAAAATGCTCTGCTTCGTCACTTCTCGGGACCACAGGACACGGCAATGTCGCGCCGGATGACAATTGACGTAAGGTCTAGGCTGTCGCCGGCTGAACTTCGCCGCAACAGCTTGGTGCGGCGGCTCTAGGAGTGCGCGTTCGCCTGATCAATCTCGATCGATCAGAGGATCGGCTCGCGAAGTTTACTGCGTATAACGGCCATTTAACCGATATCGTGCGGTTTGCCGCCATCGACGGCAAACAGGCGCGCCGCAGCGCGCTGGCGGGCCGTGGCATCATTGACCCGGCGCTCGATTACACGGACGGCGCCCTTGGCAATTTGCTGTCCCATCTTGCGCTCTGGGAAGAAGCGATCGAGAGCGCGGCGGCGCTGACGCTTTGCGAAGATGACGTGATCTTCAACCATGATTTCGAGCGCCAGGCTGCGGGGCTGATCGCGTCGATGGATCCCGGCTGGCACATGATCTTCTGGGGCTGGAATTTCGATGCCTTCACGGTCTTTGAGCTGGTGCCAGGATTGTCGCCGTTCCTAGCGCAGTTCGACCAGCACGGGATGCGAGCGGGTATCGAGTCATTCCGATCAGCAACGATTTCGCCCCGTCCGTATCGCCTGCTCGCAGCCTTCGGCATTCCTTGCTACACCGTGTCACCGGCGGGGGCGGCACTCCTGAAACGGCTCGTCCTTCCGATGACTAACCATCGTATATTCGTGCCAAGCGTCAACCGGTGTTTCGCTAATCGTGACCTCTCTCTGGCGCTGCTAGGTTTATTCCCAAGAATTCAGGTCTTTGCGAGTTTTCCTCCGCTTATCATCACGCCGAATGATCACGCGACCTCAACCGTTCTGCCGCACACCAACTTGGGCGCCTGATACGCCATTGCCTCATGCTCGGGGTCGGGCCCGGTTGGGAGCGCCAGACCTTGTCGGTTTGGCCGTAGCCAAACAGACCAGGATGAGCCAAACGGGAGTAAGAAAGATGGATGCACGTCTCGCTTCAACAACGTTTGCCTGTCTCATAATCAGCCTCGCGGCGATTGCCCCACTCGTGGGGTGCGCGCCGATGGTACCTCAGGCACAGGCGCAGGCGTGTCCGCCGGGAGTGCCTTGGGTCCCTGCGGGCTACGCCAACGGCAAGGGTGTCCCCGGCCACTGCGAAGGCCAACCGGCGCAATAAGGAAAACGCCCGGCTTCGTCGCCGTCGTATTCCAGGACGATCGTCCACTTACCTGACGGGAGTTCCTGACCGGGCGCTGCGGAGCCCGAGCCGATCCGGACTGCCTGCACGGGAATGGTCGTGCGATAACCTGCGAATAACGCGGCGCCGTCATTCAGGCAATTGCGACCACATTCGATCGGCATGAACCTACCACCTCACATCCAGGATATATTGGCCCGGCTTCGGGGTCGGGACGACGTGCCGGAGAGCCTGTTCGAGCTATTTGAGGGGCTGAAATCGATAGACCCGAGCGCGCCGACAACCGAGCGGCGGGACCGTTGGGAGGCGGCGATCGAGGAGTTGCGCAGATACTGGCGCTGAGCGCGGCAGACAATCCTGGCTCATAAATGCGGTGATGAAGTCTGCGCTCAACGCGGGTTTATGAGATATCAACCGTGATCGGTAGCGGGCTATGCTGACGCAACCGCGTGCCATCTGCGCCCTGCTGGTCGGCTTGGTACCTATTCGCTGATCCTTGTCGGAGGGTGCCCACCGTTGGTGCGGATCAACCCGTCGCCTCGGCGATTACGACCCGCCGCCACAAACCGCTACCACGGAGCGCTTGCAGAAATTGCGCGCCAGGTACAATACCCAAAAACTAACATGGCACGATAATACCCGGGGCAATCCATCCTGGGGAACAACAGGGAGGAAGCAACCAATGGTTACCCGCCGGACTGTCTTGACGCGCACCTCGCTTGCCGCCGTGAGCGCCTTCGCCGCGCCCCTCATCCTGCGCTGGCCCGCAAGCGCGGCCGAATTCACGTACAAATACGGCACCGCCCTGCCCGATGGTCACCCGATGGTGATCCGCTCCAGGGAGGCTGCTGCCAAGATCAAGGAAGAGAGCGGCGGCAAGCTTAACATCACCGTATATCCGAGTAGCGTCCTGGGACAGGACACCGCGATGATGTCGCAGGCAATCGCCGGCGCGCTGGAAATCTATGGCATGTCGCTCGACATCCTGGCGCAAAGAAACTCGTCGGCGGCGATCTTCGGCGTCGGCTTCGCCTTCCCCGATTACGATACCGCCTGGAAAGCGATGGACGGCGATCTTGGCCAATATTGCCGCGATATCTCGGAAAAGGTCGGACTGCATTGCATGGACAAGGCGTTCGACCACGGCTTCCGCCAGATCACAATGAAGTCAAAGCCGATCAACGGGCCTGACGATTTGAAGGGCGTCAAACTCCGGCTGCCGATTGCGCCATTGTTTATCTCGCTGTTCAAGGCGCTCGGCGCATCGCCCACACCGATTAATTTCGGCGAGGTCTACAGCGCGCTGCAGACTGGCTTGGTCGATGGCCAGGAAAACCCGTTGATCCTGATCGACACCGCGAAGCTGTTCGAGGTGCAGAAATACTGCAGCATGACCAACCACATCTGGGTCGGTTTGCATGTCGCGTTCAATCCCGCCGCCTGGAAGCGGCTGCCGCCCGACCTGCAGGCGTTGGCCTACAAGCATTTCAGCGAAGCCGCGATTGCCGAACGCGCTGACTGGCAGCAAATGGACAAGACCGAGATCGATAAGATGACCAAGGGCGGGCTGGTGTTTAACAAGCCCGATCCCAAACCGTTTCAGGAGGCATTGCGCAAGGCCGGGTTCTACCCCGACGTCAAAAAACAGATGGGTGATGAAGCCTGGAAGCTGCTGGAACAATACACCGGGCCGCTGGCCTGATCGCCTGCTGCGGATCGGCCGCCGGCGCCT
>JAFAYW010000245.1 GCA_019240125.1 Alphaproteobacteria bacterium
TGACCGGCTTCCACCAGACGCCGCTGTTCCCGGCATTGCTGGCCCTGCTCCTCAGCCTCGGCCTGCTGCTCTCGGCCTGGCGTCGCGAAGGCCGGTAAGCCGGCCTCTTCGCTACATGGGCGCTATCGTCCGCTGCGCACGAGACGACCAGGGCGAGCGCCGGTTTCCTCGCCGTTCTCGAAAACAGGGATGCCGCCGACCAGCGTCGCGCGGTAGCCATCGACCCGCTGCACGAGGCGCTTGCCGCCGGCGGGGAGGTCATTGCGCAACTCCGGCTGGTGCAGGCGCAGATTGCCGTAATCGATGATGTTGATGTCGGCGCGCAGCCCCGGCCGCAATCGGCCGCGGTCGCGGAAGCCGAAGAAATCGGCGGTCTCGCTGGTCTGCATCTTGACAATATGTTCAAGGCTCATGCGCGGCCCGCGCGTGCGGTCGCGGCCCCAATGAGTCAGCATATAGCTCGGCAGGCCGGCATCGACGATCTGGCCGCAATGCGCGCCGCCATCGCCAAGCCCCAGCAGTGTCGCGTCGTCGAGCAACAGCGAGCGGACCTGCTCATGATCGCCATGCACATAGCCCACCACCGGGAAGAACAGGAAGCGGTCGGGACCTTCGGTCAGGTAGTCGTAGGCGACCTCGTCAGGCGTGTGATTTGTCCGGGCAGCGATCGCGGCGATGCTCTTATCAGGCGTCGGCTCGTAATCGAGCGGCATGCCCATCGCGAACATCCCCTCCCAGCGCGTCGCGACAAAGCGGATGAACTGCCCCTGCTTGGCCAGTTCGACTTCCGATGGCGCTTCGGCCAGGATGCGGGCGCGCATCTCGGGGTCGCGCAATCGGGCCCAGCGCTCCGCCGCCGGCAATTTCGCGAGCGCGCGGTACGATGGGCGGAAGGTGAACGGGTTGAGCGACGTCTCGTGCCCGAGAATGGCGCCAACCGGCCGTCCCGCGACCTGTGCCGTCACATTGCCGCCATTGGCGCGCGCCTTGTGCACACCGGTCATGATGCGCTGCCAGCGCGCCGGGTCGGTCGGGCGGTCGGTCAACAGGAACCACACCGGGCGGCCGGTCTCCTTTGACAGCGTGGTGATCCAGGCGAACTCGCGCTCCTCATCGGCGAAATCGCTGTTCATCCCGAACGCGCCGGCGCCCGCTGCGCCGAGGCCGCGGCCAATGCCGAACAACTCGGCCTCCTCGGCGAAATGGCCCGGCACCAATTCGCCGGTCAACGTCTTGTGCGAGTAGGTGCGCGAGGTGGTAAAGCCAAACGCGCCGGCCCGAATACCCTCCTCGGCCAACCGGCTCATCGCCGCGATATCCTCGGGGGTGGCGGCCTGGCGATTGATGCCACGATCGCCCATCACGAAAACCCGTAGCGGGTGATGTGGGATCTGCGCCGCGACATCGATCGTGCGCGGCAGCCGCTCCAGCGCGTCGAGATAATCGGGGAAGCTCTCCCAATCCCACTGCAGCCCTTCGGACAGCGCGATGTTCGGGATGTCCTCGACGGCTTCCATCAGGTCGATCAACTCGCTGCGGTGCTCCTTGCGCACCGGCGCAAAGCCGACGCCGCAGTTGCCGAACAGGATCGTCGTGACGCCGTGCCAGGAGGAGGGGGCCAATACTGGGTCCCAGGTCGCCTGACCGTCATAATGCGTGTGCACATCGACCCAGCCGGGGGTTACCAGCATACCGCCTGCGTCGATCTCGCGTCGGGCCGGGCCCGCTTTGCCGCCGACCTGCACGATCCGGTCGCCATCCAGGGCGACATCACCGCTAACGGATGGCGCACCCGTGCCATCAAGGATGGTACCGCCCTTAATCACGATGTCGTGCATAACGTCCGCCCCGCCGCTCAACTTGAATACCGTTCAACATGCAGCATGCGCGACCGCCATCGCGGGCACAAGCGCTGCCAAGGTATAGCCATTATGACACCGCGCTGCCCGTCGCAGGTCGGGCGCAACGCGGCGGCGGAGACGACGTTAGTCGCGTGCAACATATGCTGTGCGAGGGATCGATGCCTGTTCGCTTGCGCTACGCCGCGCTACTCGGGCTTGTCGCGTTGACCGGATGCGTAGCGACAGGACTTTCCAGCGGGCCGCCCTGGGTATTGGCCGCAACGCCCGAGATGATCACGCTGCGCTGGTACCCGGACGAGGTCAGCGATATTCAGGCACTACAAGTGGCCGATGGCCACTGCGCCGCAATCGGAGGCCGCGCCGATGTGCAGGCAACCGAACAAAACGGCAGTATCAAGATCGTGACGTACCGCTGCCGCTAAGCGCGCCTTGATGCGTGCGATAGATATGCGACGGATAAAGGTGCGTCGGCCGCTCGGGGGTGGGTAAATAGGCAACTCTGCCATCGCTGCAGTGGTGTCTACCTGATCGAAGGCCTGCGCATGAAGATCACCGACGTCAGACTGACCCTGTTTGCCTGGGAAGGCATCCCGTCTACGACTTATGGTCATCATTCGGCGCGCCCTACCGGCAGGAGTGATCTGGGCCTATTGCGGGTGATGACCGATGAGGGGGTCGAGGGCCATGCGTTTCTCGGCACCTCGTCGAACCCCGCGAGCCTCGACGGGCCGGCGCTGATTCGCTTTTTAAAGCCAGTCGTGATGGAACAGGACCCGCTTGACCGCGAACGGCTCAACAAGGTGCTGTGGTCGCGCGCGCGGGCGGCGACGATCCGGTCGATCGGCGCGGTCGATATCGCGTTGTGGGACATAGCCGGCAAGGTGGCCGGCCTGCCGATCCATCGACTGATCGGCACGTCACGCGACAAGATCGGCGCTTATGCCAGTTCGGAAATCCACCGCACGCGCGAGGCCTATGCCGAGCAGGCCCAGCATTATAAATCGACCGGTTGGCACGCCTACAAAATCCACCCGCCGCAGAATTGGCGCGAAGACATCAAGGTGTGCGAGGCGGTGCGCAGAGCTGTCGGCGACGATTATACCGTAATGCTGGATTCAACGTGGAGCTATCGTTATGAGGAGGCATTAAGGGTTGGCCGGGCGATACAGGACCTGGGGTTTTACTGGTACGAAGACCCACTGCATGAGCAGGATATCTACAATTATGTAAAGCTGAAACAGAAATTGCACATTCCGATTATGGCGACCGAGTATCCGATCAGCGGTCTGGATTCGTACGTACCGTGGGTGATGCAGCGTGCAACGGACATGTTGCGCGGCGACGTCGCGGTCAAAGGTGGTATCACGACATTGATCAAGACGGCGCATCTCGCCGAGGCATTCCGTATGAACTACGAGGTGCATCACGGCGGCAACTCGCTGAACAACATCGCCAATCTGCACGTGATAATGGCAATCCGAAACACCGAATTCTTTGAGGTTTTGCTGCCGGACGCGATGCAGAAGTACGGTCTGGAAGCGGATATCGAGGTCGACCGCGAGGGCTATGTCCATGCCCCCACGGGGCCGGGGCTCGGTGCTGCTATCGATTTCGAGCTGATCGAGCGTAAGAAGATCGGCCAACTGGAGTGAGCGGTCGCCAATCCTCCGTAGCAATCGTTTGTCCGCGTTAGGGAGGCGACCAGAACAGGAAGGGCCGATTGGTTGTACGATCAATCAACGTACTTACCAAAACGGTATCGCAATTTTCCACATGGATAAAAATCCAGTATAGTGTTGGATGTATCGCAACTAATTTATTTCCAACTATCATGGTTGCAAGTTCGTCTCGTTTCCAGACGAATTCTTGATTGGCTAAGCGAACAAGTGCAATGCCATTTTGCCGCTGGTTGCTTGGCCGGATCGTAGTATCGTCCGTTTCCATAAGGCTGGCTTCGACCGCACCTTGTTCGTTCCGCTTGAACTGAAGGATCTTCTCATTATCGAAAGACAACGTTAATGTCACGGAGGTCCACGACACTGATTTGATAACAGCGCCCTGACACGTACAGACATTGGCCGAAGAACGCAGGTTCTTTAACGATTTTGAAAATTCAATGGCGTCTCCTGGCGCTTTAAATGAAGGCTCAACCTCCAAGGGGTGAGCCGCATCGATGATTTCTGCTCTCATGTTGTGCCAGGCAAGGGTGTTTCGGTTGAGTAAGCTCTGGTGGACATTAACACGGCCCTGCGGGTCACTGGGTGACGGTGCTCACACATGCTCGCGTCAGACGACAGCACAACAATCTCGATAAGGGCCGCCCGGGACTGATAATGAGGCGCGGCGCGGGCGGTGCGCGTTACCGGTCGTCCCGTGCAACACATCAGGAGTCCGCGCAGGGAGGCGTGTCAGGCGTTCTCTGTGAGCGAGGTAAGGCGCATATGATGAGGCTTGCCAGCGGCTACGTGCAAAGCAGGTGAAATGAGCGAGAATCCATTTTTCGAGACATGGAACACCCCATTCGAGGTGCCGCCGTTTGCGCGGATACAGGCCGAGCATTTTCCGCCGGCTTACGATCGCGGCATGAGGGAACACGCGGCCGAGATCGCTGTGATCGCCAGCGATCCGGCGACCCCGAACTTCGCTAACACGATCGAAGCGCTCGAGCGCAGCGGCGAATTGCTGACCCGCGTTGAGCAGGTGTTTCACAACCTCAACTCCAGCGCCACCAATGACGCGCTCGACGCAATTGCCCGCGATTACGCGCCAAAGCTGGCGGTGCATGACATGCGGGTGAAGCTCGACCCGAAGCTCTTCGCCCGCATCGATGCGCTGTACAAGACGCGCGACACGCTCGGTCTCGCCACCGACCAGCTCAGGCTCTTGGAGCGGCACCACCTCCGGCTGGTGCGCGCCGGGGCACAGCTCGGCCCGGAGCAGAAGGCGCGCATGTCGGGGATCACCGAACGGCTCGCCACCCTGCACACGCTGTTCGGTCAGAACGTGTTGCACGACGAGGATGAGTGGCAGCTGATGCTCGACGAAGGCGATCTCGACGGCCTGCCGGAGTTTTCCCGCGCAGCGGCCGCTTCGGCGGCGCGCGAGCGTGGCCTGGATGGGCGGTATGTCATCACGCTGGCGCGCGCCTCGGTCGAGCCGTTTTTGATGTTTTCGGCACGGCGCGATCTGCGGCAGCAGGCGTATGAGGCGTGGGCGGCGCGCGGCTACCACCAGGGCAAGCATGCCAACGCGCCGCTGATCGCCGAGATCATGCAGTTGCGCGCGGAGCAGGCGCGCCTCCTCGGTTACGACAGTTACGCCGCCTATCGGCTCGACGACACGATGGCAAAAACGCCCGAGGCCGCCGGCCATCTGCTGGAACAGGTGTGGGACGGCGCTAAACGCAGGGCGGCGGCGGAACGCGCCGAATTAACCGAGGCGGCACGCGAAGATGGGGTGAACGCGCCGATCGCACCGTGGGACTGGCGCTACTATGCCGAGAAGGTTCGACAGCGCAAATACGCGCTCGATGAGGGGGCGGTGAAGCCGTATTTCGTGCTCGACAACATGGTGCGCGCTGCCTTGGACACGGCCGGGCGCCTCTTTGGCATCAGCTTTGTCGCGCGCCCGGATTGCCCGGTCTATCACCCCGATGTACGCGCCTACGAGGTACGCGATGCCTCCGGGGCGATCGGGCTCTTCCTGCACGACAATTTCGCGCGTGCCGGCAAGCGCTCGGGCGCTTGGATGAGCAGCTATCGCGACCAGCAGACGCTCGACGGCGAGGTGTTGCCAATCATCGTCAACAACAACAATTTCGCAAAAGGCGACCCGACCCTTCTCAGCTTCGACGACGCCCGCACGCTGTTTCACGAATTCGGCCACGGATTGCACGGGCTGTTGAGCCGGGTGCGTTATCCGTCGCAATCGGGCACCTCGGTGCGGCGCGATTTTGTCGAGTTTCCCTCGCAGGTCTTCGAGCACTGGTTTGATGTGCCGGAAAACCTGCGCCGCTACGCCACGCATTACCGCACCGGCGAGCCGCTTCCCGAAGAATTGCTGCAAAAGCTGCTGGCGGCGCGCAATTTCAACCAGGGCTTTGCGACGGTGGAATACACCGCCTGCGCGATGCTCGATCTCGACCTGCACACCCGCGCTGATGCCGGCATGACCGATATCGAGGCCGCGGAGAAGGAGTTTGCGGCGCGGGTCGGGATGCCGCCGGAGATCGGCTTTCGCCATCGCCCGGCGCATTTCCAGCACCTGTTCGCCGGCAGCGGCTATGCCGCCGGCTACTACGCCTATATGTGGGCCGAGGTGCTCGAAGCCGACGGGTTTGCCGCATTCAAGGAGGCGGGCGACCCGTTCGAACCGGGTTTGGCAGCGCGACTTAAGGCCATCTATAGCGCCGGCGACACCCGCGACCCCATGGAGCTTTACCGGGAATTTCGCGGCCGCGACCCGGCGATCGGCGCGTTGCTGGCGCAACGCGGTTTGGTCGCGGCGGAATAGCGGGCGCGCTTGCATCGCTGCGGCTTCCCGGCGAAGCTCGGCTTTGGGAGCTGGAAGCACATGGCCAGGGCGAAAATTGTCGCGGTGGTGTCGCAGAAAGGCGGCGTCGGCAAGTCGACGCTGTGTCAGCTCGTCGCGCGCGAGGCGGCGGTCGGTGGCAAGACAGCGAAAATCCTTGATTTCGATGTGAAGCAGATGACCTCGACCGACTGGGTGCGGGCCCGCCTGGAACGCGATGTCGAGCCCGCGGTCGAGGCGGAGCCGACCAAGAACCTCGAGAAGGCGCTGAAACACAGCAAAGGCTACGATCTTATCGTGCTCGACGGCGCGCCGGGGGCGCCCAAACGCACCGCCGAGCTGGTGCCGATGTGCGATCTGATCGTTCTGCCCACCGGCGCGTCGCGCGCCGATCTGACACCGACGCTTGTGCTGGCGCGCCGCATCGTCGAGATGAAGCTGACGGTGGACGGACCGGTTTTCGCACTGTGCCGGGTGATGACCGCGAGCGAGACGGCCGAGACGCGCGCCGCGATCGCCAATGCCGGCTTCGAGACGCTGGATGGCGAGTTGATCGAGCGGCCGGGCTATCGCCAGGCGCAGAACCTCGGACGCAGCCTCACCGAAACCAACTTTCCCTCGCTAAACGACAAGGCGCGGCAACTGGCGCGCAGCGTCCTCGACCGGTTGGCGTGGAACGCGATCCCCATCAAGCAGGGGCGGACGGCGCGGTCGTAGCGCCGGCAGCAGCGACGCCGCTCGCCTTTATCTAGGCCGAGACAAGCTGAGCGGCCTCGCTGCGTTCGGCGGGCATATTGGGGAATATTGCCGTCAGCGCGCGATCACCCAGGCGCAGGTGCGTTTCGACAATGCCAGCCAATACGGTGCGGTAATCGGTGGTGACCGCCAGATCGCGTCCCTGATAGAGCGCGTCGGTGGCGAGACCGGGCCATTGGCCATAGATCTTGCCGCCGCGCACCGCACCGCCGAGCACCCACATCACGTTACCGTGGCCGTGATCGGTGCCGCCATCGCCGTTTTCGTGCACGGTGCGGCCGAATTCCGACACGACAATAACCACCGTGTCATGCCAGTCATCGCCCAAAGCGCGCGCGAAGGTCGCGAGACCGTCCCCGAGCGGCTGCAGGCGTCCGGCGAGTTGGCCCTTGTCATTGCCTTGCCGCACATGTGTGTCCCAGCCGCCAAAATCCATAAAGGCGAGGCGTATGTTGCGGTCGCGGGCGATCAATCCGGCAAGCCGATTGGCCTGCGCTGGCAATCCGTTGGGCGGCGGCGCGCCATTATCGGCCATGGTCTGCTCGCTCTGCATGTTGCCGATCAGCTCGCTGCGAGCGGCACGGCCCTGGCGGTAGGACTGGCCGATCGCCGTATCCTGGGCATAGAGCCGGTCGAAGGCGCTGGCGATCTCCGGCCGATCAATTGCCATCGGATTGGCGGCGGCCGGTCCCATCGGCAGGTTGGCGACGGCGAGGCGGCCGCGCAGGATCTGCGGCAATACCGGCCCGACCGCGACGGCTGATGTCGGCCCTCTGGCGTCCGGCATCGCCGCGAGCAGCTGGTTCATCCAGCCATCGGCGGTCGAACGACGCCCGGGGGTGCCGTTTTCGATAAAGAGCTGGGCGTCGAAATGCGACCGGGTCGGGTCGGGCGAGCCGGATGCGTGGACAAAGGCGAGCTGTTTTGCCTGCCACAGCGGCAGCAATGGCGCCAGCGCCGGGTGCAATCCGAAATGCCCGTCGAGGTCAAATGCGGCGCCGTCACCTGAACCGGGCTTCTGGATCGCGATGCTCGACCGGGCGGCGTAATAATTAGGATCGCTGTAGGGCACGACGACATTGAGCCCGTCGACGGCGCCACGCAGCATCACGACGATCAGCCGCTTCGGCCCCCCGGTTGCCTCGGCGGCCCAGGCACCACGGCCGAGCGGCAGCAGGGCGGCGGCGCCACCGGCAAGGGTCAGGAAATCGCGTCGTTGCATATTACGGCCTCCTATCGCCGCATGAAATCGGGGCTGCCCAGAAGCAGCGCGGCCCGCAATTCAGGCTGCGCTGACGCAATGGTTGTGCGTGTCTCGGAACTGAGGCCGGGGGCGAGCAGGGCTTCCAGCGCGGCCGCATCGACCGGCTCGCCGGCGCCTTGCGCCGGTGCCGGTGCCGGTGCCGATGTAGCGGGCGCGGATACCTGCACAATACCGGGCTCTAAAACCGGCACGGCGCCGACCGGCATCTTGCCGGCGCCCAGAGCAGTGGCGAAGCCGACCCGCAGCAAGGTCGCATCGGGGCTCAGCCATGTCGCCTCGCTGTCGCGGAACCCGTCCGGGGTGACGCAGCCGTAAAGCGGTTGCCCCTGCTGCGCCATCGCCCCAAGCAGCGGTCGCGGATTGTTGACCTCCAGCCGGGCGGCACGCGCCGCCGACAATACGTAGCGATAGGGCGATTTGTATTTGCCTCCGGCGCTGCCGCGAAATTCAGCGCTGGTGAACAGCGTCTGCAACACGGCGCGGATATCGCCATCGGTCTGCTGAAAGCGGGTGGACACGCGCTCGACCAGGGCGGGCGGTGCGGAATCGGACACAAAGTATTCGACAAGCTGCCGCGAGACATGCAGCGCCGTCGCGGGCCGGCGAGACAGCATCGTCAGCGCGGCTGCTCCTTCCGCCTCTCCCCCTGTCGCGAAATCATGACCGAGAAGGCGCTTGCTGCCGGTATCGTGACGCGCCGGATAAAACTCAAACCCGGTAAAGTCGCGCGGCATCACGTTCGGCCGCGGCAGGCTCCAGCCGGTCAGGATACGGGCCAGCGTGATAACGTCGTCCTGGCTGTAGCCGCCATCGACGCCGAGCGTGTGCAACTCCATCAATTCGCGCGCGTAGTTCTCGTTAAGGCCGAGTTCGCGCCCATCGGGTGTTTTAAAGCCCGGCGCCGTGTTCTGGTAATTGTCGAGATAGAACAGCATCGCCGGGTGGCGCGCGGTCGCCAGCACGAGGTCCTGGAAACGGCCCAGCGCATTGGGCCGTATCGCCTCATTCTCGTAGGCACCTACCCAAAGGTGGTCGAGGCCCTTGCCGGCGAAGATGTTGAAATGGTTGAACCAGAAATCGACCATCACCTCGTGCAATTGGCGTGGGCTGTAAAGCGCCCGCCATATGCGGGCCCAACGCGCTTCTATCGCGATGATGTTGGCCCGCTGGCGGCGCGCCTTCTGCTCGTCGGCCGTGCGTTTGACTCCATCCACCGGCCGCAGCGGCCCGTACTCGACAAATAGAGTGACGGGGTCTTTGTTTTGCGTCGTCAGCGCGGCGAGGCGCTGTGTTAGCGCGGCCGGCTCGGGCAGTCGCTGTGGGTCGAGCTGCTCGGCGATATACCGATCAACTCCGATAGATCGCACATGCGCGACATCGCTCCGGGTTGGTCCGAACGCCAGCCGGTCCAGCACATGCAGGATCTGACGATCGCCGGGAGCATCGGCGCGAGCCAGCCGGGGCAGGACACGGGCGGCCAGCAGCGCAGCACTTGCGGTCAGCAGCGAGCGGCGGAGCATTGCAGTAATACTTTCAATCTCGGCGTATGACGGGTTTTACGAGGAAAAGGGCAAATCATCCCCACCCGTTACTTCACGTCCGATGCGGTTAAATCTTTCGCACGCACCTGGGATGTGACCGAGGCGACGCTCAATGAGTCCACTTGTGGCTCGTGCCGCCGGAAGAATGCTTCCGTGAGTTGCCTGGTTACTCGGCCGGCGCACCTGCTGGGGCTGACGGCGCCCGGCGCACCCCATTGGCGAGGCGGCTGAGGCTGGCGAGCGTGCCGATGGCGGCAAAGCCGGCGGCGAGCAGCAGAGCAGTGGTCGAGCCGTCGCCCGCCCCCATCAGGCCAAAAACGAGTGCCACCATCGCGGCGCCGATCGACTGGCCCAGCAGGCGCGAGGTGCCCTGGATCGCGCCAGCGCCGCCGCTGCGTTCGAGCGGCGCGCTGGAAACAATCGCGCGGTTATTAGGCGACTGGAACGTGCCGAAGCCGAGGCCGCACACGGCAACGCGGAGCAAAACGTTCAACGTGCTCGGTTCCGGTGGCAGAAAGGCAAGCGAAGCAAAGCCGCAGGCGAGGATCGACAAGCCTATGCCACCGAGGATACCGGCTGGGTGTCGGTCGGACAGGCGCCCGGCGATCGGCGCCATGATTGCGGTCATCACCGCCCACGGCGTCATGTAAAGGCCGGTGGTCACCGCCGAGGTGCCGAGCACAAGATGGAAATAGAAGGGCAGCGACACAAAGGCGATGCCCTGCGCGATAAAGCTGCATACCGACGTTGTGACCGACAGCGCGAAGATCGGTCGCCGGAACAGATCGACCGGGAGTACCGGCATCGGCATGCGGAGCTGCCGCCGCACCAGAAGGTAGCCGGTGACCAGCGCCGCCGCGAGCTCGGCGAGGGTGCGGATCATCGCCTGCCCGTGACCCAACCCGTTGATACCGCTGATCAGGGTGCCAAAGGTCAAGGCACACAGCCCGGCGCTGACCCAATCGAAGCGATGCGGGCTGTGCGGCGAATCCGGCAGAAGCCGCAACGACAAAGCGAAGGTCAGAAGCCCGATCGGCACATTCACCGCGAACAGCCACGGCCATTGCGCGAAAGCGAGGATCGCCGCCGCGAGGCTCGGTCCGGCCGCCGACGACGTGGCGACCACCAGCGAGGTCATCGCGATGCCGCGACCGAGGAAGCGGCGCGGGTAGGTGTAACGCACCAGCGCGCTGTTGACGCTCATCAGCCCGGCGGCGCCAAGCCCCTGCAAAGCGCGCCCGATGATCAACGTGTCGAGCGAATGCGCGGTGGCGCTGATCAGCGCGGCCGCTGTGTAGAGGACGATGCCAAAGCGGTAGACACGCTTATAGCCATAGATGTCGCCGATCGAGGCGAAGGGCAGCAGCGATACCAGCACGGCGAGCTGGTAGGCGTTGATGACCCAGATCGAGTCGGCGGGATCGGCGTTGAGGTCACGCGCGATAGTGGGCAAAGCCACGTTGACGATTGCCGTGTCGAGACACGACATCGCCAGGCCGACCATCAGGGTCAGCATGCTCCAGTAGCGTTGCGGGAGCGGAAGACCGTCTTCCGTCGGGTTCATAGGCTTTGCGGTGCGAAACTCACGGTCGCGGAGACTTAATATGCGGCAGCGCAGCATGCCAGAGCGCTCGCCGCAACGCTCCCATACCGCAGCCTTGTGTCAGGTCGCGGTGCCGAGGCCCAAAAGCCGCCGCGCCAGCACCAGATGCGGCTTGTCGATCATCTTGCCGTCGAGCGCCAGCGTGCCCGCATCGGGTTGCGCGGCAAAGGCGGCGAGAACGCGCTCGGCCCAATCGCGCTCGGCGTCGCTGACCGAGAAGGTCTCGTTGATCGCGGGGATCAGCGCCGGATGGATTGTCATCTTGGCGGTAAAGCCGGAGCGGCGCGCCGCCACGCACTCCGTCTTGTGCCCCTCAAGGTCGCGGAAATCGGTAAAGATCGTGTCGATCGGCATGCACCCGGCATTGGCTGCGGCGAGTAGGCACAGCGTGCGGGCCAGTTGAAACGGCCCGTCATAATCGCCCGCGACGGTGCGGTTGTTGCCGCCGATGCAGGCGGCGAGGTCCTCGGCGCCCCAGGTGATGCCTTCGAGCCGCGGCGACACCTCGGCATACCCGCCGAGCGCAAACATCGCCGCCGGCGTCTCGGTGGCGATCGCGATGATCCGGGTGGTGCCTACCGGGTTGCCGTTGGCCGCCTCAAACGCCGCCAGGAAATTGTCGAGCGTGCGCACATCGGCGGGCAGGCATTTCGGCAGCAGCACCCCATCCGGCCGCCCCGTCATCGTTGCCGCGAGATCGTCGAGCGCCATGCCGCTGTCTAGCGGATTGATCCGGACATAGCGCCGGACGCGCTCCGGCCGGTGCGCCTCAAGGAAATCGCGCGCCATCTTGCGCGCGGTCGGGCGATTGGCGGCGGCGACCGAATCTTCGAGGTCGAGGATCAGCGCATCCGCCCCGGATTCCAGCCCGCGCGCCAGTTTGCGCTCGCTATCGGCGGGGACAAACAGCAGTGAGCGCATTGATCGGACTCCGATAGCGGAGCGGATGGGACCACGCCAAGCGGTCTGCTCCGCAAGCAGCAAGTCTGGCAGTATCCGGTCGGTTTCGCTCAAGCAAAACGTTCGCATACGGCCGAATGAGCGAGCAGAAAATTAGCGTCGCTCGCGAAAGCAGCGCTGGAATCAAACCCTCTCTCGCATCGCGGACGCCTTATGCCCACGCCGCGATGTCGAGGAAGGTGCTCTGGTAGGTGGCGCCTTCGCCGATATCGGTGTAGCGGTCGGAGCACAGCAGGTTGATTGTGCCGTCGAGCGTCTCGCTGTCGGGGCGCTGACCCGGCACCAGCACGACGCCCGGCAAGACCTCGTCGCTGACCTGCAGCATCAGGCCGACGCTGCCGCGCTGATTGTGCAGCCGCACGCGAGCGCCGTTGGCGAGACCGCGCTTCGCTGCTTCCTCGGGGTGCAATACGCAATGGGGCGCCCCTTCGCGGCGGCGCAGGAACTCGACGCCGGCATAGGCGGTGTGCGCCTGGAAATAGCCGGGCGCGGTCAGGAGGCGCAGCGGCCATTGCGCGGCATCCGCCTGTTCCTCCGGGTCGGGCTGCCAATCCGGCATCGGCGCCAGCCCCGCTGCCGCCATCTGCTCGGAGTAGAATTCGAGCTTGCCGGATGGGGTGCGGAATTCCTGTGCCGTGGGCGCCGCC
>JAFAYW010000316.1 GCA_019240125.1 Alphaproteobacteria bacterium
GCAGGCGCAGACCTTGGTGCGCACCGCGTTTTCGACCTCGGTGCGCGAGGCGGGCGATCTGTCGGCGGGCGTGTTCGATCGCGACGGCAACATGCTGGCGCAGGCGGTGACCGGCACGCCGGGCCACGTCAATTCGATGGCGGCGGCGGTCAAGCACTTCCTCGATGCCTTCCCGCTCAAGACGATGAAGCCGGGCGACCACTACATCACCAACGATCCCTGGCTGACCTGCGGTCATCTGCACGACCTGACCGTGGTCAGCCCGACCTTCCTCAATGGCGAGCCGGTCGGCCTCTTTGCGAGCACGGTGCATGTGGTCGATATCGGCGGGCTCGGCATGGGGCCGGATGGGCGGCAGGTGTTCGAAGAGGGGCTCGCGATCCCGCTGATGCCGCTGGCGCGCGAAGGCCGGATGAACGAAGACCTGATGCGCATCGTGCGCGCCAATGTGCGCGAACCGCTGCAGGTCGAGGGCGATGTCTACGCGCTGGCCGCCTGCAACGACGAAGGCAGCAAGCGGCTGATCGAGATGATGGAAGAGTTCGGCATCGCCAATCTCGACCGGCTCGGTGAACACGTCATCGAAACTTCGCGGCAGGCGACACTCGAAGCGATCCGGGCGCTGAAACCCGGCAAATACAAGAACAGCGTTAACATGGACGGCTATGACCGGCCATTGACACTGGCCGGCGAGATGACGATCGGCCATGACGGCATCCATGTTGATTTCGCTGGCACGTCGCCGGCCAGTTCGTTCGGCATCAACGTCGTGTTGAACTATACGCTGGCCTATACGGCGTTTGGCGTGAAGTGTCTGGTGGCGCCCGAAGTGCCGAACAATGCCGGCTCCTTGGCGCCGATCACGGTCAGCGCGCCGGATGGCTGCCTGCTCAACGTCAAGCGGCCGCGCGCGGTGGCGGCGCGTCACACCGTCGGGCACATGCTGCCCGATGTCGTGTTCGGCTGCCTGCATCAGGTGATGCAAGGCGGCGTGCCGGCCGAGGGCGCCTCGTCACTGTGGAACCCGCAGATCTATGGCGGCGCCGATGTGCAGGACGAGATGAGCGACGGCGATGGCATCGAGACGCCGGCCTTCAGCACCGTGATCTTCCATTGCGGCGGCACCGGCGCGCGGCCCGGCAAGGACGGGCTCGATGTCACCGCCTTCCCCTCAGGGGTGCGGACGATCCCGGTCGAGGCGACGGAGACGATCGCGCCTGTGATGTTTCGGCGCCGCGAGTTCCGCGAAGGGTCGGGCGGCACCGGCAAGCATCGCGGTGGCGTTGGCCAGGTCATCGAACTGGGCGGCGCCGACGGAAACCCGATCGCGCTGCTGTGCAATTTCGAGCGCCTTCACAACCCCGCCCGCGGCCGCGACGGCGGCGGCCTCGGGGCGCCCGGCGGTGTGTCGCTGATCTCCGGCAAGCCGATCCGTTCGAAGGGGCGGCAGACCGTACCGGGCGGCGATTACATCCGCCTCGAACTGCCGGGCGGCGGCGGCTTTGGCAACCCGGCCGAGCGCGACCCACAGCAGGTCGCGACCGATGTCGCCGACGGTCTCTACACCAGCGAGATCGCCGAGCGCGACTACCGCGTCGCGCTGACCGGCGATGGCGCGGTGGACCCGACCCGTACCGCGCAACTACGCGCCGTCTGATCCGCGCGCAACACACGACGGTGCCCGCCCCTCACCCCAACCCTCTCCCCGCGGCCGCGGGGAGAGGGAGCCGGCTGTCGCTGCGGCGCGGATCGGCCGATAAAGACCCTCGCCCCGCGATCAGGGGGAGAGGGAGGGGCGCGCGGCGCAGCCGTGGGAGGGTAAGGGGCAAACTCCACAATCTCCCCATCGCTGCTCTCTTAAACGCTTTGCTGCTGCTCAGTGTGGTCCAGGTAGCATTCGCGCAAGACAACAATGCTATTGTCGCGGCACTCCCGACGAGTGCGGCGTGGCTACAGCATTACCAGCGCGACATCCTGCCGTTCTGGCAGACACCGGCGGCGCTGGGCGAGCCGGTCGGCAATTTTCCGACCTCGCGCTGCAACGACGGCAGCGTCGTCAACCCGGCAGCGCCTTGCCCCGAATTTGCCGCCGCACCCGATTGGATCAAGAGCACCGCCGGCCGGCAATACACCCGCATGATCTCGCGCCAGATCTACCTCTATGGCGTCGCGTTTCACCTGACCGGCGACCCGCGCTATCTCGGCTGGGCGCGGGCCGGTGTGCATTATCTGCTCGACCGCGCCTACAACCCGGCCACCGGCAATGTCGCCTCGTATCTCGATTCTGGCAAACCGGCCGCCGAAACACCCGACCATGCCAGCCAGGACGTCGCCTATTCGCTGGTCGGGCTGTCGTTCTATTACTACCTGACGCGCGACCCAGACATCCTGCAGCCGATCCTCAAGATCGAGCATTTCATCCGGCAGGCCTATTTCGACTCCCGCACCGGCATTTATCGCTGGGAGCGCCAGGGGCCGAATGCGGCGCGGCCAGACCTCGTGGCGCAGCTCGATCAGGTCAACGCCTATATGCTGCTGCTGACCCCGATCCTGCCCGAGCCGCAGCAGAAGCAATGGCGCGGCGAGCTGGCGCGGCTCGCCAAGCTGCTGCGGACCCGGTTTTACGATAGTGGTTCGGAATTGTTTATCGGGACGCTGGCGCCGCAAAAGGGCGCTGCGTGCAATTTCGACCGCGACGACACCGATTTCGGGCACAGCATAAAGACATACTGGATGCTGTACTTCGCCGGTCGCTACCTCGGCGATCTTGATCTTCAAACCTTTGCCGAGCATGGCGCGCCGAGTGTGCTGATTCGCGCCTATCTGCCGGAAACGGGCTCCTGGGCGGTCAAGCCGACCTGCGACGGCAAGACCGACATGACAAGCTCGTGGTGGGTCGCCGCCGAGCTCGACCAGGCGGCCTTGACCTTCGGCCTCGGTAATCCGGCGCTGTTGCAGCACATTCCTTCTACCTTCCGCTTCTGGCTCGACCATATGGTCGATCACGCCCATGGCGAAGTGTGGGACGAGGTCGCGGTGCCCGGCCTCGCGCCAAAGCAGCGGCCGAAAATCCATCTTTGGAAGAACGGCTTCCACACGGCCGAGCACACGCTCGTCGGCTATATCGCGACAGGTGCCCTGCGCGGCGATCCGGTGACGCTGTACTACGCCTTCCACGACTGCAAATTGCCGCCGGACCTGCACCCCTATTACTTCGACGGCACCGTCACGGCCCACCAGGACACGCCATCGCCCGGCCCACCGGGCCAGTGCACGACCAAGGTGACGTTTGGCACCGTGCACTAAGCTTCGTGCTATCAGGACAACATCGCGAGGATGAGCCTCTGCATTCCCTCCCCCGCTTGCAGGGCGGGTTAGGGAGTGGGTAAGCCGCCATTGCGGCATTCACCAACCCCGCCAGGTTTGCGCTCTCGCGCGAAGGCCTGCTCCAATTCGGTAGAAGCATACACAACCCTGTCGTCCCTGCGAAGGTGTTGGCGGGATCGGTCTGGTGTATTATGTGGCATCGCGTGGGTGGAGAGCCGCCGATGCTGATCAAATTGCACCAGAACGCCACCACGACCCCGAAGCTGCGGGCCTACATCCAGGCC
>JAFAYW010000372.1 GCA_019240125.1 Alphaproteobacteria bacterium
AGCTCGTCCAGCCTGCTGTTCATGCCTTCGATCTCGTGCACGTATTTCGTGCTCGAGCCGTAATTTCGCAGCAATCGTACGCGTTCAGCAAGGCCCCTGTCGCCGGTTACCACCGCACCGCCGTCTCCGAACGCGCCGAGATTTTTCGTGGGATAGAAGCTAAAGGCTGCAGCATCGGCCAGTGAACCCGCGCGGCGGCCTAAATAGCGCGCACCGTGCGCCTGTGCGGCGTCTTCTATGACCCGCAATCCATGCTGTTTCGCGATCTTATTGATGTCGTCCATCGCCGCTGGCTGACCGTAGAGATGAACGACGATAATGGCCCGGGTGCGACGCGTGATGGCCTTAGCCAGCTTGTCGGGATCGAGATTACAGGTGTCTGCCTGGACGTCTACCGCAATCGGAGTAGCACCTGCAGCAGAAACGGCAAGCCACGTCGCAATGAATGTGTGGGCAGGGACGATCACCTCACTGTCTGAGCCGATACCGTACCCGCGAAGGATCAGCTCGAGCGCATCCAATCCGTTGCCAACTCCCAGCGCGTATTCGCTCTGGCAGAAAGAAGCAAGCTCCGTTTCGAATGCCTCGAGCTGCGGTCCGAGGATATAATTCGATCTGTCTAGCACCTCGTCGAAGGCCAGCCGTAACTCGGCACGGCAGCTGTCGATACCAGGAGCTAGATCCACAAACGGTATCATAGTGCCAACTTGGTGAGTTCAATATAAAACTCGTCTTTTTCGCGGATATAGTCTTGTTCATCATACGAGTGAGACGCCAATACGGCCAAGGTACCAGAGGGCGTCAATTGGCGTATGTCGCGCCAAAGAATGGGGTAGAGCAGCAAGCCCAGCTGGGGATGCTCAAGAACAAAGGTCCGTTTCTGAAGACCGTTATCGACTTCAATTTCAAACGCCCCGAACATCGCGATTATCAGCTGTTCGAGTTGACGATGCGCATGTCCTCCTCGAATGGTGTTTCGCTCGGCGGAGTGCATCCAATAGAGGCGATGAGGTACAAATGGAAGCACTCCACCCACTTCCGCCACTGACAGGCAGCCTCGCGGGTCCTCGATCGACGGCAGCTCAACCAGTTTGGCGGTGCCCCTTACTCCAGAATTGACCGACTCGGGTCGTCGACCCATCCTCCCCCCCTCATTTTTACTAGCCCAGTCTGACGTTATCATGTCTCCTCGCCCGCGATTACGGCATACCTCACCAGCTCACCAGCGCACCAGGCTGCTCCCCCAAGTCAAGCCCCCACCCACAGCTCCCAGCAGAACGAGGTCTCCGGACCTGATCCGCCCGTCCAAGAGAGCCGCTTCCAAGGTCAGCGGGATAGAAACGGCCGACGTATTAGCATGGCGGTCGAGTGTGATCACTACTTTCTCGGGTCTCAGCCCCAACGACGGGGCCACGCTCCCGATGATGCGGCTGTTCGCCTAGTGCGGGACGAACCAGTCGATATCCGTCACAGCAAGTTATTCGAAGTCAGGGCCACTCTAGCGGATTCGGCTCGATGATGAAGAGCGGGCCGAAAGACCTCTCGGCCGGACCATCCGAAGGTAACCGGTTGACCCGGCGCGGTGTGAGCCCAGTTGCGCTGCTGTCCTTCGCCCGGAGCCGATCAGCGGGCGATCTCCTCCAGGCGCAGGTTGCGCGTCTCGATCATCCGAGTGGACGCCGCCATGCCGAGCAGTGCCACGATCGCGAACATCAGGAACACGGAGTCGACGCCGCCCCGCGCCAGCATGAAGCCGGTCAGGGTCGGCCCGATCGCGGAAGCGACGCGTAGCCAGGACGTGGCGACACCCGTCCCGATCGCGCGCATGCGGGTCGGATAGATCTCGGGCGTATAGAGATAGACGACCGCGGCGATCGACCCGATCAGCCCGTAGCTCAGCGAGCTGAGCACGATGACCGGCGCAACAGTTGCAGTCCCGCCAAAGGCGAGAATTGCGAGCAGCAGGCCGCCGAGCCCGAACGCGCCCAAGAGCCAGCATCGCCGCCCCGTGCGATCGATCAGGAAGGCGCAGACCAGCAGCAGTGCGACCTGCACCACATTGGTCATCGACGCCGCTCGCAGCGCGGTAGCGAGATCGAGGTGGTACAGGGTCGTGTAAAGCGTCGGCATCCAGTTGTTCAGACTGTTGGCGATCAGAAACGAGCTGGCCCACAGCACCCAGACGATCAGCGTGCGGCCGCGGTAGGCCGGCGAGAGCAGTTCGCCCCACCGGCTGCGCGCTTCCATTCGCACCGACATGCCGCCGGGCTGTTCGGGGGCGACCGGCGGCAACGCCCGACCCGCACGCAGCGCGGCGGCCTCCATCTGGTCGACGACGGCTTCCGCTTCGGCAATGCGGCCCTTTCCGATCAGCCAGCGCGGCGATTCCGGCAGGCGCAACAGCAGCGCGGCAACGATCATCCCCGGAACCGCGCCGATCACGAACATCGTCCGCCACCCGAGCAGCGGAACCAGCACCGCCCCGACCTGCCCGGTAACCATGAGGCCCACCGGGAATATCATCTCGTAGAGCATGAAGAAGCGTCCGCGCCCGCGCGCCTTGGACAGTTCGTTGATGTAAACCGCGGCGACCGGCATCTCCCCGCCGACGCCGATCCCCTGGATGAAACGGCAGGCGAGCAGCGTGTCGAAATCCCACGCGCCGGCGCAGGCGAGACTCATCACCGCGAAGATCGCGGTCGCCGCGGCGGCGCTGCCCACCCGCCCCCAGCGCTCGGCCGCCCAACTGAAGAACAGCGCACCAACCAGCTGGCCGACATAGCTCGCGCCGATCAGCAGCCCGACTTGCGGCTGCGTGATGTGCCAAGCGGCGACCAGGACCGGCAGCACGAAAGCGATCGAGAGGGCGTTGAACGCGTCGAAAAATGTCGCGGCGCCCATCACGACCCGGGCGCGGATGTGCCAGCCGGAGAGCGGCACCCGCTCCATTCGCCCGATCAGCATCGCGGCTTCGACCGGCGCTTCCGGCGCCGGTGCGGCGTCAGCGACGCGCGCGACCGCCGGTTTCACAAGGCCCGTTTTCGCAAGACCCGGTTTCACAAGGCCCGTTTTCCCAAGGACAGCACTGCCCCGGTCCTCGACCGGCGGCTCGCTCACGCCGCCGCCGGCCTCGCCGCCGCGCCGGGGGTCGGCGCCGGCTGGTCCAGAGGGACGTTCCAAGCGTCGTAGCCATAGAGCCAGCTCGGGTCGTCGTCGCCGCCGCTCATCCAGGTATTGGCGCTGGAGATCGCCTGAATGCGCGAGGTGCGCGGCTTGCGATGCGCCTCGAAGCGCTTGAACGCCGCCTCGATCCCATCGATCGACACGCCGTTCAGGCAGCGCGCGAGAACTGCCGCGTCCTCGATCGCCTGGGCTGCGCCCTGGGCCATGTATGGCGTCATCGGGTGACAGGCATCGCCGATCAGCACGATCCGGCCCTGGCTCCAGCTCGGCAGCGGGTCCCGCTCCAGGATCGCCCATTTGTGGCAATCCGGGCAGGCGTCGAGCACCATGCGGACTTCCGGATGGAACCCGGCATAGGCGGCCCGCAGCTCCCGCACATCGCCCTTTGCCGACCACGATTCCTTGGCGATCCAGTCGCCCGGTTCGGGCACGCTGGTCACGAAATACACCTCGCTGCGGTCCTTGCGCGTGTAGTAGATGACGATGTGACGGTCCTCGCCCCACCACTTGGTGCGAGACGGCGCGATCTCGCGCGGCATTAGGCCGGAATCGAACACCGCCCGGTAGGCGATGCGACCGCGATGGATCGGCTGGTCCGCCCCGATGATGATCTCGCGGATACGCGAGTGAACGCCGTCGGCACCGATCACCGCATCGGCCTGGGCCGTCGTGCCATCCGCAAAAAACAGCGACACCGGCCCGCCATTCTGTTCCACGCCGGTCAGCTTCTTGTTGAGGTGGATCACCTCGCTCGGCACGACAGAACTCAGCGCCTCATGCAGATCGGCGCGGTGCATGCAGAGAAACGGCGCGCCGTAGAGGCTTTCGGGCATCGGCAGCTCGCGCTTGATTTCGCCGGTGTCGCCGACCCGGTTCAAATGCGAATACGGGGCGAAAGCGCGCTCGCGCAACATGGCTTCGACGCCGATCCCGCGAAGCACCTTCATCGAATTCGGGAGCATCTGAATGCCCGCGCCGATGCGGCCGAACAAGGGTGCCTGCTCGTACACCTCGACCTCGATCCCGGCCTGCCGCAGCGTGCCGGCCGCCGCCATCCCGCCCATGCCGGCGCCAACGATTGCGATCTTGGGTGCGCCCATCGCCTTTTCCTCCTGCTGCACGGCCTTGCCGACCTTGTCCAGCAAACACCGTCCGGTGCAGTAGCTCCCGTCTCGGGCCGGGCCGGGCCGGGCGGCGCGGGGCCGCGATCGCGTCTCGCCCATCGCCGAAAAGTTGATCGGTGTGAAAAGCGGCGATCGGAGCGGATTTGTTCTCGGCACCGATAAGCGCCGGGCCTGCATCACCTCAATGCAGCGACCTGCGCGTAGGCCCTCAGTTCCCGCTCCACATCGTAACCGCTGGTCCCGAAGATGATACCGGTGGCGCCGCCGGCCTCGAGCTGGGCGAGACGTTCGCGCAACTCGTCGCGCGTGCCGGTGAAGGTCGTCTGTTTGGCGGCGGACACGTCGACGAGCGCGTCATGACCGTTCGAGATGTCGAGGTTATGACCGCGGTGAACCGAGAGATGGCGAAATTTCACGTCCGCGCGTTCGACGCTGGCCAGCCACGCTTCGCCGTTCGGCAGCGCTTTGACGCTCTCCGGATCGGTCGTGTACCGGTGGTGATACGCAAGCGCGATCAGCGGTTTGAGGGCGGCCGAGGCGCGCGGCGAGGTGACGTCCTCGCCATCGTCGAGGACCGTGCCGTTGGTCGAGACGAGGCAGGTCTCGAACCCTTCGGCCGGGCCGCCGAGGGAAATCAGGCCGTCGGTGATCTCTTTGGCGAGGGCGCGGGCCCTGGGGCCTTGGCCTGCCATGTAGATCGGCACGTCGATCGGGCGGTCGGGCAGCCAGCCCTCGGAGGCGAGGATCTGGGCAAGACCGCCGTCGATCTCAGCAACGTCGCCGCGCAATAATGCTTTGACTTGTACGATATGCGTGCGCATGGCGGCCAAGGTCAGGGGCTTCTGGCCCATGCCCGCACGGCCGGTGAAGCCGGTGCCGAACCCCACCATCAGGCGTCCCGGCGCGATCTGCTCGAGTGTCGCAATGGCCGAGGCCTGCGCCATCGGGTGGCGATAGCTCGGTATCAGAACGGCGGGGCCGAATTTGAGGCGCTTCGTCTGTTCGGCGATGCGGGCGAGCGTGACCCATATGTCGTGCCCGAAGGCGGGAACCTCGGGGCACCAGACGGCGCGAAAGCCGAGCTCCTCCGCAAGAAGCGCATACTCGACGGTGTGCGGGCCTGGCGGCAGGCGGAAGTCATAGGTCAGCACGGTGCGTTCCAGGCATAAGCGTCTTAATCGACATTACTCTGAGTTCCGGCGATTTTAAAGCCACGGTCGCCCAGTTAGCGGGCTACCGTAATTACACCGGTAGCCCGCCACTGTCGCCTTTGGGCCGATTCGGCCATTCGTGCTGCCATTGTTGGATCGCTGGACTCGACCCTAAGAGACAATTCGGATAACAGTGGGACGCGTGCGCTGTTGCGACCAGGAACCTGCAGCATTTCACGCGCGCAGTGTTCGGTTGATCTATTCAACCCGGGTTCGTTCGGTTCATCGTGCCATGCCCGCAAGTGATAAGTCAAAACGGCTCGCTAAGCTAAGACAGATACCGCCCATTGCGGGTCTCGATCATCGATTCTTCTTAGATGAAAACGGGAAAGATCCGAGGCTAGCTGAGCTTTCGCGCCACGAGCGCCGCAAACTCGCCGCGGGCACCAGGAGGCTTTCGGCAGCTTACCGCCGCATATTACTTAACCTACATCAGTCTGGCGCGGGTTACCCCATTGATCAGCTGCTGCGGCAGCTTGCCTTTGAATACACGCATCGATACGCATCTGCTGG
>JAFAYW010000002.1 GCA_019240125.1 Alphaproteobacteria bacterium
TCGCTGCCGTACCCATCACCAAAGGAACCATGGGCGCTGTGCCAAATACCTGGCTCAGGAATGGTATCGCCTCCTGTTCTGAGACGACAAATCGACGTTCGGCTCACGGGCTAGGCGGTTTCGGCGAGACGGGCTGCCCGGCCCTTCCTGGGCTGCTTCGGTGCCTACAGAAGCCGTGCACGCCTTCGTAGTAGGTGCATTCTTAAGCTCCTCCACCGTGAGGCGACCGGAACTTAAGGCCTGCTCGGCCCACAGCCGGGAGGCAGAATGGAATTCGTGCCGATGTTGCGGTGAACAAAAGCGACGGGGTGATCCAGTTTTAGTTGGCTTGAATGCGGCGCCACACCACAGACACTCGCCCAATCGATTCGCGTCATCCTCGACGGAAGCTGATCCCATTTGCCCCTCAACAGATCCGGATGCCCAATTCCCCTGCGCTAAGCGCTTCGATCGTCATCAAGCGGCATTGGCCGGCGAGTCGGAGGAACGATCCCTGCGGCAGCGCCCCCTGCGCAGGAATTCCAGCGCCTGGTCCTCGGTCATGCCGCGGCGCATCAGCTTCTCGACGAGGCGCCGCTCGAGGGCTTCATCGGTCAAGCCGGAGAAGTCGCCTAGCTTAGGATTTCTGAGTACATCCATGGCCGCCGAATATACAACGAATTTATGTTCTTTTGTATACAGCCAATCAGCGATCTCACCTTTGCGGTAACTCGGGGCCGACGGTGACCACCGTGCGAAGGTCACCCCACGGACCCAACGACCGGCCTCTACACGATCGACACCAGCGCGGGGGGCGGCGTCGTTCGCCACCGCGACGACGCGGCCAGCGTACTCGGGCTTTCGAAGGGCGCGGTGCGCATTGTATCGGGCGACGTCGGGGGCAATTTCGGCTTTCGCAACAACACCCATCCCGAATTCGCCCCTCATCGCCTGGGCGGCCAAGCGCGTCGGCCTTTGAATGCGTCACTGGCTCTGGTCCCTAAGCGCCCAGACGGAGACAGTGCCGGGTGGAAGAGGACGGCGCCGGAAGCGCTGGCGAGCATCACTTGGTTGTACGATGAGGTCGGCCCCATTCGCGTCAAGAGCTATCACCGCGGCGCGCGCCAATAGCAGAACGAGGCCCATCGCGTCGAATGCCGCCGTCGTGCTGGACGATTGCGGCACGCTCTTCACGCTCGGTGTGATTGTGCATGGAATAAGGACCCCGTTTGGGGTGATCGGCATCCAATCGGTTCCGTGCCGTTTGACACAATCTTCTGCTGGGCGGCCCGCTCGGACAGCGCTTTCCCGATTTTAACCCGTTCAACCGCCTCCGCGAGCGGCAACCAATAATTTTTCGTTTCGCGCCTCCACTGGCGCATCCGCAACAGTGGTCGCGGCGGCAGCGGGTGCGGGACCGCATTCGGCCCGTCGGCCTGGCCGCCGCGATCTTGTATTACGCCCCCGCGCGGATCGGCACCACTTCACCATTCGCGGTCGGTGATCGACAGAACCGCGACCACGCGTCCATCAACTGCCGGCGTTTCTCGAACAGGTCACCGCGCCTGTAGGCCGCCTCGACGTTGTTCTCGACGGCGTGCGCGAGCGCCATCTCGACGACCCCGCGAGGGAATGCGGTGCGCTCGGCCGCCCAATCCGAAAAACTCGACCGGAAGCCGTGTGCGGTCAGGTCGGTGCGCCCCATCCGCCGTAACAGCATCAACATCACCATGTTGCTCATCGGCAACGCCCGGCGCGGCCCCGGGAACACGGGGGCGTCCGGTTTCGGCTCGCCGTCCTGCATCAGCGCCAATGGTCGGGCTGTATCAAGCACCGACAGCGCGCCCGACGACAGCGGCACCCGGTGCTCACGTTTCGCCTTCATGCGCTCGGCCGGTAATCTCCAGATCTTGTTGTCGAGATCGATCTCCCCCCATGTCGCGCCCAAGGCTTCGCCGGTGCGGGCGGCGGTGAAGATGACGAACTCCAACGCCCGGGCCGCCATACCATCGCGCTCGCGCAACGCGGTCAGAAATGCGGGCACTTCATCGAACGGCAGGGCGGCATGATGCTCGACCTTCCGCACCCTAGAGAGAGCCGGCAGAATATGGGCCAAGGTCCCTTTCCATTGCGCCGGGTTCGGCCCCTCGCGATAGCCGCGCACTGTGGCGGCATCGAGCACTGCCTCGATCCGACCGCGCACCCGGCTCGCCGTCTCCGGCTTCACTGACCAGATCGGGTCGAGCACCTGTACGACGAGGCCCGTATCGATCGCGCCTACCGGCAGATCGCCGAGGTTGGGATAAACGTAAGTGGCGAGCGTGCTGCGCCATTGCCGCCGGTGCTTGCCGTTGCGCCAAGCCGATGCATTGCGCGTTATGTATTCCTCGGCGACTTCGCGGAAGCTGCGCCCCTTGGCCTCGGCAAGGCGCTGCGCATGGCGGGCCGTCTCCTTCGCGACAATCGGGTCGACTCCCTCGCCGCGCTGCGCCCGATGCTCGCCCGCCCTTGCACGGGCCTCAGCGAGCGACACGATGGGGAACGGCCGCCCATGTCACGGCGCCTGCCGTCAAGTTGAAAGCGAAAAACCCACGATTTCGAGCCAGTGGGGGAAACGCGGAGATACAGGCCGCCGCCGTCGTGCAGAACGGCCGGACCTTTGCCTTTGACACCTCGATAGCCGTCAGCTTGTTTGTGCCAGCCATGCCAGCGCCCTCGAGTGGGGGGAAGGCTGGCCGTTCCCCCATCCATTCCCCCATCACGCGTGAGATTGCAGGCGACAACGGGATACGGCGTAAGACGCTAATCCCAGCATTTTCGGACAACAGGGCCGGAGCTTTAGATCTTCTGAGACAGCCAGCAATGGAAGGTTGGCGGAGGGGATGTCTAACCAAGCGGGGTTCACGACAGTTCGCACTAGTCCGGAGAACCGCAGCACGCCTGGATTTCCATATTCCTTCAGTCTTTACAGGTTCGCGTGAGTTCGCCATAATCCGGCGCCAATTCGTGGGTTGATCCGGGGGCTGTTCAGTGAGGCGGACACTTCATCGTCTGTCGGCAACAAGTGTTAAATCTCTTTCCTCCAAGCCGGGTATGCACGCCGATGGCGGCGGGCTGTATCTGCAGGTGACGCGGGCTGGCGTGCCGAGCTGGACCTTCCGGTTCATGCGCAACGGCAGGGAAAGGTACATGGGGCTGGGGCCGCTCCATACGATCAGCCTTGCCGAGGCTCGCAAACGCGCCGCTGATGCTCGGCTGCAGAAGATCGAGGGTGGTGACCCGATCGAGACGCGTCGGGCTAAGCGTGCCGCAGCGAGAACCGAGCAGGCCAAGGTCATGACCTTCCAAGCGTGCGCCGAGGCGTACATATCGGCAAACGAGAAGGGTTGGCGCAACCCCAAACATGCCGCGCAGTGGCCAGCAACTCTATCGACATACGCCTATCCAGTGCTTGGCGATCTTCCTGTCCACGCGATCGATACCGGCCTGGTCACGAAGGTGATCGAGCCGATCTGGTCGACGAAGTCGGAAACAGCGAGCCGCGTTCGAGGGCGGATCGAGGCTGTGCTGGATTGGGCAACCGTCCGCGGTCTTCGATCTGGTGAAAACCCCGCCCGGTGGCGGGGGCATCTCGACAAGCTTTTGCCGAAGAAGAGTAAGATCGCGCGCGTCGAGCATCACGCCGCCCTCCCCTATCCTGAAATCGGTGAGTTCATCGCGCAGCTCCGGCAGCAGGATGGTGTCGCGGCGCTCGCTCTGCAATTCGCGATCCTGACGGCCGCGCGTACCGGCGAAGTGGTCGGTGCTATGTGGAGCGAGATTGACTTAAAGCAGCGCACCTGGACGATCCCCCCCGAACGCATGAAGGCTGGCAAAGTGCATCGCGTACCTCTCTGCCACGCGGCTATGGCGATTGTCGAGAAGGCGGCTAGCCTTCGATCCGGCGAGTTCGTGTTCCCCGGCGGCAAGGCGGGTCGCGGACTCAGCAACATGGCGATGCTCAAGGTCCTGAGCCGAATGGGTCGTGACCAACTTACGACACACGGTTTCCGAAGCTCTTTCCGCGATTGGGCTGCCGAGCGAACAAGCTTCCCAGCCGAGGTCGCCGAGATGGCGTTGGCACATACCGTCGGCGACCAGGTTCAAGCCGCCTATCGGCGCGGTGACCTCTTTGAGAAGCGGCGCGACCTCGCAGAGGCATGGGCAACGTTCTGTGACGCCGCGCATATCGGCACTGGAGACGTCATCGAGATCGGAGTTGGCAATTAATGCCGCGGCCAGCGAAAAAGACCACGCTGCAGTCTCAAAGGTTAAAGGAGACGGACGTAGCCGAAATTTGGCTGGAAATCAGGCCTGATCTGGAATTTTACGACCATGAAGATGAAACATGTAAGAAGAAGCGTCGAACGAGCCGGATAAACTTTGGTATAATGATAACGGCAAATACATCGGACATGAACGCTCGTTTTGCTCACGATCCTAAAAGAAAGAGTATTTCTAAAGCGCACAAGATCCTCACGGAATGGTGTCACGAGAAGTGTCGAGAAACTGAAGATGAACTGAGGCCCATCAAGCCTGAATCGACGGAAATTGGGGAAGAAGCGATCGCTAGGGATGATGTCAATAGCGGTTACTTTTTACTTCGGGACGCCCTTCGGGCCACACAGGATCTTTTCTTCCTAATGCCAGGTAAGCAAAGCACGTGGGCCGTCGCCGCGCCGATGATCTGGCAAGTGGCTGGGCGCGCGCTCGAAACCAAAGGCGAAGTTGGAAACGCGCATTCGGCGACGTCGCTCGTAATCAAATTCACCAGCAAGGTATTGACTCGAATGGGGCACCCGGGCGCGACGCCGGCGGCCGTTGGACGTGTCATCGAAAAATTCAAAGCGGTTGCGTAGCGAATGCACCGGTGCGTTAGACACTTAGACCCTCTCAGTTTCCTTGCATAAATCAGGTGCTCCCGAACGCCCACGGAGCACCCCGGATGCCAAAGTCCAAAGACGACGTTCAGCGCATAGCCGTTGCCCCTGACGATGCCTGCATCATGCTCGGGATTGGAAAGACAAAGCTTTTTGATCTGCTGAAGAAACAAAAACTGCATAGCGTAAAGATCGGCCGGGCGCGCCGGATCACGGTCGCGTCAATCCTGCGCCTTCTTCACGGTGAGGCGGCGTGATGCGGCCGCCGGATCGGGGACGAGGGTCGCCTCAAAAACGAGAACACCGGCCGGTGGCACGGACGGCGCGTCTCGCAAACCAGAACGACAGCAGCGCTGATTCTAGCGAGAACCTCCCCAAAATTCAACGGATAGCTCGTCATATGAGCCGGCGACATCCGCTATCGCTTTCCATTGCTGCGGTTATCGCGGCTGAGATGCTGGGTGGGCGTGCACAATGAGCACGATCATCCAAGCATTCGACTACACGGCTCTTGCTCCTGATGTTGAGCTTGAGGCCAGAACCATCGCGCGCTGCATCAAGGAAACGATGCGGAATTCGATCATCGAGGTTGGCGCCGCGCTCGCAAGCGTGAAGGGTAAATTGCCACACGGCCAATTCGGTCGATGGCTAGAAGCCGAATTCGATATGACAACGCGGTCTGCGCAACACTACATGGCCGCTGCGGCCCTTGCCGGGAAATACGAAAAGGTTGCGCATTTAGGTCAGTCTTGTTTGTACTTGCTGGCCGCGACCACGACGCCTGAGGTCGTCCGGGAGGATGTTGCCGCGCGACTCGACAAGGGCGAGGTTCTCCGCCGTCGAGACATCAAGCAGCTAGTTGATGAGGTAAAATACCAACAGCAACAAGAACAGCGCCGCGCTGAAGAGGCGGCTCGCGAGGCGAGGTTGTCGCCCCAAACTAGAAGGCGTCGTGCCGATCAAAGAGCTGAACGCGAGCAACGAGAGCGGGAGTGGCAGCAGCAGCGGGACCGTAAGCAGGAGGCGGCCAAAGCCGCAGCTAGCCTGTTGACCGCGAATGTGGCGGCCGGAGACGCGGATCGCCTAATTGCCTTGCTCGGCGATTGTGATGCTTTCCGGCTGACCCAGCTATTGCTCGATAAGCTCACTGAGCGGGGGGTGCGATGAGCACCCTCGATCGCGACAAGCTTGCGAAGCTGTGCGGCATGCTGGGAAGCGCCCACGATGGCAAAAATCCTGCTGCCGGTCTTGCCGCTAACCGTTTGGCCCGCAAGGCAGGCTTGAGCTGGCACGATGTTTTCGGCGTCAATGCGGCGGACGCGACTTCTGCCTGCACCCACGAGCCTAACCTGCGGGAGATGACAGTCTATGAGGGGATCGTTTTTGCGCGCGATCACGCCGCCGAAATTCGCGCTGCAATCGAAAAGTTCGACTGCTTGCCGGCAGCCGAGCAGCAGCGCGCGCAGGCCGACCCGGCCCTTTATCGAGGGCGCGCGGCATGACCCCGTACAGGTTCGAACTTACCGCTCTGACAAAAAATGGCGGGCCTCTGACTAAGCGCATCTCGATCACCGAGAACGGCGCGCTCCTCAGTAGCGGCTCACACTGCGTCATGACCATCGGCCAAGCTTTCCGCTTACCGCTCGCCGACATCGGCGCGCTTGCCGAAGTGATCGATCGGTTAAAACCGGAAAACGCGATTGCTCTTGGGCGTCTTCGCCCAGGCCTCCAGGACCGCACGCTTATCCTGACGCAGTTCCGCCTAGCCAGCGCCGATCCTGCTCAGACTGCGATCGCGCGGACTAAGGAGCACTTCCGATACGAGCCGGAACAGCCGGCGCTCGCCCTATTGGATTTCGATCAGAAAGGCATGCCAGCCGAAGTTGCTGAGCGCATTAACAGGCTTGGAGGTTTCGAGCAGGCGGTTGCATCGGTGCTACCCAGCATCGGCCTCGTCGGCCGGCTGACCCGCGCATCGACGAGCGCTGGACTCTATCGAACGGATACCGGAATGACTTTCCCCGGATCCGGAGGACTTCACTGCTATCTAGGCATCCGCGATGGTGGCGACCTGGAGCGGTTCCTCAACGACCTCCATTGCCGACTGTTTACTGCTGGGTTCGGGTGGTTGACGGTCAGCAAAGGCGGTCAGCTGCTCGAGCGTTCAATCATAGACCGCGTCGTTGGTTCGCCGGAGCGCCTTGTATTCGAAGGCCCGCCTATTCTTGTGCCGCCGTTGGCGCAAGATGCCGAAGCTCGCCGACCGATCGCTGTCGAAGGCGGTCTCCTCGATACGGTTGCTGCTTGTCCGCCTCTGACGATACTTGAGACATCGGACTACCAGGCTACCCGAACTCGCCAGGCCGCGATGCTCAGCACAGAAGTTGAATCCGCCCGCGCCAACTTCATACGGCAGCAAGGTGCGCGTATCGCGGAACGCACCGGCATGTCGTCAGCGCGGGCGGCTCGCATTGTCGAGCGGCAATCCGCCGGTGTGTTACTACCTGACGTGATCTTGCCCTTCGATGATCCCGAACTGCAGGGAGTGACGGTCGGCGATGTTCTGGCCGACCCCGAACGGTATGTTGACGAGACACTGGCCGATCCACTCGAAGGAATCGACTACGGACGGTGCAAAGCGAAGATAATGCGCCGCGCCTCGGGCGAGTTGTGGATCCATTCCTTCGCGCATGGCCGCACTACATATGAGCTCAAACCCGACTTTGCCGCGGTGCAAGCGGTGTTGCATGCGGCTCGGCCCGATGATGCGGCCGACACGTTCGTGCGCATCTCTCTAGCTGCAGACCTGACAGCATCCGAGATCGAGCGGCTACTCGAAATCGCCGCGCGAAAGGGCGGCGGCAAGCGCACACTCCAGTCGATGCTAAAGATGGCGCGCGCAGAAGCCGCTAAGGCAAACGCCAAACAACGTCACGAGCAGCAACTCGCTGAGCGGTGTGACCCGCGCCCGAGGGTACCGGCTCCGGCCCCGGACTCGGAATGGCTGCCAGTCGTGGAATTATTGAATGCGGTACACGGCCGATCAAGGGCAGATGAACCGCCAATGCGAAACCGCAACGGCGATCTTGTCCAGATAAGATCGAGCAGCACACCAAGTCTACATATGCTCGCCAGCGGTGATAATGTTGAACTCCCGCCGCCGTCGCAAATGCAGATTTATACACTCACCGAGCCGGAAGTCGCTGAGGTCATCGAGCGCCACATTGAATTCGGCCAGGATACTAGAGAGGGCTGGCGGCCCGTTCACCTCGGCGCCCAATTTGTCCGACACTTCGCCAATCGCAGCGATGGCGCCTTGCCTATCGTGACCGGCATCGCGTCATTGGCGATTGTTCTGCCAGACGGTCAGCTGCTGAGGGCTCGCGGGTTCGATCGTGATTCGGGTATCGTCTTCCGGATCCCGGCAGCGGTTAAGCTACCCGAACCGGGTAAGTGCGATGGTTTGGCGGCCGCGATGGCGATGGACTTCCTCATCAATCAGTGGCTCGTCGACGTTGCGACCGACTACCCCGGTAAGTGCATCCTGATCGCGTGCGCGCTTACTATAATCGAGCGCATGGCGCTGCCGGAGCGGCCCGCGTTCTTTGTGACGGCGGGACAACGTGGCGGCGGTAAGACGACGGTGTTGCATATGGTTGCGACCGCCGTGCTTGGCGCACGCGCCGCGGCTGCGGCATGGTCGCCAAATGACGAGGAACGGCGCAAAGCCTTATTCGCATATCTCGGCGCGGGGCTCCCGTTCCTGGTCTGGGATAACATACCGCTCGGCGCCGCCATAAACTGCGCGTCAATCGAGAAGGCGCTCACCACCGAGACCTACAGCGATCGAGTCCTCGGCGAGAGCCGGCACCTCGAAGTGCCCGCCTACACTATCATGGCCTTTACGGGAAACAACGTGACGGCGCGCGGCGACATGGCCTCCCGCTCACTATCGGTGCGGCTGAATATCGATCGCACCGATCCGGAAAACCGCGAGTTTGAGCACGCTGACCCCATCGCGTGGACTGAGCAGCACCGCGTCGAGATCCTGTCCGCCCTCTACACCATCCTGCTCGCGAACCCCCGCTTCGCTGAGGTGAACAAGACCCCGCGAGAGACGCGGTTTAAGGCCTGGTGGCATTTGGTTGGAGCCGCGGTCGAATACGCCGCCCAGCAGCATGCCGAACGCGAGCAAAACTCTGCGAATAGGCCGCTCAGCGCCCCCTCTCCCTGCTCGGCGACGCCGATCCGCTTTCGCGATCTGTTTCTCGACGGTGAAGCCGACGATGAAGTACAGAGTGCCCTTATAGTCGTCTTGGAGACGCTCCGTACTCGTTTTGGCACGTGGACATTCCAGGCCAGCGACATCGCACAGTTTGCTGGCGACATGGATCCCGAAGCCATCGATTTCAGGGCGGCCCTTGAGCTGGCATCGGGCAAGGTGCTCCCGATCATAACGTCGACGACTATTGCGTGGCGGCTTAAAGCTATCAAGGACCGCCCTGTTGACGTCGTTGAGCAAACGCTCGTGCTGAGGTTCGCGGCCGACAAGCGACAGGGCGGCTACTACTCTGTTTCGACGCTCGAAGGGGGAAAACCTCGTGGAATCCTCGGGGTACAGGACTAGGCAAATCAATGGGTTGCGGAAACCGTGGAAACCTCTATAGCCCTCCCTCTTGCCCAACTCCTTTTTTTCAGAGTCTGAAATTCCACATTCAGTGCGGTCGACCGGCCAAAATGTTTCCACGGTTTCCACGGGTGGTTCTCTATCCGGCGATCAGGTGACAGCATTGTTCAGGTTCCGCGCGAGAGCGGCGCCTATTAACCAGCCTCTTCGTGAGTGGAGCGATAGTAAGGCAATTCGGGATTAAATATTGGTTTGGTCAATCCGATAACTCGATCTAGTTTTTACTTCTTGTCGAGTCGGGGCCGAAAATCTGTTCAACGGTTAAACAAATAGCGATACTATTTCCGCATATACCCCACACTCCAAGCGTGTAGGAAGATTAAGAATGCGAATCCTATTCGAAGGCGGCTACCCCAATTGGGTCAGCCAAGGCCTCACGGTAGCGCAGCGCCGAGAGTACGTGGCGGTGCTGGCGGCAATTAACGACGGCGAGCGCTCCTTGGAGAGGCTGCGCTCTCAGCTTACTGCCCTGGACGGGCCGGCGCCTACGCTAGACTTCCTGCATGGCCTTCTTGGCGATTCGACTGGGAAAATCCCGGCGGCCGACATATGGGCCGCGCTCGGCAAGCCCGTCGAGAGAAATCGCCTCCAGAGGGACAATGACGAACTTGGCCGGGCCATGCGCCGCCTGGGGTGGACCAGGACCATGAAACGATTCGACGGCCCGCCGCGCTCGGCATACGTCAAAGGGTCTAAAGAGGAGCGGCGGCGGGCGCTTTATCTGGTCCAATGCCCTGCGACCGGTGAGTGGGAGGCGCTAGGCGTAAACGACATATAACGGAAAATTTCATCTCAGATTAGTAATTTACGCGTTTACGGCTGGGGTAAACGGCGGCGCTGCTGTGCGTGGGATATCTTGCAGCCGCGCCAGTGCTCAACGCCGGGGCTTTGACTGCGGGTCAGTCTTTTGGCCTCAGCGCTCGGCGATGATCGAACGACAGGCCGCCTGCGGTCCGGGCCGACAACACCAAGTCCTCCGGTTCACTCGCCATGTGGCCTTGCCCTGGTTCGAGCGGCAGCCCGGCAGCGACCCACGCTTGCGTGCCGCCGGCCAGGACAAGAACTGATACGGACGCGTGACCCGCGAGATCCCGGCCGCAAGCTGCGCCAAGGCGCCGTCGGGTGACGTGAGTACGATTGGCCCAGTCTGCGGAAGACTTGCCAGCACGTCACGCAATTGCGAGCGGACCGCGAACCAGGCGCCGGGAATGTGGCCTTG
>JAFAYW010000145.1 GCA_019240125.1 Alphaproteobacteria bacterium
TGAAGGCGCCGGCGGCGCAGGTATGTGAATCGGAGCACAGCAAAAGCTCGCCGGGACGAGCCAGTCCATTCTCGGCCGCGACCACATGGGCAATCCCGTGCTTGCCCACGTCAAAGAAGTTCTTCAGTCCGAACTCTTCGGCAAAGCGGCGCGCCTCGACCATACCCGCGGCGTCTTTGATGCTCGGCGCCGGCACGGCATGATCGAAGACGAGCACGACCCTTTCACTATCAAAGAGCGTCTTCGGGCGGTACCAGGTGCCGTCCATCGCGAATGTAAGATCCAGCGCGATGACAATGTCAGGAACGCAGACCGCGATGTCGCCGGGGCGCAGCCATTCTTTTCCCGCCGCGCGTGCCAAGATCTTTTCGATTATGTTTGAGCTCATTGCGTTGGACCTGAAGCGTATCTCGGTGTTCTGCGCTGCAACGACCGCGTTCGAGAGATGGATGATGCGAACAAGAGCTTATTCAACCCTGCCGGATGTCGCCGACGAGATTCCAGTGGATTGCTGACGGCGCTCCAAAAGTTCGGCTGGAAGGTAGCGCCGCTCGAGACGTGTAAGCTCCGGCAAGCCCGTCAAATTGTAGATGCCGTACCCCGTGCGCACTGATCCTCCCAGTGGGTGGTTTTCGATACTCTCGGCTTGTTGAATGCGAGCCAGTTCCCCGCGTGTGCGGTAATCGACCAGGAAGTCATACATGGCGACGGCTCCGACCTGCTCCAAAAAGGCCCACGAGAAGCAGAGCCCCATCTGGATCATCTCCTCGCGTGACGGCGGCGGGACCAGATACGTGGTCGGAAGGGTCATCAGCCCATGGGCAACTGCCTTTCGCACTGCGAAAATTTCTTCCCGGGACTGCAGCGCCTCGGGATAGAATACATCAGCACCGGCCTCGATGTAGGCTTGGCAACGGGAAATAACGTCGCCGACCGACCCGCTCGGAGCACCACGCGCGTCCGTGCGGGCGATAATCAGGAAATCTGGATCGAGCGCGTCGCGCACATCACAAGCGGCGCGATACTTCCCCACGGCTTCTTCTTGGGAAATCACGTCTTTCCCTCGGAGAAAGCCACAACGCTTCGGGCTTACCTGATCCTCCATGAACATCCCCGCCGCGCCGGCGCGGATCACTTCCTCAACGGTTCTCCGCACATTGATCGCGTTGCCGAATCCGGTATCGCAATCGACGATGACGGGGATGGACACCGCACGACAAATGCGCTGAACATTTTGAACCATCTCGGTCATCGTAAGAAGGCCAATGTCCGGTAATCCCAACAGCTGGGTACTCGCCAGAGAGCCGGACATGCCGAAAACCGGAAATCCTGCCGCTTGCACCAATTGTGCGTGATGAGGCGTTCCGCCCCAGACGGTCGTCACCAGCGGGTTTTCCCGCAGAAGGCCGCGAAGAACCGTGCTGAGGCCCTGGGGTTTAGGCGAGATGGGCATGGCTGACACCTTTTGCGACGGGATTGGAATCACTGCGAGCCGCAGGCGATGCTGCTGCCGTCGCAAGCCGCCGGTCCCGAAGCCAATGCAGACGCATCTCGGGCGCGGCCGCCAATAGCTGTCGCGTGTACGCATGTTGCGGCGAGTCGAGAACGGCTTGGGCCGGACCCCGTTCGACCACTTTCCCGCGGTGCATCACGGCTACCGTGTCGGCCAGGGCTCGGACGACGCCGAAGTCATGGGTGATGACAATGCACGCCAGGGAGCGTTCTGTTCGCAGCCGCTTGAGCAGGCTTAAAATATCCTTGGCCAGAAGCGTGTCCAAGGAGGACGTCACCTCGTCGCATATGAGGAGAGCCGGCTCGGCTGCCAGAGCCCGGGCGATGCAAACGCGCTGCTTTTCGCCGCCCGACAGTTTCGTCGGGTATCGCGTGGAGTAGCTCGTCGGAAGACCAACAGTCTCGAGCAGAGTATCGATGCGATGCGCCCGTTGTCTGCCGAGATTCCCGAAGAAAACGTCCAGGGGCCGACCGATGATATCCTTGACGCGCTGTCGCGGGTTCAACGCGAGGTCGGGCTGCTGATGCACAAACTGGATTTGCCGCAGCACTTGCCGCGTTCGACGGTGCAGGGCTGGCAGGGGCGCGCCGGCGTAGACGATCTCGCCCGAACGCTGCGGCAATAACCCCAAGATCACGCGCGCGAGGGAGCTCTTGCCGCTTCCCGACTCGCCGATGACAGCCAGAATCTCCCCCTGCTGAAGGGAAAGGCTGACGTCGTCCACGACCGCAACGCCCTGGCGGTAACTGGCGCTGATTCCCCGGGCCTCGAGTAGTGGCGCCTGCGCCGGCACCGCAGTCGCCGACGTGAGCGCCGATTGCCGGGCGGCCACCAGCATTCTGGCGTAAGGCGATTTCGGGCGCAACAAAACGCCTTCGGTCGCCCCCTCCTCTTCCACCTTGCCCGCGCGCAACACGATGATCCGGCTTGCCAGCTGCGCCACCAGCGCCAGGTCGTGCGTGATATACAGGGCGGAAAGGCGGCGCTCTTCGATCAGCTCACTCACGATCGTGAGGAAGTCAATTTGCGTGGTTACATCAAGAGCTGTCGTGGGTTCATCCAGCACGAGTAGCTCCGGGCGGGCAATCAAAGCCATAGCGGCCATAGCGCGCTGCAGTTGGCCCCCGGATGCCTCGTGCGGGTACCTTTGGCCAAAACGCTCCGGATTCGGGAGTCGCAGGCGTTGGAAGAGAGAGACCATTTCGGCTCGCGCTTCCGCCAACGGCATCAACCCTCGTCGCACAGGCCCGTGCGTAATCTGCCGCCCCAGTCGCAGCGCCGGATTGAAGGCTGCAGCCGCACTTTGCGCCATATAGGCAATTCGGTTGCCCCGCAGGCGGCGAAGCTCGGCCGCAGGCATGCGGAGGAGATCTACGCCCCTGAACAGGATACGGCCGTGCGTGATCCGGGTGCCAGGCCGCGCGAAGCCGAGCGTAGCAAGTCCGATGGTCGACTTGCCTGCGCCCGATTCTCCGATGAGCCCAAGAACCTCCCCCGGCGCGAGGTGCAAACTGATATGGTCGACCAGCGCGGATCGGCCACCTTGCCGCTCGGCTTCAACGCGCAAGGCGTCTATTTCGAGAAGCTTCATCCGATCCGCCTTCAAACGCGCGCAAATCGTGAGGTGTCGGACAACGCGGTCACCAGCACATTGAGGGAGACGGTCACGCCGGCGATGGCGGCGGCCGGAAACAACGGTGCAGCGATGCCGAAATTGATCGCAATCGCATTCTCATTCACCATACTGCCCCAGTCCGCGCTTGGAGGCTGAACCCCCAGGCCCAGGAAGGCGAGCGCACTCACTTGCAGGACCGCAGCGCAAAAGCGGATGGCGAATTCCGTCGCCAGCACGCTCGTCGCATTGGGTAACACTTCACGGGTGATCAGCCATCGAATACTTTCGCCTCGGAGGCGGGCGACCTCCACGTAGTCGCGGCTCATGATGTCCTGCCCGATTGCGCGGGACAGCCGAAAGAAACGCGTGGCATCCAGGACGGCGAGCACACCTATTAGCCCCGGGATCGACGATCCAAGAACCGACAACACCAGCAACGCCACAATCAGGGACGGCAGAGCCATGATGCCATCAACGGTCCGGCTCAGAACGGTGTCCAACCAGCTGCGCCCGATGGCCGCGGATAGGCCCAGCAGCGTGCCTAAGAGAAAGGCAGCGACAGTCACCGCCAGCGCAATCGACATGGTTCGGCGGCCCCCGTACATGACACGACTGAGCATGTCGCGTCCCAGTCCATCGGTCCCTAGCCAATGCTGCATGTCCGGCGAGATCCAGGCTCCTCCCACAACTTCAGCTTCCCCATGGGGAGCAAGCACAGGCGCGAAGATCGCCAGGACGATATAGGTGACAATCACACCCAAACTGACGGTTCCCGCCCATGACACAGACCGGAGTAGCATCACGCTGCCCTAACGCGGAGACGGGGGTTGGTCAGGGTAGCGACGAGATCGGCGGTGATATTCAGCCCCACATACGTCACAGCGAAGATCAGGGCGCAGGCTTGTGCCGTTGTCACGTCGCGCGCGGCCACCGCGTCAGCCATGAGCTGGCCAATACCGGGGTAGACGAAGATCACTTCGACGATGATGACGCCAACGACAAGATAGGCAAGGTTGAACACAATAATGTTTATCAAGGGCCCAATGACATTGGGCAGCGCATGGCGAAGCACGATCTCATGCTCTGAGGCGCCTTGCAGTAGGGCCATCTCGATATAGGACGCCGACATGACCTCGACGATTGCGGCTCGCACCATTCTGACGAGGTAGGCCATGACGCCGAGCGCGAGGGTCAGAACCGGCAAGCCGATGGCGAACAGATGCTGGGTCAAGCTGGCGTCGGGCGGAATTTGCGCCATGCTCGGAAAAACCGCGAGATAGCGCGATAGCAGCATTATCAAGAGATATCCCAAGAAAAACTCAGGAACCGAGACGAGAACCAGCGTTGCACCGGATACCATGCGATCCAGCCATCGACCGCGATGGGCGGCGGCGAGGGCCCCCAGCAGGATGGAGATTGGCACGGAAACCGCCGCCGTAACTGCGGCAAGGAAAAGCGTATTGTAAAAGCGGATTGCAACAATCGCTCCGATGGGTTGTCCATTTGCCAGCGACGTCCCGAGATCGCCGGAGACAAAATGCGTGAGCCAGATCCAATAGCGGTATAAAGCCGGCTGATTGAGCCCGAGCGATCTCCGAATCGCGGCGAGCGCCTCCGGCGTGGCATGTTCGCCCAGGAGGGCTGCTGCCACGTCTCCGGGCAGCAAGTTGGTAGCGGCGAAGACAAAGCCCGACACGAGTAGCAGGGTCATACAACCCTGGGCCAATCGCTTCACGAGAACGAGCGCCATCTCACGCCTCGAGCGTGGGGGCCGCCCCCGGGGGCACCGGCGCGACACACCGCGCGCCTCGGTTCATTTTGGTGCACCCGCTACGAGGCAGCACTCGTTGTCATTCGCCAGCGGCGAGCAGACCACTTGATCAAGCCGCTTGCCATCCACTCGGATGGGATTCGCCAGGGCCCGAAAGGTAGGATTACGCGGGTGCGCTACCGTGCGCACCATACCGGTCTCGCGCACGAAGGGGTTCTCAAACGCGTGCGCCATGTCATAGACCGGCGCGACGGGGACGCGTCCGCCGAGGATGGCCAGCCACTCCGCCGTCGCACGTCCGATGAAAACGTCATCCAACACGGCGGTCAGGGCCATCCGGTTTTCTCGTCGTGCCGCCTGCGTCGAAAACCGCGGATCGTGCCGCAGTTCGTGCGCGTCGAGCACCTCAAGCAACTTCTCCCAAAAGCTGTCCTTCATACACATAACGAAGAGCCAACCATCTTTGGTCCGAAAGGTCTGAACGGGCGCGAGTGAGGGATGCGCACTGCGGGAGAGACGCTGTGGGATCTCGCCGGAATTCAGGTACCACACGGCCGGATAGCTTAGCTGGTGCAAGGCGACATCGAAGAGCGAGGTGTCAATGTCGCACCCTTCACCCGTTTTCCGAGCCCGAATGATGCCGCTGAGCAGTCCCAGGGCGCCGGTCAGGCCCGCCATGTAGTCTACGACGGACGAACCAAGCCGCGCGGGTGGTCCGTCGGGCTCCCCTGTGAGGCTCATCAGCCCGGTTTCCGCCTGCATCAGGTAATCGTATCCCGGCCACGAAGCGCGCGAGTTGTCACGACCGTACGCCGAGACGTGCAGGCATACTATCGCGGGATTCGCCTCTCTCAGCGTGCGGTAATCGATGCCGAGTTTCTCTGGCTGATCGCCGCGTAGATTGTTGAGCAGCGCATCAGACGTCTTCACCAGACGGATCAATGCCGCCCTGCCGTCCGGCGACTTGATGTCCAAGGCAACACTTTTCTTGTTGAAATTGAACGTCTGAAAATACTGGCTGTCGTTCTCGCCGAGCAGGTGCGGACCGACATGGCGCGAGGAATCGCCTGCCGTCGCTCCGTTCTCGATTTTGATGACTTCCGCGCCGAGAGCCGCAAGAAACATTGAGCCGTAAGGGCCCGCCGCGAACTGCTCGATGGCGAGGATGCGCGTACCTTCCAGGAGCTTCGTCATTGGCTACTTTGCTTCATCCATTGTCTCGAAATGATGATGCGCTGCATCTCGTTTGTACCCTCGCCGATGACCGTCAGTGGCGCGTCTCGGTAAAGCCGCTCGATGTCGTACTCCTTCGAATAGCCATAGGCCCCGTGAATGCGTAGGGCATCGGTGCTGTTCTGCAGGGCGGCCTCGGAGGCAAAGTATTTTGCGATGCCGGCTTGCAGATCGCATCGCTCCCGCCGATCAAATGCGGCAGCGGCATCCAGAGTGAGAAGCCGGGCCGCGCGTGCCCGCGTGACCATTTCCGCAATCTTCAGCTGAATGGCCTGATGCTCGCATATCGGTTTACCAAACGTCCTACGCAGGCGGGCGTATTCCGTCGCGAACTGAAGCGCGGCCTCGGCCATCCCCGTTCCGCGCGCGGCCACGTTGATCCGGCCAAGTTCTAGTCCAGCCGTCGCCTGGTAGAAGCCCTGGCCTTCGACGCCGCCGATGAGATGCGCCTTTGAAAGGCGGTAGTCCGCAAAAACAAGTTCTGCAGAATCGATCGACTTGTATCCGAGCTTCTCGAACTTCTTGCCCACACGCAGGCCGGGGCCTTTCGGTGCAATAAACAGGCACATGCCCTTATGACGCGGCTCGGCGGCCGGATCAGTCTTCAATAAGAGGGCAAAGCATGAGCCCTCGATGGCATTCGATATCCAGGTCTTTGTGCCGTTGATGATATAGTCCTCGCCGTCGCGCCGGGCCGTCGTGCGGATGCCCTGCAGGTCGGAGCCGGCATCGGGCTCCGTCAGTGCCAAGCCACCGCGAACTTCTCCGGACGCCAGACGGGGCAACCATGCCGCCTTCTGTTCGGCTGTTCCAAACCGCTCGATGGCGAGTGCAAGCATCAGATGGGAGTTGAAAATCCCACTAAGGGCCATCCACACGCCCGCGATCTTCATCACCAGCTGGGCATAGGTTTTCGCCGGCAATTCCAACCCGCCATACGAGGCGCTGATCGTCGCTCCAAACAGGCCGAGCGCTTTCATTTGCTCCACGAGCTCGGCCGGATAGCGGTCTTCCCGGTCGAAAGCCTTGACTACGGGTTTGACCTCTTTGGTCAGCCAGCGATCGACGGCGTGGAACAGCTGCGACTCATGTTCCCGATCGAGCGTCTTCTCGGGAGCCGAGACGGAACCAGACAAGGCGCACCTCCGAGACCGCAAGTTGTCCGGACAATACTCTGGCCGGCGCTCTCCCGTCAAATCCAATCATTGCTGGGCAGCTCGGAGAATCGCCGCGGATCGGAGAGAAACCGCCACTGGAACTTCGCTGGATGCCGCTTACGCCGGAGCCCACTCGTCGAAGTTGATCGGACAAGCGGAGCGAGCTATATAGCTGGTGATATGGACGCCAAGACCCCAGACGCCCTGGCCAAGGTTTCCGAAGGTTCACGCTATCGCGTAATCGCAGATGATCTGACGCGAGCTATCGGGCAGGGAAAGTTCGCGGTCGGGCAGACAGTGCCCACAGAGGCCGCCCTTTGCGCTCGCTATTCAGTCAGCCGGCACACGGTGCGCGAAGCGCTTCGTCGTCTTGTCGACCAAGGGCTCATTGACCGCCGGCGAGGATCCCCCTCACGCGTGCTCGCGACGGCTCCCCAGGTCGCCTACGTCCATCGAGTCGACTCCCTGCCAGAACTCTTCGAGTATGCGCGGAACACCAAGCTCTGTATCGCCGACATGAAGCCGGTTCGGATCAACGAAGAAGAGGCCGAACTCATTGTCGCGCAAGCCGGGTCGAGCTGGGTGAGGATTCGGGGAATCCGCCGCTCCATGGATGGACGAGATGCCATCTGTTCGACCGTTGTCTTCGTGCACAGCCGGTTTCAGTCCGCGTTGCACGATGTCCACCAGTGGAGCGGGCCGATCTACGCTCTGCTCGAGGAGCGGACCGGAGAGGTCATCACCGAGGTTCTCCAAGAGATTTCGGCTGGGCCGCTGCCCAGGAAGGTTGCCGCGGGACTGAGCTTGCGCGCTGGGTCGCCAGCGTTGCGGTTTCTTCGTCGGTACCTGGATGCGAGCGGCGGTCCGATGATGACCTCGGTGAATTGGCATGCGGCAGCACATTTTACGTATGTCGTGAGGTTGGCGCGTGACCGCTACTGACCGCGAGGCGCTTGCGCCATGTCACGTGCCGAGCCGGCCCCGGGACAACCAGCTCGCGGCACCCGCGCGTGGTATGCCCGAAGGAGAGCACGAGTGGTGACCACGTCGAGGATGGTCGAACCGACCCGGTTCCGCGAAAGTTTCGGCCGCTACTTCGAAGACTTTGAGATCGGGCACGTCTATGAGCACCGACCAAAGCGAACGATTACCCAAGCGGATAATGTCTGGTTCACGCTACTCACCATGAACACGCATCCCCTGCATTTCGACGAGGAGTATGGAAAGAAATCGGAATTCGGCCGATGCATCGTGGCCTCTCCACTCACCGTCGCTATCCTTGTCGGGATGAGCGTGACGGATGTCAGTCACAAGGCCATTGCAAATCTCGGCTGGAAGGAAATCAGGATGACTCATCCTGTCTACCCCGGCGACACGTTGTCCGCGGAGACACAGGTCGTTGAGAAAAGAGAGTCGCGGTCAAGGCTTGGCGCCGGCATCGTCCATGTGCGGACCCGCGGTTTCAATCAGCACCAAACGCTGGTCTGCGAATTCGACAGGAGTATCTTGGTTCCAAAGCGCGGCCACGCGATCGAAGACTGATCGTTCGGCATACGCTCTCGGGCCTGCCTCGCCCGGCGGCTCTTCATGGCGTGATCCACACCGGTCTGGTCTGAGCCGAGGCCGTTAGGCGTCTGCCGAGATCCGGGACTGTGGAGGCCGGCTCACGTTTGACGGGAAAGAAGCTGGCCTTTTTCGCCTGCCCAAGTCAGACGAACGGCGTCGCCGATGCGGACGCGCGGCCTCCCTTGCCCGGGCTGACTCACGATGACGTTCTGCCCGAGGGCGGCAACAACGTATCGTTCATGCCTGCCGAGGAAGGTGTAGTCCGAAACACGTCCGTCGATCTGGTTAGGCGCGGTCGCCATCCCCGTCAGGAACTCGAAAGCTTCGGGCCTGATCGACAAAAGCCCGGCCTTCCCCTCACCACGCTCGCGATCATGGCGCATCTCCAGCCCAGATCCGAACGTGCCATCCGTGAACTTGACGCTGGCGATCTTTCCGTCCGAACCGCAATGCACGCATGGTATGAGGTTGGTCTCCCCGAGAAACCCTGCGACGAATGCGGTTCTGGGATGCAGGTAGATGTCGGCGGGCGCACCCATCTGTATGACCTGACCATCATTCATTATGGCGATCTCGTCGGACATCATCATCGCCTCGTCCTGATCGTGGGTTACATATAATATCGATATGCCTACCCTTGCTTGCAGAGCCTTGATTTCCGCCTGCAACGTATCACGCAGCTTTTTGTCCAGTGCACCGAGCGGCTCATCCAAGAGCAACGCATCGGGCTCAAATACGAGGGCGCGAGCCAACGCAACCCTCTGCTGCTGACCGCCGGAAAGCTGTGCGGGTCGCCGCCCCGAAAATCCCTCGAGGCCAACTTTGTCCAGCATGGCCATTGCCAGATCCCGTCGCTTGTCTTGGGACAGGCGCCGCATCCGGAGCGGAAACTCAACGTTTTGCAAGACCGACATGTGGGGGAACAAGCCGTAACCCTGAAAGACTACGCCAAAGTTCCGACGGTTCGGCGGCAGTCCGGCAACGTCAGCTCCATTTACGCGGACATGACCCGCGGTCGGGGTCTCAAATCCAGCTACCATCATCAGCGTGGTGGTCTTACCCGATCCGCTGGGGCCAAGCAGGGTCAAAAACTTGCCGGGATGAAGCGTGAAGCTCACATCGCGTACCACGAGCCGCCCGCTCCCGTAGGATTTTGAGACGCCCAGGAGTTCCAGGTGACGCCCGGCTTTCGGCCGGTGGGCCGCATCGTCGGCCCCTTTTGGCCCCGCGGCTTGCTCGCGTACACGCGACGGGATCAACGGCTTCCGGCCCGTGCCGACAATCCGAGCTGCGCCAAGGACGCCAAAAGGGCAACCGCAAGAAGCAAGCAGGCCACCGCCGCGACTTTCGGCGTGGGATCGTATTCGAGGCTCGTGAACATCTGAACGGGCAAGGTTGTCGCGTTCGGGCCCTGCAAGAAGAGCGCGATGACGACTTCATCGAGGGATATGGCAAAGGCGAAAATGATTCCGGCCAGAATGCCGGGTCGCAGCGTCGGCCAATAGACAAAGCGGAGCAGGGCGACGTTTGTGGCGCCAAGACTCCGGGCCGACCGCACCTGCGCCGGATTCAACGTCGCTAAACTGACCTGTGTCGCAACGAACACGTAAGGAGTGACGATGACGCTATGCGCCAGGCCGATGCCGACCCACGTGCCTACCAATCCGACGCGCAAGAAAAAGATATAGTCCGCGAGTGCAAGTACGATAACAGGCGTGGCAAGAGGCATCATGATCAACGCCAGCACGACGCTCTTTCCCGCAAAGCCGGCACGATGCAATCCGACCGCGGCCGTCGCCCCCGCAACGGATGCCAGTACAACCGAGAAGGCTCCTACTTTCAGGGACGTCAGAGTCGAGGCGATCCAGCGGTCGTCACCAAGAAAATCCCAAAAGGCGTGCGTTGAAATCCAGATCGGCGGAAAGCGGATCACGTTTCCTTTCGTCAGTGACATCGGTACAATGATGAGCGATGGGAGCAACAGAAAACCCAGGATCGGAAGGCTCAGCAGCAGCAGCAGAGCGGACGTGCTCGGGCCGCTGCGGCCCGGGGCTGCCACAGCCTCCCGCCCACCGCGCGCTGGCGGGCTAGGCTCGCCCATATTGTCCCTCCTTCGGGATCCGGTGGTAGAGCAGCATTAACACGGCCACGCCGATCGATATCGTCACGGCAAGGGCGGCAGCACTGCCGAAATCCACCAGCTCGTTCGCGTAATAGTTGACCAGATTCGCCACCATCATGTTTTGAGGGCCGCCGAGAAGAACGGGCGTAATGAAGAAGCCGCCCGCCATGATGAGTACGAGCAAAGCGGCAGCGTACACCCCTGGCAAGGTGAGCGGACCGACGATTTGAAACAGAACAACTGAACGCGTGGCTCCCAGGCTCTCCGCAGCCCGCGTAAGGGTCCCATCAATGCCCAACATCGTCGCGAAAATTGGGAAGACGGCGTAGGGGAGGACATAATGGACCATTCCGACCACAACCGCGAACCGGTTATGCAAAAGCGGAAGTGGCGCACTCCTCAGTGCGAGGGTTTGCAGTAAACCATTGATGACGCCGTTGTCTTGCAGAAGCGCCGACCAGGCGAAGTTCTTCACCAGCACCCCTGACCAAAACGGCAGAAGAGTGACGGCGAGAAGCACCCTTCGGAGGGGAGGACGTGAACACCACATGGCCGCCGCAAGGATGTAGCCCAGAGAGACGGCGGCGGCCGTGGTGCAAAGACTGATAACGACGGTGTTGCCCACAATCGGCCAAAACAGCACACTTGACGCTATGGTTCGGAAGTGATCCAGGCCGTCCTCGAACGCATGGGTGACGATCAGGGTAAGGGGCAAGACGGCCAGCGTTCCGTAAAGCAGGATGATGGGGGCGAGCAGCCAATACCTGCTCCGAGCCGCTTTCCCATCTGAGGTCTTCACGCTGCACCGGCCATGACGTGCCGAGCGGTTGAACGGCTATCCAAGCTGCCACTGTTTGAACCGCGCGAGCGTGGTCTGGAGGTTATCTGCCCACCATTTGTCATCCTTCAAAAACACTTTACCTTTCAAGGCTTCGCTCGTCGGCAGATCTGCCGTCAGCGACGCCGGCAACATTGCAGGGACATGGATGTTGGGAACTCCGTACGAGGTCGCCTTGACCCATTCGGCAGCGGCGGATGCGTTGGATATGATGTAGCTGATGAGGTCGAACGCCTCCCGCTTGTTCTCCGATGAACGAACGACGGATAAGTAGTCGCCGCTGACGCATCCGTTCTCCGGCGTGTAACCCAATTGCGCTCCCTCCCGGTTGGCCGCGAGGACTCGCCCGTTAAACGTTGTAGCCAGGCTGGCCTGCCCAGACACCAGTTGCTGAATGGGCTCCGCGTTTGTTTCGTGCCAAATGATGTTGGACCTCCCCAGACGCTCCAAACTCTTCAAAGCGCGGTCCACATCGAGCGGATAGAGGTTTGCAGGCGCCACGCCATCGGCCAGCAATGCGAACTCGAGTGTGCCGCCTCCCTGAAGACGGGAATACATGCTGCGCTTTCCGGGAAATCGAGTCGTATCCCAAAAGTCGGCCCAGGTTTTCGGGATACCAGCGTGGGAGAGCTTGCTTGCATCCCACGCCATGACGTTGAGGTATAACACGAACTTTACGCCGTGCGACCCCTTGTATTCTGGGGGGATCGCGGACGCATCAACGACACTGTAGTCCAAGGGGACAGTTATTTTCTCGCGGATCGCTGTCTCGTACTCGGCGCCGGTGAGTTCGACAATATCCCATTGGGCGCGCTGGCCCGATACCACCTGGAGTTTGGCCAGCGCGAGCGAAGCGTTGGAACCCAGAAGAACCTTGATACCTGTCTGTTTTTCAAACGGATCGAGGTAAAATTTCTGGATGCTTTCACCGAACGACCCGCCGAAGCTCGCGAGACCGATCTCTTTCTCCCCCGCTCGCACGCTCTTCGCCAGGCCCGCCTCGGCAAAAGCAAAGGCCATCAGCGACGAGGCCCGCACGAACTCTCGCCGTGAAAGCCTTGCCGATCGAGCGGGTGCCGTACCGCTTATAGGGGGAGTCATCGTTGAGCCACCTTAAGTCTGGACAGGTTCGGCATCGTCGCCTCCGCTTGAAACAGTGTCCCAATGTTCCACGCGCACCTCGTCCACACGAATGAACGGCCGAGCGGATTCCAGAATAACCGGTTGAGTCCAGTCCGCTCCGACGAAACCCTGCAGCGATTCGACGTCGTTCCAAAACGAGATCATCAGGAGCTCGCCAGGGGCCCTCGGCCGAGCGGAGGCGATGTAACAGTCGCCCATTCCGCTCTTCGTGCGCATTAGGGGGAGGACGGTTTTGCGCAGGAATTCCCGAGCTCGTTCCTCCTGCCCTTCCACCGCCCGCCCGCGCCAAATTCGGATGATCACGGAACCTTCCTCCCGACCCTGTATCGCCCCAGGAGCATGTCAATTTCCGAGTTGTCCTGTCCAGTCGTAAATGCGCCCTCCGCGCGGCCGGGAACCCCGGAGCTGGGTGATCCTGTCAATGCGTTTGCAAGAGGCCGATTGTCGTGGTACATTGCCTGAGGCAGAGAACGGAGGCTGTTTTGGATTTCGGCTTTTATCTCCCGTGCTACTGGCCCGACCTGACCCGACCCGCCGACCAACTCTATTCGGAGATGCTGGCACAGGCCCGACACGCGGACGAGCTTGGTTTCGTCTCTGTTTCCATACCGGAGCATCACTTCATCAACTATTTGACCCATCCGAGCACGCTTCTCACTGCCGTAAAAGTCGCGGCTGTTACAAGCAGAGTAAAGATTCTTACTGCAATTATTGTTCTACCCTTTTATGACGTTCGCCGTCTTGCCGGCGAAGTTGCTCAGACCGACTGTTTTACTGACGGGCGCCTACAGATTGGAGTCGGCAGGGGAGCTTTCCGTTATGAGTTTGACCGACTCGGAGTTAAATTTGAAGATAGCCGCGAGATGTTTGTCGACTCCCTCCAGCTGCTAATCAAATTGCTCACGGAGACGGATGTAGCCTGGAAAAGTCGCTATTATGAGTTCGACTCGCTCACGACGATGCCGCGGCCGGTGCAGAAACCGCATCCTCCGATCTGGGTCGCCGCGGTGGCCCCCGAGGCGATCTATTCCTCCGTCAAATTCGGAAATCACGTCATGACCACACCCCTGCGCGACCCGTTTGAAGCGGCAAAAGCGCAGGCCGAAGCGTTTTTCAAGGCCGTCGACGAGGATGGCGAAAAAGCGCGGCATCTTAAATTGTCTACATTGCGAATGATCTACGTCGGCAGGACCGAGGCTGACATCCGCGCGAAGCGTAGGTTAGCCTTGGAGAATCACAAACGCTTCACGGATCTCTATGAGACTCCGGGCCACGTGATCGCCGGCGCGGTGCAGCCGCTCGAGTCGATAGCACTCACCGAAGACGAGCTCGAAAAGGCGCTGATCATCGGCTCGCCGGATTATTGCTTAGACAAGCTCATGAAGTATGGGGAGCTGGGCATTCACAACATGCAAGTGAACAGCTCGTTTGGTGCAAGTCATGACGATGTGATGCGGTCGATGGAGTTGTTCGCGAGCCATGTGATGCCGAATTTCGCGGGTACACCAGGTTCAGTCTAGATAGGCTGTCGGCTGTGCTTGGCGTTGCGCGCATGGTGGTATGGCGGGGTGGATGTGTCAGGTATGAGTGCAACGTAGACCAAAAACCGCAGACCCGGAACGCAATCAAGCGGGCAGCACGTGGAAGGACCAAAGGGACGTAATCCCCGCGGCTATTCACGGCTGCGGCTGCAGGAGAAGATGATGGTGTTGGAAAAGGCTGAGAGCGCCGCCTATCAGAATTACATAAACGGGACCGATGTCCCAGCAATTGAAGGAGGTGTCTTTCAGTCCGTCGATCCGACGCGCGGACGTCTATGGGGAAGCTTCGCCTTCGCCACTGAGGGCGACGTTGATCACGCCGTCAAGGCTGCGCAGGCCGCCTTCGAAGGTCCATGGACTCGGTTATCTCCCACCCGTCGCGGACGCTTGTTGATGAAGTGGGGCGATAAGATCGCCGAGCACGCGGCACGAATCGCGCGTATCGAAACCGAGCAGAACGGTAAGCTCTATAGCGAGATGCACACCCAGCTCAAGGTGGCCCAGGACTGGCTGTACTATTTCGGGGGCTTGACGGATAAGATCCAGGGTTCGGTCATTCCTCTCGATCGAAGCAGCGTTCTGAACTACACCGTGCGCGAGCCGCTGGGAGTAATTGGCATAATCGTTCCCTGGAATTCTCCGACGTTCCTGACGATGATGGGCGTGGCGCCCGCGCTGGCGGCGGGGAACACCGTCGTGCTCAAACCGTCCGAGGTCACGTCAGCCTCGGCCATCGAACTTGCGCGACTGGCTAAGGAATGCGGAATCCCGGACGGCGTCATCAATATCGTCACGGGCATGCGCGACACGGGTGAAGCCTTGGTGAATCATCCCCTCGTCGCGATGATCAATTTCACCGGGGGCGACGCGGGGGGGCGCGCGATCGCGGGACAAGCCGGGAAACACCTCAAACGGTGCCTTCTCGAACTCGGCGGAAAAAGCCCAAATATCGTGTTTGCGGATGCGAACCTCGACCGGGCAGAGGCTGGCCTGCTCTCGGGGATTTTTGCCGCGGCAGGTCAAACCTGTGTGGCAGGGTCGAGGGCCTACATCCAGCAACCGATCTACGATCGGCTGGTTGCCCGTCTTGTGAAGCGCGCCGAGGCCATTGTGATTGGGGATCCGATGCGTGCGGAGACACAAATGGGTCCGATCGCCACGAAGACGCAGCTTGAGAAAGACGAGAGTTTCGTGCACCGGGCGGTTGCGGAAGGCGCGGAGATCCTGTGCGGTGGAGGTCGGGCGACCGTGGATGGATTTCCAGACGGCTTCTTCTTCGAACCGACCATCATACACAAGGCGGCGCATGACAGCTTTATCATGCACACCGAGGTTTTCGGGCCGGTGCTTACCGTAACACCCTTCCAGGATGACGAAGAAGTTGTCGCGCTCGCCAACAGCACCCCCTTTGGCCTTGCCGCCGGTGTATGGACGCGCGACATCAACCGTGCTCACACGCTTGCGCGCCAGCTCCAGGCGGGGACGGTCTGGATCAACACCTATCGCGCACTGGCCTTCAACTCGCCTTTTGGAGGCTACAAGGCAAGCGGGATCGGGCGGCAGAATGGAATGGAAGCCGTTGACCACTACTTGCAAACCAAGAGCGTCTGGTGTGACCTAAGCAATGATGTTCAGGATCCCTTTGTCATCAAGACTTAGGCGAACCATGTCCTTCACGATAGACTGGGCGGAAATTTCGGGCAGGAGGGTGACTTGATTCATGAGCTGCGCCACTACATCGCTGTTCCAGGCCGCTTGGAAGCGCTGCTTCAGCGCTTTCGCCAGCACACTTTCGCCGTATTTCAACGCCTAGGTTTCAACGTTGTGGCGTGCTGGGAGGCGGCGGATGGCTCCGACGAATTCTGGTACATCGTTGCCTGGCGTGACGAAGCCGACATGCGCCGTAATTGGGAGATCTTGAAAGCCGATCCGGAATGGCTGGAAATCAAAAAGGACACCGAGCGGGATGGCCCGCTCGTCGTTCGGATAGACTCAACACTACTACGGCCGCTCGAGATGGCCTAACATGGCGGGAACCCATATCTAGGCGCTGACGAAGCTGGATTTGGACTGCGAGCAAGCTGGTCGCCACTCTTCAGGAGGCGACAGAACGCGTCGACGGTCGCTGGCGGAGCGGCGTGCTGTCGATCAGCAACTCGACTGCCAGGCATGGGGGTGCCATCAACGCCTCAATCAGGTTGGCGGAGACGCCCCCCTTCGCCTACCGAGCGGCGTGCGTGCCGCACCCTCGGCAGTGCGCCTGGCCGTGTCGGTGCGTTTCGTGAGCTAAACTATCGACGTTGCCATCGCGATGTGGCACTGGCGCGCGGAGAGTGGGCCCTTCACGGCCGCCTCGGTGTACTGGCCTCTGAGAAAAACCAGTGGTTCGCCGCCGCGATCATAGGCGAAGTTCTCGACGAGCCCTATAAAAATTGCATGATCCCCGCCCTGTTGGATATTATACCTTCGGCATTCAAACAAACACACGCAGTCATCAATGGTCGGTACACCCGTAATTCCCACGGACATCTTGACGTCAGCGAGGCGGCTTTGCCCTGCGAAAAATTGCGAGAGATTGATCTGATCTTTCGAGAGCACATTGATGGCGAAATGCTCCGCTTTTCCAAAAACCGGGTAGCAGCGGCTCTGGAGCCGAAGGCTCCACAGCACCAGGGGCGGCGTCAGGGACAAGGATGTAAACGAGTTGATCGTGATGCCGATGGGCTGGCCGCAGTCGTCCCGCGCCGTCACAATGGCGACGCCAGTCGGAAAAGATCCGAATGCATTGCGCAGCGTGCGTTCCATCGAGCCCTCCGTGGACAAGCCACATCACATCCTAGGGCAAGTTTGACCTAGGTCAATACCGATATTGCACCATGACATTAGAGATCGATGAGCCCTCTTCCTGGTTGCCGGCTCTCGCCGGGAACGGCACCCAATATCTGGCGATCGCCGGCGCAATCGAGCGCGATATACGATCTGGCAAGCTCAAATCCGGCGACCGGCTTCCGACCCACCGGCAACTGGCTGCCTCCCTGGGAATCTCGATCAGCACGGCGAGCAAGGCGTATTCGGAGGCCAACAGGCGCAAATTGATCCGGAGCGAGGTGGGGCGGGGGACCTACGTCCTTCCCGCGCCCGCGATCGAACGCTCACGCTATGTTCTTCACGAGGAGACCGGGGGTCTAATCGACCTGGGCTATAACTGCCCCATCATCGGACCACATCATGTTCGCGCGATGTCGACCACGCTGGCGGGCTTGGCCCAAAGCAATCAGCTCGCCGATCTGCTGCAATACCAGCGTCCGTATCTGGGTTTATTGGGGCATCGGGAGGCGGCATGCCGGTGGCTAGAACGCCAAGGCGTGGTGACCCGCCCCGACGACGTCGTGGTCGTAAACGGGGCTCAACACGGTACCGCCGTGACGCTTTTGTCGATGACGAAGCCCGGAGATGTGATCCTCACCGAGGAACTCACCGATCCCGGGATAAAATACTTATGTTCCAACATCGGTCTGTCCTTGCGCGGGATTGCGATGGATGGGGAAGGCCTGATACCGGAGGCCTTCGAAGCGGAGTGCAAGGAAACCAAAATCCGCGGGCTGATTTGCATGCCCAACCACCAGAGTCCGACGCTGGCGATCCTCCCAGCCGCCCGTCGCGCCGCCATAGCCGCGATTGCGGAGCGCTATGATGTTCTCCTGATCGAAAACGACGTCTACGGTCCGCTCGTAAGCGAGCACCCCGCTCCCTTATGGAGCCTTGCTCCCCACCGCACGTTCTACATTACAAGCTTGTCCAAGGTTCTCGTTCCGGGGATCCGCATCGGCTTTCTCGCGACACCGCCCGGCCAAGCGCGAACGGTGATGCCGGGGCTGGGAACAACGTCATGGATGCCATCGCTCGTATCGGCAGAGCTTGCGATGAACTGGCTGGCCAGCGAAACCGCCGACAAGCTCGTCGCGTGGCAGCGGCAGGAACTGGCGAAGCGGAATGGGATGGCGCGTGAAGCCCTGGGCCAGTTGAGCTTCCGGTCGCTCGAAAGCGGCCTTCATGTCTGGGTTACACTGGCCCCGCCCTGGCGGGCAGAGGCTTTTCTCCAGGAGATCCGCAAGGCCCAGGTGCTTGCCGCGGGAGGCGAAGTTTTCGCGGTCGGGCACGCACCGGCGCCCCAGGCTATTCGACTAAGCCTGGGAGGAGCCGTGTCCTCCGAAGCCGAGCTTCAGAAAGGCTTTCAGATCATCAGCGAAGCGCTCAAGGGCCGTCCGCAAACGGTGCCGACGATGTAAAACCATGTTCCCCTCAGGGCTAGCCCGTCGGTCCAGGGCGACGCGCGCTTCTTCTCGGCGGTGCCACTCTAATCGATCCAGGCCTTTTGCAGAGCCCGAATCAGATTCGCGCCAAGAAGACCTTTGATGTCCGCCGGCGACCATCCGCGATCAAGCAAAGCCGCTGTCATCAACGGTAGGTCCCGCTGGTTTCCTATCTCGCGCACATAGCGCTCGCGCGCGCCGCCGCCAAAGCTCTGTTCGTACAGCCCAACGTTTTCGGGAAACCGGGTTCGGGTAAACTCCAGCATCTCCTCAACTGTTTTGAGGTCGCGCACAGCCGGCAAATCGGTCCCAAAGGCGATGCTCTGAACGCCGACCAGGTCGACGATATGGTCTACATGCCGCAGGAAGTCGTCAAGACATGGCGGATGCGCGGGATTACGGTCCCAACACATCGGACCGTAAATGCTGACGCCGATGGTTCCCCCTTTCGCCGCCACGGCTTTAATCAAATCATCGCTCTTGTTGCGCGGCGTCGGCGCCACCGCGTAGGCATTGGCATGCGTCAAAAGAACGGGCCGTTCGGAGATCTCCAGGGCTTGGAGAGACGTGCGTTCCCCGACATGACTCAAATCAATGGCGATGCCGACGCGATTCATCTCACGCACGAGCTTTCGGCCAAACAGACTGAGCCCGCTGTCCGTCTCGAGACAGCCGTCGCCTATGAAGTTGCGGTTATTATAGGTGAGCTGCATGATGCGTACCCCCAGCGCATGAAAGAAGGAAATGCGGTGGAGCTGGTCCTCAACCGGCCGCATATTTTGCCAGCCCATGATGAGACCCGTTTTTCCGGCGGACCGGGCTGTTTCGATGTCAGCGGCCCGCTTCACAATGTGCCAATCGGAGTGCGGAGCACTGACTCGGTGCAGCCAGACCGCCACGTGATCGCATGCGGTGGCGAAGTCGCTTTCAAAGGGCGTCACCGTAAGATTGATGGCTGCAACGTTTCCTGCTCTTAGATCGGCCGTATAGCCGTCACTCATAAAAACGAGGCCGTCGACAATCACGGATTCTGCATGAATCGTGTTCGCAGAATCGTTCAGCGATTGGGTTCTGAGGCTAGGCGACATGGTTCATGCCGTGCGGGTGCATGGTCCCCCGTATAGCTTTTGTAAGGCGTAAGTCGCGCAACGTCGCCAAATAAAGCGTGTCCACCTGTTCCTCCAATTTTGCAGAGCGCTTTTGGACACTCCCTCCTGGACTCGAGGGCAGTTATATCGGGCGAGACCACATTTGCAAATGCAGGCGCATGTTCGGGCAACCGAACAGGCCACCTGGCATTTCGTGCTTGTGCGCGGAGCCAGTGCATTTCCGGGCAACGCCCATAAAGCGGCGCCCGAGCTCGTCGACATTGCTCGAGGCGGATATCCTGGCCGAAGGTTCGAGCCAAGCTGAACTGTGATAGCAAGGACCGGAAGCGTCGCGTCCCTGGTGGTGGTGTAGAAGCGGCGGGTAAGTCGCCCGACGGAGCGACCGCCGAGACTCTGGCGTAGGCGGGCGACTTATCCACGGCGGTGGTCACCGTGACGGTGCTGGGTAGGGTTGGGTTGTCGAGACGCAACCTGAACCCGAGGACCACCACGATGACCGACGACAAGATTGCCCTTCGCGAGCTGCTGGAGAAGGGCTCCGACACGACGTTTCTGCGCGAGATGATCGGTTTCGCCGCCCAGCGTCTGATGGAGCTTGAGACTGACGGCCTATGCGGCGCCGGACACGGCGAACGCAGCGAGAGCCGGACCAACCAACG
>JAFAYW010000189.1 GCA_019240125.1 Alphaproteobacteria bacterium
TGTCGGGCAACTACCTGATCGACAATTCCAAGCTGGTCACCGAGTTTGGCATGCAGTACCGCCCCTATCGTGAGCGGGTGTTACAGATCATCAACGCGGTACGGGCCGAGGAAGGACAGCCGCCAATCCAGGACCGCTGATCGAGATAGGCCCGCCGGGAGGGTCGCGCGGCGCGGCGGGCCGGGTTAGATTGGGACCATGCCAAATCTGCCGCGCGCCATCCTGCTCGATCTCGACGATACGATCCTCTCCGCTTTCGGCCAGGCGCCATCGCAATGGCAGCGGGTGATCGCGGCGCATGCCGACCATGTTGCGCCACATACGCCGGAACAGGTGATCGAGGCGATCCAGACCTACTCGCGGTATCTCTGGGCCGATGAGGGGCGGCACAAGGATTGGCGTCACCGGATCGGCGAGGCGCGCCGGCATATCGTCACCGAGGCCTTCGCCGAACTGGCCTCGTCGGGTGGCCCAGCGCCACCCGACCGCGACGTGGTGCATGCGATCGCCGACCGCTTTAACGAAATTCAGGAGGCCGAATTGCGCATGTTTCCGGGGTCTCACGAGACCCTCGACCGCCTAAAAGAATTGGGGGTCAAGCTGGCGCTGGTGACCAATGGCGCGGCAGCGCCGCAGCGCAAGAAGGTGGTGCGCTTCGCCCTCGAACACCGCTTTGACCACATCCAGATCGAAGGCGAGCACGGCTTCGGCAAGCCCGAAGAGCAGGCCTACCTGCATGCGATGGGGACGCTCGGTGTCGGCCCCAAGGAGACCTGGATGGTCGGCGACAATCTCGAATGGGAGGTCGTCGCACCCCAGCGCCTTGGGATCTTCGCCATTTGGTATGACGGCTATGGCGTCGGCCTGCCGCCCGATTCGACGATCCGGCCGGACCGCATCATCCGCAGCCTCCCGGAGTTGCTGGAGGACGCGGCCTGACCGGCGAGACCGCGCGTTAGATCATGACGCGGGCGAGGTGAGCGGCGGGATAACGGGTCCCGGCGGCGGCCCCAGGGGCAAAGATCGCGCCGAGTGCGTCCTCGGTATCGGGCGATAGTTTGACATCGGCCGCGCCGGCGTTTTCCTCGACCCGATGCACGTGGCTGGTGCCGGGGATCGGCACGATGAACGGCTTGCGCGACAACAGCCAGGCCAGCGCGAGTTGCGCCGGGGTGCAGCGCTGCGACGCGGCGTGCGCCTTGACCTCCTCGACCAGGTTGAGGTTGTGCTGCAGATTGTCGCCCTGGAACCGCGGCATGTTGCGGCGCGCGTCGCCCTCGCGCAGCGTATCGAGCGTTGTCACCGCGCCGGTCAGAAAGCCGCGCCCGAGCGGGCTGTAGGCGACAAACCCGATGCCGAGTTCCTCACAGGCCGGCAAAACATCCGCCTCGACATCGCGGCTCCACAGCGAGTATTCGATCTGCACCGCGCTCATCGGATGCACCGCGTGCGCCTTGCGGATCGTCGCCGCGCCGGCCTCGGAAATGCCGAGATAGCGCACTTTACCTTGCCGCACGAGATCGGCCATCGCGCCGACCGTGTCCTCGATCGGCACCTGCGGGTCGACGCGGTGGATGAAATAGAGGTCGATCACATCGGTCTGCAATCGCGCCAGGCTCTTGTCGCAGGCCTCGCGGACATATTCCGGGCGGCCATCGGCAAAGCGCGGGTTGCCCAAGAGGCCGACATTGCCGAATTTGCTGGCGATCACGAACTCATTGCGGCGGCCGGCGACGGCGCGCGCGATCAATTCCTCATTGCGGCCGGCGCCGTAGGCGTCGGCGGTGTCGAGAAAATCGACCCCCAGCTCCCGCGCGCGGTGGATCGTGCGGATCGCCGAATCCGGGTCGGGCTGGTCATAAAACGGCGTCATCGTCGCACAGCCGAGCCCGACCGCCCCGACCTCCAGCTCACCCAGTTTACGGCGCTGCATCATCCACCCTCTCCCGCTTTATCGCGGCGGCACAGTATGATCGCGCGCGATGGAAGCCAACCGGAGAGAGACGCAATGCCGCGATACCGCGAAATGCAGGAAGCCGAGCTAAACGCCGAGCAGCGGCGCATCTATGACGATTGCAAATCCGGGCCGCGCGGTTTCGTGCCGCCGCCCGTCCATATCTGGCTGAACAGCCCCGGGCTCGCCGACCACGCGCACCAACTGGGCGCGCACGCAAGGTTCGGCACGCCCTTCACCCCGAAACAGAGCGAAATCGCGATCCTGCTGACGGCGCGGTATTGGACCGCGCAGTTCGAATGGGCGGCGCATGTCCGCCTGGCGCTGAAAGCCGGGATGGAGCAGGCGGTGATTGATGCGATCGCCGAGCGGCGGGCGCCGCATTTCGCCGATGCCGACGACCAGCTGGTCTACGATTTCGTCCACACCTATTACGAGAGGCATCGCATCGACGACGCGCTCTACGACCGCATGGTCAAGCGCTGGGGCGTCAAGGGCGCGGTCGATTTGGCCGGACTGCTCGGCTATTACTCATTTGTGTCGGCGGCGCTCAACGTGTTCGAAGTGCCGGTACCGGAGGGCGCGCAGCCGCTGCCGGGATAGGCCGGATTAGGTCCACGCAAGTCGTCCCCGCTTCCGCGGGGACGACGTGAAGCCGGAACGGGCTGATCCTATTCAGCCGCGACCGCTTGCGGCGCTTCCAGCGCCTGCAGGCGGAGCTTCTCCATCACTTCCCAGTTCGAGTAGCGGGTGAAGCCGGTATCGTCAAAGAACAGGATCGGACCGGTGCAGATGAACAGATAGGTGGTGTCTTCCAGCGCTTTGGTCTCGTCATGCAGCACACCCGACGTCTCGTAGACATAGTCGCCGGCGTTGAGCACGCCATCGCGCACCTGCAATTTGCCCGAGAGAATATAGGCGTGCGCCCCGGCCAGATGCTTGTGCGGCGGCGCGGCATAGCCCTTTTTCCATTCGTGCAATGAGGCCCAGGTGCCCGTCTCGCGCCCGACCCACAGCACCTTGACCCGCGACATCGGCGTCTGCTGCACCCACGGGCTGTCGGAGCGCACCAGCGTGTCCTGGATGTCCTGAAATGCCGGGCGAATGTCTTGCGGCAACGGCATCGTGATCCTCCCTGTTTTAGTGCCGAGAACCTTAAGCCAGGCCGGAAAGGTTCTCAACGGCGCGTCAGCGCAGGCGCGCCTGGTAAACCCCCTCCTGCACCGCGAGAGAGGGGAACCGCTTGCGCCAGCAAGCGATGGGTCGGGTCTGCCGAAAATGAATCTTTTGAGTTCGACGTGAGCGCCTAGCGCAACCGCGCCAACGCCGCGTCGATATCGGCCGAGGTGAGTTCCCACGAATTATCGAGTTCGGCGACAACCTCGCGCATAAACGCCTCGTGCAGCGCCACCGCCTGCGCATCGTTGCCGAGATGGTCGGCCAGCAGGGCCAGCGCGAGTTGTGCTGGGCCGGCGCCCTCATAAGTCCATTCGAACCCCATCGGCGACAGGCGGCGCAGATCGTAGCGCGGCGGCAAGGGCTTGCCGTCCACCGTCACCACCGCGCCATCAAGGCTGCGGCCACCCTCATACACCTTCATCGGGCAACTCAGCCGCGGATCGCCGCCGGGTCGTTAAAGCTCGCGATGCCGGTGCCGCGATAGAGGATTTGCGCGTTGCGCCCGACGACCTGCTTATGAAACTCGATCATCGCCGGGTCCATCTCGCGCGCCGGCAGCGGCTCGTGCGTAAAATATCGGTGCGCATCCGTGCCGCGCACCAGCGTCGCGCTGTCCTCGCCTTCGAGCTGGTGGACGGTGGTCGGGATATAGCGGATGGCAAAGCCGATGCGGCGGTCGGCGCTCGGGTTGGGCGGCGAGCCGTGCACCAGCCGCACATGATGCAGCGACATCTCGCCCGGCTGCAGGATCAGCGGCACGGCCTCGCGTTTGTCGACCTCGACGGCGACCTCCTGGCCGCGGGTCAGCAGGTTGTGCCGGTCGAAGGTGTCGCGATGCGGCATCTGGTCCTGCGTGTGCGAGCCGGGGATGACCGCCATCGCGCCGTTCGCCTCGGTGCTCGGGGTCAGCGCGATCCAGGCGGTCGCGACATCGGGCGAGGAAAGGCCCCAATAGGTCGAATCCTGGTGCCACGAAACAAAGGAGGGCGTATCGGCCTCCTTGATGAAAAAACTGCTGCTCCAGCACAGCAGGTTGGGGCCGAGCAGATCCTCGATCGCGTCGACAACGGTCTCGTGTTTGACGAGGTCAGCGAGGAACGGCAACAGCAGATGCGGCTTGTGCCGCAGATCGCCCTTCAGCGCCTCGCCCAGCCGGCTCTCGACAGATTCGAGCCGGGCGCGTAATTCCGCCGCCGCAGCCTCATCCATCACCCGCACCGGGGCGAGATAGCCGTCGCGGTGATAGCGAGCGATCTGGTCCTCGGTCAGCAGCTTTGGCATCTCACGGTCTCGACGGTAATCCTGTCGGAAAATAGCAGGGAGCGGCGGGTGGCGCCGCGTTATTCTGCGCGTCGCGGGCATCTCCTGGCCGGTACTCGCACCGAAAGCTCCCTCCCCTGCTTGCGGGGGAGGGTTGGGGGTGGGGGCAAAGCCGCCGCCTCGACCGGTACTAAATTAACCTCCCAGGAATGTGACGTCTCAGGCAATGACGGGGCGCCGCTTACCCCCACCCCAACCCTCCCCCGCAAGCAGGGGAGGGAGTTTGATGGACACGGCCCAGCAACGACGCCCCCTCCTCGCCCACCCCCGCAAGCGAGGGAGGATGTCGCAGGCGGGCACGCGTTCCATGCTCGTGCAATTCCGGGTACTAGTTCAGCCAGTCGGAGGGAGACGCACATGTACAAGGCGACGGCGGACAAGGTGCTGCCGACATCGATCATCGGCTCGCTGCCGCGCCCGGCCTGGCATACCGCGTCGATCGGCTCGAGGAGCTTTCTCGAATCGATGGTCAATGTGCGCTGGCGCGAGCAGTACGAGGATGCGGTGTCGACGCATCTGCGCGCGCAGGAAGTCGCCGGGCTCGATATCTGCACCGATGGCGACGCGCATTATGACGAGGAGATCGCCGGCTGGAGCTGGCAGAGCTATCCGCTGACCCATATGGCCGGGCTGTCGCGCGAGGTTGAGTTGACGCCGCCGATGGTCGCCGCCGCATCACCGCCGCGCGGCAACATCCTGCATGATCAGCTCGAGGCGCGGGTATTGCCGCGCATCACCGGGCCGCTCGGTCCGGGCAACCTGCAATACGCGCCGATGTGGAAGGTGGCGCAGCGCCTGACCCGGCGACCGGTCAAGTTCGGCACGATCATGCCGGAACTGCTCGCCGCCGCGGTGCATGACGACCATTACAAGGACCCGGTCGAACGGGTCTGGGCGTTCAGCGAGGCGATCAACCAGGAACTCAACGCACTGGCGGATGCCGGCTGCCCGGTGATCCAGTTGGAAGAGCCGCAAATCCACATGGTGCCGGCGCGCGGCAAGCCGTTTGGCGTGCTCGATATCCCCGAGCTGGTGAAAATCTTCAACAACACGGTCAAGGGACTGCGCGGCAAGACCGAGGTGTGGTGCCACACCTGCTGGGGCAACCCGGCACAGCAGCGCATCTTCCGCGACGTGCAGAGTTATCAGCCCACATTGTCAGCGCTGGCCGAGGTCGACGCGGACGCGCTGACCTTCGAGACCTGCTCGTCCGGCACCGGCGACCTCGCGGCGATCGGCCGGACGATCACCGACAAGAAGGTGGTGATCGGGGTCATCGACCATCACACATTGCAGATCGAACGGCCTGATCAGGTTGCCGCCATCATCCGCGAGGCGCTGAAGCACGTCCCCGCCGAGCGGGTGGTGATTTCCTCGGATTGCGGCATGGGGCGCGAGGGGATGAGCCGACGCCACGCCCAGCACAAGATGATCGCGATGGTCCAGGGCACCAACATCGTGCGGCGCGAGCTTGGGGTGCCGGAGGCCGATTGCCTCGCCGCCGATCCGCGCTACTCACTGGCGCTCTGACCTATGCGCACAGTCCTGTGGTTGGTCGTCGGCGGGACCCTGCTGGTGTGCGGGTGCAGCGAAAGCAAATGTCCGGTACCGATTACCTATGACGATGCGACACTGAAGAAGATCGAAAAGGCCCGCGAAAAGCTGCCGCACGACAGCGTCCTGTTGCAGGTGCTGAGCGACTATGAGAACGAGCGCGACGATCTGCGCTTCTGCAAGTGAGTTTCTGCACGAAGTGAGTTTCTGCGGGCAAGATCGGGGCGGCACGGGTTCGGCGCTTGACAGCATCGGTGACCGGTTTATGACGGGCGCCCACCGCCTTCAGGCTTCCTATCGCCGCTCAAGGGCGTAGCTCGGGTATTTCGATGAAGCGCGCATTTGTTTTTCCCGGCCAGGGCTCGCAGGCCCCGGGAATGGGCAAGGCTCTCGCCGGGGCCTTTCCGACCGCCCGGCTGCTGTTCGAGGAGGTGGATGACGCACTGTCGCAGCGTCTGTCGCGCATCATGTTCGAGGGCCCGGAAAGCGAGCTGATGCTCACCGAGAACGCGCAGCCGGCGCTGCTCGCGGTGAGCCTCGCGGTGATCCGCGTGCTGCAAAGCGATGCCTCGTTCGAGATCGGCAGGCAGGCCGCCTTTGTCGCCGGCCATTCGCTCGGCGAATATTCCGCTTTGGCCGCGGCTGGCACCTTTACCGTTTCCGACGCGGCGCGCCTCGTAAAGCGGCGTGGCCAGGCGATGCAGAAGGCCGTGCCGGTGGGCGAGGGCGCGATGGCGGCGCTGCTCGGCCTCGAAATCGACGCTGCCCGAGAGGTCGCCCAGGCGGCCGGGCGCGACGGGGTATGTGCCGTCGCCAATGACAACAGCGCCGGTCAGATCGTCGTCAGCGGCCACCGCGCCGCCGTCGAGCGCGCCGTCGCCCTGGCCGCCGAACGCGGCGCGCGGCGCTCGATCATGCTGCCGGTCAGCGCCCCCTTCCACTGCCCGCTGATGCAGCCGGCGGCCGATGTGATGGCCGAGGCCCTGGGCGAGATCACCTTGCGGGAGCCGGCGCCGCCGATCGTGCCCAATGTCACGGCCGCCCCAACCACTGACCCCGAGGAGATCAAGGAGTTGCTGGTCGAACAGGTCACCCGCATGGTGCGCTGGCGCGAAACCGTGACGGTATTCGCCGAGAACCAGGTCGAGGAAGTCGTCGAGATTGGGGCGGGTCGGGTACTCGCCGGCCTCGTCAAGCGCATCGACCGCTCCCTCACGGCAAGTTCGGTGGGGGCGCCGGCCGAGGTCGAAGACCTGATGCAGCGGCTGTAAACGGCGGAAGGAACCCATGTTCGATCTGACGGGGCAGACCGCGCTGGTGACCGGCGCGTCGGGCGGCATCGGCGGCGCCATCGCGCGCGCCCTGCATGCGCAGGGTGCCACCATCGTGCTCGCCGGCACTCGCGCCGCGGCGCTCGAAGCACTGGCCGGCGAATTGGGCGAGCGGGCCCACGTCATCACCGCCGATCTTGCCGATCCCGAAACCGCCGATCGCCTGGTGCGCGATGCCGAGGCGGCGATGGGCGGCCGCCTCGACATTCTCGTCAATAACGCCGGTATCACCCGCGACACACTCGCCCTGCGGATGAAGGACGAGGATTGGCAGACGGTCATCGACGTCAACCTGACCGCCGCCTTTCGGCTGACCCGCGCCGCGTTGCGCGGCATGCTGCGGCGGCGGCATGGCCGGATCATCGGTATCACCTCGGTGGTCGGGGTGACCGGCAACGCAGGGCAGGCGAATTATGCCGCGTCAAAGGCCGGGCTCATCGGCATGACTAAATCGCTCGCCGCCGAGACGGCTAGCCGCGGCATCACGGTCAACTGTATCGCACCGGGCATGATCACGACGGCGATGACAGACAAACTATCCGAGGAACAGCGTGGCCGCATCGCGGCGGCGATCCCGATGGGACGCTTCGGCGCCGCCGACGAAATCGCGGCCGCGGCGGTTTACCTCGCCAGCACTGAGGCGGCTTACGTCACCGGCCAGACGCTCCATATAAATGGCGGCATGGCTATGCCATGATGCCGCGGCGCGCGCTCACAGCGTCCGCACCGAAGCGCGCGGCCAAACTTTTACCCCGGCGAAAATCATGTTATGTGAGCCCGCCTTGAACGGTTCCATGACGGCGGACAACTCGGCTGAGCCCGCACCGGGGTGGCTGAACCGAACCGATCCGAGCCACTGAACAGCACGCAAATCGAGGAAGTGAATCAAATGAGCGACGTGTCCGAGCGGGTAAAAAAAATCGTCGTAGAGCATCTGGGGGTAGACGAGGCCAAGGTGACCGAGAACGCCAGTTTCATCGACGATCTGGGCGCGGACAGCCTGGACACCGTCGAACTCGTGATGGCGTTCGAAGAGGAATTCGGCTGCGAAATTCCGGATGACGCGGCGGAGAAGATCATTACGGTGAAAGACGCCGTTAGCTTTATCGAGGCGCATAGCTAGCGTGCTGCAACTTAGCGTGCTCAGGGCAATCCGCCTTGGCGGTTTCAGCGTGAACCGGGCGGCGTTCGCATGAGGCGGGTGGTCGTCACCGGAATGGGGCTCGTGACCCCGCTCGGCATTGGCCTCGAGCGGGTGTGGCGCCGCCTGCTCGACGGAGAGTCCGGGCTGGGCGCGATCCAGTCCTTTGATGTGTCGGACCTGCCGTCCCGGGTCGCGGCGCAGGTGCCGCGCGGCGATACCGTGTCGGGCTTGTTCAACGCCGATGATTGGGTCCCGCCTAAGGACCAGCGTCGCATGGACGAGTTCATCGTGTTCGCCATGGCCGCGGCGGCGCAGGCGGTGCAGGACAGCGGCTGGGAACCGGCCAACGAGGAGGAGCAGGAGCGCACCGGCGTGATGATCGGCTCGGGGATCGGCGGCCTGCCGGGGATTACCGAGGGCGCGATTACCTTGCAGGAGCGCGGCCCGCGCCGCATCTCGCCGTTCTTCATTCCGGCCAGCCTGATCAATCTAGCCTCCGGCAATGTTTCGATCCGCTACGGCTTCAAGGGGCCGAACCATGCCGTCGTCACCGCCTGCTCGACCGGCGCGCATGCGATCGGCGACGCGTCGCGGCTGATCATGCTCGATGACGCCGATGTCATGGTATGCGGCGGGGCGGAGGCGGCGATCTGCCGGCTGGGTCTGGCGGGATTTGCCGCGGCCCGAGCGCTATCGACCAATTTCAACGACGACCCGCCGCGCGCTTCGCGGCCGTGGGACAAGGATCGCGACGGCTTTGTGATGGGCGAAGGCGCCGGTGTGCTGGTGCTCGAGGAATACGAGCACGCCAAGGCGCGGGGCGCGAAAATATACGCCGAGGTTCTAGGCTACGGCATGTCGGGTGACGCCTACCACCTGACCGCACCAGCGGAAGACGGGAACGGCGCCTTCCGATCGATGCGCAACGCCCTGCGCAGCGCGCATCTCTCGCCCGATCAGATCGACTACATCAACGCGCACGGCACCTCGACACCGCTTGGCGACGAGATCGAGCTGGGGGCTGTGAAGCGGCTGTTCGGCGATCACGCCTATCACTTGTCGATGTCATCGACCAAGTCGGCGATCGGCCACCTTCTCGGCGCCGCCGGCAGCGTCGAGGCGATCTTTGCGATCCTCGCGTTACGCGACGGTGTCGTGCCGCCGACCCTCAATCTCGACAACCCGTCGCCGTCCTGCGACATCGACCTGGTGCCCAAGGAAGCGCGCCAACGTAAAGTCGGTTACGTATTGTCCAACTCGTTCGGGTTTGGCGGCACGAACGCCTCGCTGATTTTCGGCGAACCAGCCTGAGCCGCCGATCCGCAGCCGCCGCGGATCACAGCAACGAGAGAATAGGCGCGGAGCAGAAAAAATATGCGGGTTCTTCGCCTGTTAGCGTGGACCTTTATTACCGCTGGCCTGGTGATCGCAGGGCTCGCGGTTGCCGGTTACTGGCTGTATCGCGACGCCGAGGGGACCGGCCCGCTGGCGAGCGTGACAACGGTCGTGATCCCGCCGCATTCCGGCATCACCGCGATCTCCACGCTGCTCGGCGAACAAGGCGTGGTGCGCCGCCCCCTGGAGTTCGAAGCAATGGCCAGGTTGTCCGGCCGGGGCGGTGAATTAAAGGCGGGCGAATACGAATTTCCCGCCGGCGCCAGCACGATGCAGGCGCTCGAAATCCTCGCCAGCGGCAAGACAGTCAAGCACCGGCTGACCATTCCCGAGGGGCTGACCAGCGCCGACATCCTGAACTTGGTGCGCAATGCCCCGGCGCTTGACGGCGACACCGGACCGACCCCGCAAAACGGCGAATTGCTGCCCGAGACCTATGTTTATAGCTATGGCGATACCCGCCGCGAACTGATCGACCGGATGCGGCACGCGATGACCCGCACCCTGGCGCAGCTCTGGGCCGAGCGGCGCACCGATCTACCGCTCACCGAGCCCCGCGACGCGGTGACCCTCGCCTCGATCGTCGAAAAAGAGACCGCGCGCGAAGAGGAGCGGTCGCATGTCGCCGGGGTCTATATCAACCGATTGCGCCTCGGGATGCGACTGCAAGCTGACCCCACCGTACTGTTCGCGGTTTCGGGTGAAGGCAGCGCCAAGCCCGATCACCCACTGACCCACGCCGACCTGGCGATCGCCTCGCCCTACAACACCTACGTCAACAAGGGGCTGCCGCCGGGGCCGATCACCAACCCGAGCAAGGCATCGTTACGCGCCGCAGTACACCCCGAGCGCACCGACGATCTGTATTTCGTGGCGGATGGCGGCGGCGGTCACATCTTTGCCAAAACGCTCGGGGACCAGAGCCGCAACATCGCGCAATACCGGCGCATGACCGCAGCCGAGGGCGATGGCACGCCGATCATCGCCGAACCGGAGGCGCCGCCGCCGCAGGCCGCCTCACCGATCCCGGCGGCCTTGCCCGGCCCACCTCCTCCACCGCCGCCTCGCCCGGCGCCGCAGCAACAGGCATCGCGCATCCGTCACTGTCGCGCCGAACCCGGCCATGCCTGTCCACACTGATCGGCGCCTCGCGTCGCGGAGTCGCCGATGAGCCTTGCCAGCATGACAGGATTTGCCCGCGCCGACGGCGAGGGCAACGGTATCGCGTGGGTGTGGGAGCTGAAGAGCGTCAATAGCCGCTCGCTCGATCTGCGGCTGCGGCTGCCGCCCGGGTTTGACGCGCTCGAACCGCAACTGCGCGCTGGTCTCGGCAAGAGCTGCCGTCGGGGCAATGTCGCGGCGACGCTATCGGTTACGCGACTCACCCCGCCCGTAATGCGGGTGAACCGCGAGATGCTGTCCCAGATCGTGACACTGCTCAACGACCTGGCGGGCGAGGTCGAAGCGGCACCGGCGCGGCTCGACGGGCTGATTGGGTTACGCGGAGTGATCGATACCGTAGACGACGAGCCCGACGCGGTTACCGAGGCGCGCCGCGCAGCAGTGCTCGCCGGCTGGACGCTAGCTCTCGAGCGGCTGGCGCAAGCCCGCGCCGAGGAAGGGGCGCGGCTGCTGGCCGTGCTATCGGCGCAACGGCAGGAGCTGGCGACTCTGGTGACGGCGGCGACCACCTGTGCCGCAACTCAGCCCGAGGCGCTGCGCACCCGCCTTACGGCACAACTCCGCGAGTTGCAAAGTCTCGCGCCGACAATGCCGGAGGAGCGCGTGGCGCAGGAACTCGCGATGCTGGCGACTCGCGCCGATGTGCGCGAGGAACTCGACCGGTTGCGCGCCCATCTGGCACAGATCGGCGATCTGCTGCAGCGTGATGACCCCGTCGGGCGGCAGCTTGATTTTCTCTGCCAGGAGCTGAATCGCGAAGCCAACACGCTGTGCTCCAAATCAGCCGATATCGAGCTGACCCGCCTGGGACTGGGGATGAAGGCGACGATCGAGCAGTTTCGCGAGCAGGTGCAGAATCTCGAATGAGCAGCTCGCCGAGCGCCTACCCTGAAATCACCCGGCGCGGGTTTCTGCTGGTTCTGTCATCGCCTTCCGGCGCGGGCAAGACGACGATCACCCGCCACCTTCTCCAGCGCGATCCGCGCCTGACGCTGTCGGTCTCGGTAACGACGCGCCCGCCGCGGCCGGGCGAGATCGAGGGGACCGACTACTTCTTCATCGATCAAGCGCGGTTTGACGCGATGGTGGCCGGGGGGGACTTGCTGGAGCACGCGACCGTGTTCGGCCACAGCTATGGTACGCCGCGCCACGTCGTCGAAGCGGCACTGGCAGCCGGGCGCGATATCGTCACCGATATCGACTGGCAGGGAACCCAGCAGATCGGCAGCACCATGTCATCTGATCTGGTCTCGATTTTTGTTCTGCCCCCGAGCATGCAGGAGCTGGGGTCGCGGCTGAAGCAGCGGGCGCAGGACAGCGACGAGGTTGTGGCGGGCCGCATGGCCAAATCGGCCGAGGAAATGAGCCACTGGTCGGAATACGACTACGTGATCGTCAACTGCGACCTGGACCACAGCGTCGCCGAGGCCGAGGCGATTGTCTCGGCCGAGCGCCTGCGCCGCACCCGACAGCTCGGCCTCGCCGAGTTCGTCAATCGGATGCGAGCACGCTGAGCCGCGCTACCGCCGTCGCGAGCAAGCAGAACTGAACGACCGTCAACTCCTCGGCGCGCGCGGTCGGCGCGATGCCGGTTTCCTGTAGCAGCGCCTCGGTATTCACGCCGAGGCTTTTCAGGCTGGAGCGCAGCATCTTGCGGCGCTGCCCGAATGCGGCGGCAGTCACTTGCTCCAGGATCGAGCGATCGGCGGCGGCGAGCGGCTTGGCACGCGGAACAAAGCCAACCACTGTCGAGGTGATCTTGGGCGGCGGCACAAAGGCTTGCGGCGGAATATCGAACAGGATCCTGGGCTCGGTCAGCCATTGCGTGACGACCGAGAGGCGGCCGTAAGCCGGGCTGCGCGGCACCGCCACCAGCCGCTCCGCGACCTCGCGTTGAAACATCAGGGTCAGGCTCTCGAACGCGTCGATCTGCGCCAGCCAGCGCAAAAGCAGTACGGTCGCGATATTGTAGGGCAGGTTGGCGATGATCTTGCGCGGCGCCGGGGACAGCGACGCGACATCCGTTTCCAGCGCGTCACCGGCGACCAGCTCCAGCCGGCCGGGATAGTGCCGCGCCACTTCCTCCAGCGCCTCGAGGCACCGCGGATCGCGCTCGATGGCGACGACGCGGCGCGCACCGGCCGCGAGCAGCGCGCGGGTCAGCCCGCCCGGCCCCGGCCCTATCTCGATCACAGTGGCCCTATCGAGCGGCCCGGCGGCGCGTGCGATGCGGCCGGTCAGGTTGAGATCGAGGATGAAGTTCTGGCCGAGACTGCGACGCGCCGCGATATCGTGGCGCGCGATGACCTCGCGCAGCGGCGGCAGGTCGGCCATTGGCTCAATTTTGGAGATGGCCGGCTCGGCGCGCCGCCATGTCGGCGGCCAGGCGAAGGGCGGCGATCAGGCTGTCCGGACGGGCGATGCCGCGCCCCGCGATGTCGAACGCGGTGCCATGATCCGGAGAGGTCCGGATAAACGGTAATCCCAGCGTGACATTGACCGCACCGTCGAAGTCCAGCGTCTTGATCGGGATCAGCGCCTGATCGTGGTACATGCACAACGCGGCGTCGTAGCCGCGCCGCGCCGCGGCGTGAAACATCGTGTCGGCGGCGAGCGGCCCGCGTGCGTCGATCCCTTCGCGGCGCAGGGCCGCGACCGCCGGCGCCACGATGTCGATATCCTCGCGCCCCAAGGCGCCGGCCTCACCAGCGTGCGGATTGAGCCCCGCGATCGCCAGCACGGGCGCCGCGATGCTGAAATCCCGCTGCAACACCGCGTGCGCTACGCGGCCGGCATAGGTGATCGCGTCGCTTGTTAATTGCTCGGCTGCCTGGCGCAAGGCGATGTGAATTGTAACCGGAACGACTCGCAATTCCGCACTCGCCAGCATCATGACTGAGACGCAGCCGCCGCCGGCGAGCTCCGCGAGGTATTCTGTGTGGCCGGGGTGCCGAAAACCGGCGCGATAGAGCGCATCCTTGTTGATCGGGTTGGTGACCAGCGCCGCGGCCCGACCCGCCTGAACATCGGCCACCGCCCGGTCGATCGCCTCGATCACCAGCGGCGCATCTGCTGCATTGGGGATGCCGGGCACCGCGCGGGTTGCCCTGGCGACCGGCATTACCAGGACCGCCCGCGCAAAGCGAGCGTGTACCTCATCCGGGGACGCGATGGACTCGACCGGCGCCGGCCAGTCAAATTGTCGGGCGATCCCGGCTAGCCTGGCCGGGTCGCCTATCAGGTAAAAGGCAGGTACCCCTTCGGCGCGGCGCAGCCAGGCCTGCAGGGTGATCTCCCCGCCGATCCCGGCCGGCTCGCCCATCGTAAGGGCGAGCGGAGGCGGCGTGGTCACACCCGCACATCGACATAGGCGGCGCGCCGCAGATCGCGCAGGTAGCGCCGCGCAACCGTGTCGAGCCGCTCGCGGGTGAGCTGTTCGACAACATCCTCGCGGGTCACCACACCGCCGCCGCCGGTATTCTTGGCGCACACCATGATGACGCCGACCCCGTTTCGCTGGACGATCGGCTGCGACGCCTGCCCGATCTGCAGCTTATCGACCAGCGTGCGCAGCTGCGGCGAGATATTGCCCGCACGCAACTTGCCCTCGCTCGATAATTGCGGTGCCTTTTCCTTGCCGATCTTCAGAAAGCTCGGGCAATCCTTGGCCGCGTTTCGAATGTTTTCCGCCTCCGCCACCGCCTGCCGCCGTGCGGGCTCCGGGGCATTCGGAGCAATCGGGAAAACAACCTGCACGATGTCATAGACGGCGTCCTGCTCGCCGCCGCCGGTGCTGCCGTTGCGGCGGTCGAGAACCAGCAGCAGGTAGTACCCGCCGCCGGTATGGATTGGCTCGGACAGCGAACCGGGGCGCAATTGCGTCACCACCTTGCCGAGTTCGGCGGGCAGCTGATCGGGCCGCACCCATCCCATATCGCCGCCGACCGCCGCGGTTGCCGATTGCGAGAATTGCCGGGCCACCGCCGAGAACCGCGCCCCCTGATGCATTTGCTGCGTGAGGCGTTCCGCCAGTTGGCGTACCTGATCCTCCTGGGCGGGGCTGTCGACGGACAGGAAAATCTCGGCCACCCGGCTTTGCGGCTCGTTGGCGTGTTCCTTGGCGCGTTTCAGCGCGTCGTCGATCTCCTCATCAGAGATTTCGACGCTCTGCGCCGCTTGCCGTCGCACCAGCTTCGCCCACACGATCGAGGCGGTGAGCTGGTCGACCAGCGAGGCCCGATCGATGCCGCGCGCCTGCATGAACTCGTTGAGCTGGCCGGATTTCATGTTGTTCTGCTTCTCGATCTGGTCGAGAGCGTTCTTCAGTTCAGCGTCGTTGGCGCTGATGTTCTGCTTCTTCGCCTCCTGCAATTCGAGCTTTTCGTCGATCAGCGAATGCAGCACCTGGCCGCCCAGACGCTCCCGGGTTTCCGGGGTGTCGGGAATATTGGACGACACCATCACCATCCGCATGCGGGAGACGAGATCGAAGACCGAGATCACCTCATCATTGACCACCGCGGCAATCCGCATTTCCGGCGCGGGCGCTGCTTGCCCAGGGGCGGCCTGCCGCGGCGGCTGCGCCGCCGCCTGGCGGCTTGCGGTATGGGCCAGCTGAGCGCTCGCGCCAAAAACAATCGCGGCACAGACAAACCCGCTGAACCAACGCCAACCCATCGAAAACCAGCCTGTCCGTAAACGTACTGACCGGCAGCTTACACCCGGCGCGCCGTTCTGTCGCCCGGTGCGGGCTTTTGCCCTGGCTGCGGGGGATTACGAGTTGCCAGCGACCGACAGAACCGTGCCGCCGATTTCCCCCAGATTCTTGAAAACGACGCTGAACAGCACCGAAACACCCGGCGTGACGTCGCCGCTGCGGATGCCCGACTGAGTGACCGAGCCGATAAACGCCATGCACTCGTCCTGATAGATCGCCGAGAGTGTGGCATAGAGGCTGGTGCTGCTCGATTGCGGCGTCGAGACGCCGTTCAACAGATTGGTGGAATTGGTCAGGTTGATAGTCTCCGAACCCGACAGCGACCAGTAGCGGGTCAATTTGGCCGTGGTGCTTAACGTCAGCTGCTCACGCTTGCCATAGAGCAGGCTCTGCCCGGTGGACGGATTAACTGCCAGCTGGCTCGGCAATTGCGGCGGCAAGAGCAGATAGTTGATGCCAAACCGGAGATTCGAGGGCCCGGCATTGAGCCCAACCTCCTGCGACTTGTTGCTGAGCGAGCTCTTGTCGAGGCGGAAGCGATAGATCAGATCGAGGTTGGAATTCGGCGACATGACAAGGCGGCCGACCACATCCGACAGGCGCTGCTGCGCGCCGGAGGCCGGCGGCAGGTAATCATTGAGCTCGGCGCGATAGCTCTGCCCGATCAGGAAGCGGTAATTACCGCTATCCTTGTTGTACAGCGATCCCTTGAGCCCGTAATCGACGCGCTGACCCGTGTCGAGGATGTCATAGCCGGATAGCCGGTCCGGGCGGAACAGGTCGCTGTCGCGGAATTCGTAGCCGAGACTGTCCTCGTCGGGGATGCGATGGCTGTTGCCGCCATTAGGCCCGGCATAGATGCCGGCGATCGGCTCAATGATCGCGGTCGTATCCTGGCCGCGATGCGCCAGCGGATAGCTCCAGGTCAGCCCGAGCTGCGGAAAGGCGCGACCGGTGATGAAATTGCGGCTGATCGGATCGAGCGCCGGTGCCCCATTGACCGAAAAGAACGAGTTCGGCAGATCGGGGTTGGATTTCTGGCTGAGGTCGCTGACCGAATAACCGTCACCGCGAATACTGGCGACGAATTTGTATTGTCCGCCAATGCCGTCCTGAAAGCTCTTATCCCATTCGGCGGCGGTGGAGATGCGGCGGGTCTGGGTGCCAACCTCGCGCACGATATCGAGCAGATTGGCATTGAGTTTCCAGGTGCCGCCGTAACCGTCCGGCTCGCTCTGCCAATTGCGATTGACGACCGGCAGCACGATGGGTTGCGTCGAATCGCCAAGCCCCGGCAATAACGGCTGAAACACGTAGGCATTGACGTCGGTCTCGGCGCGCGGCTCGAACCCTTCAAGGTAGGCGCGGCTGATCATCGCATTGAGCAGCGGCTGGCCGAACCCGAAGCGCAGCAAGTAGGTCTGGTCTGATACGCGCTGCAGCTGGAACCCGGTGCGGTAGGTGTCGTCAAGGTCCCACACGCCGCTGGCATTAACGTGGCCGCGCATCTCGCTGCCAGTATCGGTGTTACTGCCGGAACCGACATTGCTGTAGTTGATGCTGCCGATTGCGTCGAGCGAGCCGTTGCTGAAACGCTGGCGGTATTCGCCCGCCAGCAGCTCGCCCGCCCGGCTGGTGAAGCGCGGCTCCAGCGTCAGATCCTTGTCCTTGTCGATGGCCCAGAAATAGGGGATCGCAACGTGGAACCCGTTGGTGTTCGAATTGCCAAAATTCGGCGTCAGAAAACCGCTGGCTCGCTTCACCGAGGGGTCGGGCGCCGAGATGTACGGGGTGTAGAACACCGGAAAGCCGTCAACTTCGAGGCTGGCATCGCGGAATTCGAGCAGCTTTTGCTCTTTATCGTCGGTGATGTCGCGCGCCTTGAGCTGCCAGGCGGGGGGCGCGCTCGGATCCTTCTTGCACAGATCGCACGGCGAGTAGACGCCACGACGGAACTCGAGCAGGTTGCCGTTTAGCCGGCGCGCGGCGTTGGCGGCGAGGCGCGAACGGTCCGAGAACAGCATCCGCACATTGTGCGAGAACGCGTTGTTCATCGAATCGCGCAATTCCATGAAATCGCCGAATACCACCTCGCCGGTCGGCAGCATCAGGCTGACATGGCCGGAGGCGTTGATCGTGTCGGTGTGCTGGTTGTAGGTGACCTGATCGGCCAGCAGGATCTCGTTGCCCTGCGAAATCTCGACATGGCCCTTGGCGATGGTCAGCGCCAATTGGTCATCGTACTGCACCTCGTCGGCCTGGAACACGACTGGTGCGTTGCGGTCCTGCGCGCGCTGCCCGGTGATCGAGAACTGCGCCGCCGCCGGGCCGGCCGCAGACAGCAGGACGCACAGCGCAACCACCGTCGCGCAGACGGGGCGCCTGTACAGCCTTGATCTTCCAGGTCGGGGGGAACCTGTCATCCGCCGTTCAAGCTAGGTAAAAGACAATACGGTCACTGCGGGGAAAATGTACCCAAGGTTGCGTGGCAGTCGGAGAACCTGCTCAACCGTCCTCAAGATGCAACAGCATCGAAGCGCCGAACAGTAGGCTCACTCCAGCGGGGGTCCATGCCGCAAGGAGGACGGGAATTTTGGCCGAGAGGCCGAGCGCGAATACTATATCCGACACGAAATACAACAGAAATCCAGCCGCAACGCCACTGACGATCAGCGCGGCTGTGCCGCCGCGGCGCTGCATCCTCAGGCTGAAGGTGGCGGCGATCAGCACCATCGCGCAAAACAGCAGCGGCCGGGCCAGCAGGATGTTGAACTGCAAACGGTGCCGCTGCGCTGAAAACCCCGATTGTTCGAGCAGCGAGATGTAGCCGGGCAACTCCCAGAACGACATCGTATCGGGCGGCGCGAGGCTTTCCTCGATCTTGCTGGCGGTCAGCGTGGTCGGCAATTGCAGGTCGCTGACCGGCTGCGGCGGCTGATTGGGCTGAAACCGCTCGCCTCCGGAAATGTGCCAGAAGCCCGGTTCCAACGTGGCGCTCTTGGCCTCGATGCGGCTGGTGAATTCGGCCTTCTTGTTGAGGAAGTAGAGGCTGGGGTCGCGCAGCTGAAGCGTGGTCGACGCGACCTTTTCGCCATGCAGGATGATCTGGCCGCCACCCGGGTCGCTTTGCCGCAACCACAGCCCGGCGTTCGACAGGCTGCTCGGGTCTCCCGATTGCCGCAGGATGCGGGTGTCGAGCTTTTCGTAACTCCCCTCCATTGAGGAGGCGATTGGATTGAACACCGTGATCGCCACCACTCCGATCGCCAGTGCCACGGTGATCGCCGGCGTCAGAAAACCCCACACCGACACGCCGGCGGCGCGCGCCACCACCAGCTCGTTACTGCGGGTCAATCGCCAGAAGGCCAGCATCGTGCCGAAGAGAATCGCGAACGGCATGACCTCCTGCGCGGTGTGCGGCAGTTTCAACACCGCCATTTCCAACAGCACGCCCCAGGTCGCCTGCGTCCGCGTGCCGCCGCGACGCAACAGCTCGATGTAGTCGAGCAGGAAGGTGATGCTGACCATCGTGCCGAACACGCCGCAGAACCAGACGAAAAACTGTCGCGCGATGTAGGTCGACAGGGTGCGGGCGAAACGGATCATCGGAGCCTTGCTCAGCCCTGGCTCAGCGGGCGAAGACCGGCATCCGCCACGACCTGACGCGGATGCCGTCGAGCAGCAGGATGCCGAGGCCCACGAACAGTGGCAGCAGATCGGTCAGATACATCAGGCCGGTCGCGGCCGGATGCCGGGCAGCCAGGTTCTTGATCGCGAGGTCGACCGCCTGAAAGATGAAGGCGAGCCCGACCGCCAGCAGCACCCGCGTCAGCTGGCCTCGACGGTTGATCTGCCCCGTCAGCAGACAGGCGAGCGGGATCATGACAAAGCTGAATACCGAAATCGGCACGATCAGCCGCTGATGACCCTCGATCAGGAAGCTTTCGCGAGTCATCTGATCGAGCTCAGGCGGCGGAAAAAACAGATCGCCGAGATAGCGCTCCTGCGCGTCGCGAAAGCGCACCCCCGGCGCGTCGCGCAGCATGTCGAGATCGAGCGTATAGCGGTCGAAGGTCAACACCGAGAGCTTGCCGGTGGCACGGTCGTAACGCTGCCGGCTGCCATTCACCATGATGATGCGCGAGGCCTTGCCACTATCGGCGAACGCACCGCGTTCAGCCAGGATCGTCACCGGCTGGTTCGGGTCGCGATTGTCGTCGATCATCAGCCCGACCACCTCGCCGCGCTCGTCGCGCGCCGCGATGTAGATCGTCAATTTGTCCGAGATGCTGGTGAAGGTTCCTTCCTGCAGCAGCGCCGAGACGAAACGGTTGCGGATTTCGAATTGCAGGTCCTTGAACTCGCGGTTCGAGGCCGGCAGGAAATAGGCTGACAAGGCCATCAGCAGCACAAACGCGATCCCGGCCAGGATGAAGACCGGCTTCGCCAGAGCCATCGGGCTCAGCCCGGCGGACCGCATGACGACAAGCTCGCTTTCCGCGGTCAATCGATTGAAGACGAACAATACCGCGATGAAGGCGCCAATCGGCAGCACGATGTCGAGAAAGCGTGGCAGGATCAGCAATGCCAGATAGAGGAAGACCTCGACCGCCAGGCCGCGATTGACGATCAGATCGACCAGCCGCAATGACTGCGCCAGCCAGACCGCGGCACTGAGTGCGGCAGTGACGAACAGCATCATGCTCAGGCATTGCCGCAGAATGTACCGGTCGAGGCTCGTCATTGGCGGCGGATCATAAAGTCCGCCCGCCACCCCTGCCACCGCTTTCCCGGTGCTTGGCACCAATGTCGCGGCCCTATCGGCGATGCGGCGGACGGGAGTGCCGATTGCGCGGGATTGACTCGCGGCGGCGCTGCGTCTATCGCGCCTTGGGTGTCACAAACGCGGCTGCGGGGCGCATCATGCAGGTAAGCTTTGGTCAATTTGCCCTCCCCTCCTCGGGCGCGATCGTTGTCGGCGTCTGGGAAGACCGCGTCCTGACGGGGCCGGCGCGGCGCCTGGATGAGGAGACCGGCGGTGCCGTCAGTCGCGCGGTCAACGCAGCGCCACGATTTCACGGCAAGAAAAATGAGATTCTGCCGATCATCGGTCCGCCAAACCTGACGGTCAGCCGCATCGTAATCGCGGGGCTGGGCAAACCGGACGCGATCGACGCCCGTATTCTGGAAGATCTCGGCGGGCACCTCGTCGCGCATCTCAACGGCGCCGGCGAGTCCGAGGCGGTGTTCGCGGTCGATCTCGGCGACGCTGCCGAGCCTAAGCCGGACGCGGCTGCGGCCCGCCTCGCGTATGGCGCGGCGCTGCGCGGCTATCGCTTTGACAAGTATCGCACCAGGCAGAAGCCCGAGCAGAAGGCGTCGCTCAAGAGCATCACCGTCGCCTGCGCCGATCCCGCAGGCGCGAATGCCGCGCATCGCGCCCTCGCCGCCGCGGCGGAAGCGGTCGCCTTTACCCGCGACCTGGTCTCGGAACCGGCCAATATCCTGTTTCCCGAAAGCATGGCCGAGCAGATCGCGTCGCTGAGCGAAGTAGGGCTATCGGTCGAGATCCTCGATGAAGACAAGATGCGCGAGCTCGGCATGGGGGCGCTGCTCGGCGTCGGCCAGGGCAGCGTGCGACCGTCGCGGGTCGTCGTGATGCAGCATCGCGGCGGCGACCCCAGCGCCGCGCCACTCGGCTTTATCGGCAAGGGCGTGACCTTCGACACCGGCGGCATCTCGATCAAGCCTGCTGCCGGCATGGGCGACATGAAATGGGACATGGCCGGCGCCGGCGTCGTGGTCGGGCTGATGCGGTTGCTGGCGGCGCGGCAGGCCAAGGCAAACGCCGTCGGCATTGTCGGGCTGGTCGAGAACATGCCGTCGGGCAACGCGCAGCGGCCGGGCGACATCGTCAAATCGATGTCGGGCCAGACCATCGAGGTGCTGAACACCGACGCCGAGGGCCGCCTCGTGCTGGCCGATATTCTGTGGTACTGCCAGCAGCGTTTCAAACCCAAGCTGATGGTCGATCTCGCGACGCTGACCGGGGCGGTGATCGTGGCGCTTGGCACCGATTTCGCGGGGCTGTTCGCGAATAACGAGCAGCTCGCCGAGCGGCTTCTGGCGGCGGGCAAGGCGGTCGGTGAGAAGCTATGGCGGCTGCCCTTGTCGGAGGCCTATGACCGCGCCATCGACAGCGACGCTGCGGACGTCAAGAACATCGCCGGCGATCGCGGCGCCGGCAGCAGCATCGGCGCCCAGTTCCTGCAGCGCTTTGTCAACAATGTGCCCTGGGCGCATCTCGATATCGCTGGCGTCGCCTGGTCGAAGAAAGATGCACCGACCGTGCCGAAAGGCGCGACCGCCTTTGGCGTGCGCCTGCTCGACCGGTTTGTCGCGGAGCATTACGAGAAGGGCTGAGTGACGCTCACCCCGGTTGGCAGTAGCGTGACCGAGATCGGCTTCTATCACCTGGTATCGTCACCGCTCGAACGGGCGTTGCCGCGCCTGCTGGACCAAGCCGTGCGACGTGGCTATAGGATCGTCTTGCGGGCGGCATCCCCCGAACGCGTGGAATATCTGAACGCGCTGTTGTGGACCTATGACGATGCGAGCTTCCTGCCGCATGGCTCAGCGCGCGATGGCAACCCGGCGAGCCAGCCGATCTGGCTGACCGATCGCGCGGAAAACCCAAACTCCGCCAACATGCTGATAGTGGTTGACGGGATCGAGGCTGAGGATCTCGCGGCCTTCGAGCGCTGCGCCGACATGTTCGACGGCAATGATGATTCCGCGGTGGCTGCGGCGCGCCAGCGCTGGCGCGCGGCGAAGGCGGCTGGCCACGCGCTTGCCTACCACCAGCAGACAGCCGCGGGCTGGGAGCGCAAGGCCTGAACCTTCCGCGCCGGCTGCGGCCCGTTGGTTTGTCGCGGCCTCAACCCGATGCGTGCGGAGCCCCGCGGCGCTGCGCCAAAACGAAGATCACCAGTGCCGCGACGGCCAGGGCGAACCAGGTGATCGCGTATTGCAGGTGATTGTCTGGCAATGCCAGGGGATCGGAGCCGCCGCCTTTTGGCCAGCCACCCGGGTTGGGGGCGGCGTCGGCCTGCACATAATAAGGCGCCGCGCCCGGCACGCCCAACGTCGCGGCTATGGTCGGGAGGTCGATCCAAAACCACTCGCCGGTCTGCGGGCGGTTGTCGGGGATGAACCAGCCGGGCTTGCGCGACGGCGCGACCCGCAGCAGGCCGCCGACACGCGCCGGACCCACAGGCTCGCCCGCCGCGCGGGTGGCCGGAGCTTCCAAGGGCGTCGGGACAAAGCCGCGATCGACCAGAACCACCTGGCCGCTCTCTTCGCGCAACGGGGTCAGCACATCAAACCCGGGATCGCCCTGTGGGTTGATCGTGTGCACATGGGCTTCCTTGTCGTTGAGGAAGGTGCCTTGGGCGATGACATGGTGAAATTCGAGGCTGGCGGCCGGCGCGCGGTTCTCCCGCAGGTCGATCGGGGGGGCCGCCAAGGCAGCCTCGCGAGCGGCAATCAGACCGTGTTTCCAATGCAGCCGCTGCACCTGCCAGGCACCGAGACTGCTGCACAGGAGGACGGCAAGGATAGTGAACAGGGTCGGGATCAGCCGCGGCCGAAACCCGATACCGGCAAGCCTCATCACGGCGGCTGTTGCAACAGATTGTGCCGGAATTGCAGGGCGATAAGACCGGCTTTGAGCGGCCGCAGCATCGCAAACGCGCCGATAAAAATCAGCGGTATCCAGAGCACCAGGTGCACCCAGAGCGGCGGCGAGAACTTGACCTCGACGATCGCCGCCAGCGCCACGACGATAAATCCGAGAAACAGGATCACGAACACCGCCGGGCCATCACCGGCATCCTGCGCCGACAGATCGAGAGCGCAGACCGGGCAGGCCGGGCGCACCGTCAGCAGGCCGGTGAAGAGCGGGGCCTTGCCGCAACGCGGGCAGCGGCACCGCAACGCGGCGTGGACAACCGAGCCCGGCAGGTAGCGCGGCGGCGGCTCGCCAGTCACCGCGATGCGGATGTCCCTAGGTTCGGCTCACCCGCCGACACCCTCGGGGATTGCCGCGCCCATGCCCCACCAGTAGATGCAGACGAAGAGGAACAGCCAGACGACGTCGACGAAATGCCAGTACCATGCGGCCGCTTCCAGACCGAAATGATGGTCGGGCTTGAAATCTCCGCGGATCGAGCGGAACAGGCAAACCGCCAGGAAGATCGTGCCGACGATCACGTGGAACCCGTGGAAGCCGGTCGCCATGAAGAAGGTCGAGGGATAGATGCCGTCGGTGAAGTGGAACGCGGCATGGCTGTATTCGTACGCCTGCACGCAGGTAAACGAGAAGCCCAGCAACACCGTCACGGTGAGGCCTTGGATCAGCCCCTTCCGATTGCCTTCCAGCAATGAATGATGCGCCCAGGTCACGGTGGTGCCTGACAGCAGCAGGATCATCGTGTTGAGGAACGGAAACTCGAACGGGTCGAACGGGTGAATGCCCTTGGGCGGCCACACCCCGCCGACCGGATACAGCGACGACGAAAAAAACGCCCAGAAGAACGCCGAAAAGAACATCACTTCGGAGGCGATGAATAGCGCCATGCCGTACCGCAGCCCAAGCTGCACGACAGGCGTGTGGAAGCCCTGGAAGGTGGCTTCCTTGATCACATCCCGCCACCACACAGCCATCATCGCCAGCACGCAGAGGAAGCCGATGATCATGACGACCATGCCGTAGCCGTGCATGAACAGCACCGTGCCGCTGGTCAGAATGCCGGCGGCGATCGCCGCCAGCAGCGGCCAGAAGCTGGGATCGACCAGATGATACGGGTGCTTGGGTGCCCCGTGGCCATGGCCGTGCGCGTGAGGGTCGGCGTGAATGTCGGTCATGGTCTCCGCCCTGTCTCCGGGTCGTATTCTCGCGGCGTGGTCAGTTTACCGCCTTCGCGGGGCCGGCGGGGATCGCGGCGGCGCTGGGCGGGGTCGAATCGGGTTTGCGGAACATCGAGTAGGATAGCGTGATCGAGTGGACATCCTGGGTTTCCGGGTCTTTCAGGAGGTCGGGATCGACAAAAAACACGACCCCCATCTCCTTCATCTCGCCGGGCGCCAGTTTCTGCTCGTTGAAGCAGAAACACTGGATCTTGTCGAAATAGATGCCGCTCTTGGCCGGCATCACATTGTAGGTCGCGGTCGCCGTCACGGTCTCGTTGGTCTGGTTGGTGGCGCGAAAGAACACCTGCTTCTGCTCGCCGGGATGAACCTGCACCTCATTGACCTCGGGAGCGAATTTCCAGCCGAGATCGGAAGCGGTCTCCGTATTGAAGCGCACCGTGACCACCGCCTTCGACATCTCCTTTGGCGCGGCCTCGGCCCGCTGCGTGGTGCCGCCAAACCCGGTCGCGGAACAGAACACCCGATATAGCGGGACCGACGCGAACGCCATCCCGACCATGATCAGGACGACGCTGACGAGAACAGCGGCGGTGCGGGTGTTGCGGTTGGTCATCCCGCCCTCAGCCGCCGCTGATCCGTACGATGGCGGTCACGTAGAACAAAGCGACGAGCCCGAGCAACACCAGCAACAGCGCCCGATTGCGGGCGCGGATGCGGCGGTCGCGCTCATTGAGCGCCGGCCTCGGCGCCTTGGAATTGGCCATACTCGGCTCGATCGCTACCACCAACCGCCTCCGCCGCAGTGATCGACCAGCAGCACGGTGAAGATCAAGAACAGATAGAGCAGCGAGAAGTGGAACATATGCCGCGCGCTCCGGTCGGTGTCATCGCGCATCACCTGGATCGCGGCGCCGGTAAAGATCAGGCAGAGGAGCGCGGCACAGGCGGCGTAGAACGCCCCGGCGATTCCGAGAAACCACGGCGCCAGAACCGGCGGCCACAATACCAGGGTATAAAGCAGCATCTGGCGCTTGGTTTCGCGGGCCCCAGCGACCACCGGCAGCATCGGAACGCCAGCCGCCTGGTATTCGCCCGCGCGATACAGCGACAGCGCCCAGAAATGCGGCGGGGTCCAGAAAAAGATGATGGCGAACAACGCGATGCCACCCCAACCGATATCGCCGGTTACCGCTGCCCAGCCGACCAACGGCGGCAGGGCACCGGCGGCCCCGCCAATGACGATGTTCTGCGGCGTCCGCCGCTTCAGCCACATCGTGTAGACGAAGACGTAGAAGGCGATCGTAAAGGCAAGCAGCTCGGCCGCCACGTAATTGACCGCCAGTCCCATCACGACGACGCAGCCGACCGCCAGCACGATGCCAAACCCGAGCGCCTCGCCGGGCAGCATGCGGCCGGCTGGCAAGGGGCGTGTCGCGGTGCGCCGCATTACCGCGTCGATGTCGCGGTCGTACCACATGTTGATGGCACCTGAGGCACCCGACCCCACCGCGATACATAAGACCGCAATCAGGCCGAGCACCGGGTGCAGATGCCCCGGCGCCAGCAACATGCCGACAAATCCGGTGAACACGACAAGCGACGTGACCCTGGGCTTCAGGATCTGAACATAATCGCCGACCGCAGCCCCCGCATATGACGTTATGGCGGTTACCGGAACCTCACTCACTCTGGCTGCGTCCTCTTGCTTGGCCGATCGGTCTTAATGGGCCGCGGTCGGCGAGATGACCGGCAATTCCTCGAAGGTGTGGAATGGCGGCGGCGACGAGACCTGCCACTCCAGCGTCGTGGCGCCCTCGCCCCAGTAATTCGCGCCGACCCGCCGCCCGTACATCAGCGTGTGGAAGACGATGAAGACGAAGAACAGCGTCGCGATGTAGGAGATCACGGAACCGACCGACGACACCATATTCCACCCGGCGAAAGCATCGGGGTAATCGGCGATGCGGCGCGGCATGCCGGCCAGCCCGAGGAAATGCTGCGGGAAGAAGGTCAGGTTGACGCCGATAAAGGTCAGCCAGAAATGAATCTTGCCGAACGTCTCGTTGTATTGCCGGCCCGACATCTTGCCGATCCAATAATAGAACCCGGCGAACAGCGAGAACACCGCACCCAACGACAACACGTAGTGGAAATGCGCGACGACGTAATAGGTGTTGTGCAAGGCGAAATCCACGCCCGCATTTGACAGGACAACGCCGGTGACGCCGCCGACCGTGAATAGGAAGATGAAGCCAACGGCCCACAGCATCGGCGTTTTGAACTCGATCGAGCCGCCCCACATCGTGGCGATCCACGAGAATATCTTCACGCCGGTCGGCACCGCGATAACCATCGTCGCCGCCGTGAAATAGGCCCGCGTGTTGACGCTGATGCCGGTCGTGAACATGTGGTGCGCCCACACGACAAACCCGATCACCCCGATCGCGACCATCGCATAAGCCATCCCGAGATAGCCGAATACCGGCTTTTTCGAGAAGGTCGAAACGATCTGCGACACCATGCCGAACCCCGGCAGGATCATGATGTAGACCTCGGGGTGGCCGAAGAACCAGAACAGGTGCAGGAACAGCAGCGGATCGCCGCCGCCGGCCGGGTCGAAGAACGAGGTGCCGAAATTGCGGTCGGTCAGGAGCATCGTGATCGCGCCCGCCAGCACCGGCAATGACAACAGCAGAAGGAAAGCGGTTACCAGCACCGACCAGACGAACAAGGGCATGCGGTGCAGCGTCATGCCCGGCGCCCGCATGTTGAAGATCGTCGTGATGAAGTTGATCGAACTCATGATCGAGGAGGCGCCGGCGAGATGCAACGAGAAGATCGCCATGTCGATCGACGGGCCGGGATGGCCGGCCGGGCTCGATCCCGACAGCGGTACGTAGATCGTCCAGCCGACACCAGGACCGGCGCCGTTGACGCCCTGCCCCGAACCGACAAACAGCGACCCGGCCATCAACAGGAACGCCGGCACGAGCAGCCAGAAGCTGACATTGTTCATGCGCGGGAAGGCCATGTCCGGCGCGCCGATCATCAGCGGCACGAACCAGTTGCCAAAGCCGCCCATCGTCGCCGGCATGACCGCGAAGAACACCATCATCAGGCCGTGCGCGGTGATCAGCACATTGTAGACCTGATGGTTGGTGATCACGTCGTTGTGCGGGTGTATCATCTGGATCCGCATCACCACCGAGATGCCGCCGGCGATCACCGCGACAAAGATCGCGAAGAAGATG
>JAFAYW010000273.1 GCA_019240125.1 Alphaproteobacteria bacterium
CCAATTGCGCACGCAGGATGACGACGCCGGCCGAGTGAAGATCGGCAAGCACCGCATGATCCTCATGGTCAGTGACATAGACAACGCTGCCGCGCTCGTCTTCGGCTTTCGCGAGGCGTGCAATGATCTGTGCCCGCTCGCCAGGCCCGGTGACGATCAGGTGATCAGCGAGCCCGAACAGCGACCAAAATCGCAGCCCTCGTTGGGTCACCCGGAGATAGGCTCGGATTGAGACCCAAATCGCCATAGCGGACAGCAGTAATCGCGCGATCTGCAGGGACCAGAGTAGATCAAGCTTTTTACCGGCTCTCTCCGGCCTCGGCCACGATCCGCCGCCGCTCCTCCTCACGAATGGCCGGCGATCACCCTCGCGACGTGAAGAGACGATCGGAATAGAGGGATGAGACGTGTGACTTAGACTGTGACTTAAGGTGTGACTAAGGGTGTGACTTACGCCGTGACTTAGCCCGCGGCGCCGATAAAGCAGCTTGCGGCCGGGTGGCTGAGGCTCAGCCTTGAACTTCGCCCGCCAGTGCCAAACGCCTTCAGCGGGGATCCCGTGCGCCTCGCAATATTCCCGTCGGTTCAAGTCACTAACCTGCCACGCCTCTGAGCGCGCCAAAACGCCTCGCCCGTAGCGCGTCCGCCATCCGGAGCCTTCCTCCATCTCGACCTCTCCCGTCTGCAAGTCGCAAGACGGGAACAGATCGGGACTCCGATCTCAGCCATAAGCGTGCGTTCGTTGGACACTTACCCACATTCCCTCTTCGGCCAGAGGCCATTCCCTGCAAGGAGAAGCGTAATTCCCTGCTTTGATGAATAGGGAATTCGGGCCTAACCCATTGGTTCGAGAAAGCAACTTTGGCCGAGCTGCGCGCCTGAGCGCCCGAATGAGCACGATTGCCCTGCATTTTGCCTGCTGAACAGGGAATTCCGGGGTCAGAGACGGGTTCGCCCGAGACTGCCTCCCCAGCCGATAGAACCGCAGGCTATCTGCCCCGGGGTCGATCTCGCCCACCAGCCGCGCGCGCAGCGCCGCCCATTGGGCCGGGTCGACCTCGCATTCGAAAACCGAGTTCTGCACCCGCTGGCCGAAATCGAGGCAGGCCCGCGCCACCCGCCGCAACCGTTTCCGCCCGGCCGCCGTGGTCGTGCCGACGTCATAGGTGACCAGCATCAGCATGGTTCGCGGTCATTTCCAGATAAAGGCCGGGTAGCCGTCTAGGTCGCCGCGCAGGTGACGGGCCAAAAGCTGCGCCTGCGCATGCGCGACAAGGCCGAGCGGCATCGTCTCTTCGAGAAGGGATGGCGCAACTGGTCGCGCTTGCGCTCCTGCCAGGCACTCAGAACGCGCTTGCGGGCATCATCGGTCAGTCTTACTCCGCATGTCGGTCCTTGACAGAGCCGGCGCACGATCGCATGAGCCTCTGTCAAAGCCACGCCATCTCGGCGACAGTAGGAAACGGGGCGCAACTGAGATGCTGAAAACCACCGCTGGCCGGCCGCTGGCGACTGCCATCACAGGGTCCTACCCACGCCCCCTCTGGTACGATGTCAGTCTCGGAGGGCGGTCGTTTAAAACCGCGATGGGGGACTCGCTGTTCCGGGAGCAGTATCTCGATGCCGTCGCCGCCATCATCAACGCGCAGGAGGCGGCTGGGCTCGACATCGTCACCGACGGTGACAGCCGGTTCGACCTCGCGGTTGGCGGCAAGTCTTGGTTCTTTTATGCGATCGAGCGGCTGCGTGGCGTCAGTGGCCATCGCGATACCTCCCGCGGATGGATGCAGCGCCACGGTCTGCGTCCGGGCAAAATCCTCTGGGAAGTGCAGGAGGCCTACCAGCCTGCGGTCGTGACCGACAAGCTGTCCCGCGGGCCGCTCGAATATCCGGCGCTGTGGCAGGTCGCGCAGCGCCTGTCGGACCGCCCGGTCAAGTTCGGCGCGATCTGCGCCCCGGGCCTCGCCAGCATGCTATGGGACGAGCACTATCACGACGACAAGGCGCTGGTGCTCGATCTGTGTGATATCATGAACGAGGAGTTCAAAGACCTCGCCGCGGCCGGCTGCCCGATCATCCAGGTAGAGGAGCCACGACATCACAGCATGACCTGCCTGCCGAGCTGCACCGATGCCGATCTCGAATTTCAAAGCGCTGCATTCAACCGTCAGTTAAAGGGCGTTGATGCCGAAATCTGGGTCCACACTTGCTGGGGCAACCCGAACCAGCAGCGCGTCTTCTGGGAGGTGCCGAGCTACGAGCGCGCCCTGCCACACCTGCTGCAGCTCAATGCCGACGTGATCACCTTCGAATGCGCAAGCAGCAACGGCAAGGACCTACCGCTGTTCGGCAGATATAACACCGACAAGAAGATCGGCATCGGCGTCGTCAACCACTGCAATACCGTCGTTGAGCCGGCGGAGCACGTTGCCGATCTGATCCGCAAGGCGCTCGAATACATCCCGCCGGAGCGCCTTGTTGTCACGACCGATTGCGGTTTCGGCCGCGAGGGGCTGAGCCGACGCATCGCGTATTACAAATGCGTAGCACTCGTCGAGGGCACCAACATTGTGCGCCGCGAACTCGGGCTTCCCGAGGCCCACATACGTGCCGCCGATCCCGCGCTCTATTTCGCGAGCGCCGGGATGAAACCGGTTGCGCCCAACGCCCGGTAGCCCGAGCGCAAGCTTAGTCTCGCCACCACTCCGTATTCCGTGGAGTCGAGAACAGCGCTCGATCATATCCTGACGGCATTGTCACGGCCGTCGTCGCAGGCGCACATCCGCAGAAAAGACGGTTGTACTGGCGGTCCCGGCCGACGAAACGGTGCGACCGGCCATTGTCACGGGAATCGCTGCGGGGTGGGCGTAGGTGGTAAGCTGGCAGATGCTGCCTGTGTCGTACGCGCGCCATCAGTTTCCGGCGGAGGTCATCCGGCATGCGGCGCGGGCGGCATGGTCACGTTAACGGACTCGGTCCGAACTTTCTGTCCTGCTGCCCCTCGTTTCGGGGCGGGACAATAGGTGCGCTCAGCGCTTCGCCAACCCAGCACCGCCCGCAACCAACCTGCTCAGCTTAGCACAGGACCTTAACGTGACAATGCCGCCCGGGCCGCAGCGGTTCCCGTGACAATGCCTGCTGAGAAGCTCAGCGGTGGCTTCACTCAGCTACACCAGCGTGATCATCTGAAGCGCAGGGCGTGAGGGAGCGAAGAAAGCCGTGCCGGTATGAGGAACCGAAAAATCAAGTAGTCGGTCATACGATCCGGGCGGCTCGCCGATAAACATGCGCTGAAGCATTTTTTCGATCACCCAGAGGTATCGCGAGTAGCCGATGAAATACGTCCCGAATTCCTGGTGACCGGCGCGACCGAAGGGCATGTTGTCGCGAAGGATATCATGCTCTGTCCCGTTCGGATCGACAATGGTAGCCAGTGACTTGTGCGATTTACGGGGCGCGTCGGCGTCATCGATTTCGATATTGTCGATCTTCGTGCGGCCGATAATCCGCTCCTGCGTTGGCGTCGGTACTTGGGCCCACTTATGAAGATCATGAAGATATTTCTGGACGACAACATAACTGCCGCCGGCGAAATCGGCATCCTCGTCGCCGACCAGCGCCGACGCCGGCAGATCGGGGCCACTCGGATTGGCCGTGCCATCGACAAAACCGAGAAGGTCGCGGGCATCGAAATACCGGAAGCCAGTAACCTCATCGATAAGCATCACGGACGAGCCGAGACTTGTGAGCAGGATGCGCTCGAATTCAAAGCAGAGGTCGGGGCGCTCGGCCCGGATATGAAAGAGCAGGTCGCCGGGGGTCGCCGGCGCCCGATGGGGGCGTCCCTCGATCGGCGTGAAGGGCTTCAACTCGCGGGGTCGGCGGCCGGGTTGAAGCCGGTTCCAGAGATCGCTGCCAAGGCCAGCGATGCAGGAGAGGCGGCCGGAGAGATCACGGAAACCAACCGTCTTGACGAGGTCGTCGAGCTGGCTGAGCACGGAGCGAACCTTAGCAAGCGCAACCTGCCCGTTGTCGACCCCAACCACCAGAAAGATCGCGGCCCGCGATAGCGGCGCCTCGATACTTTGAGCATCGATCGGAACGCGCTCCCAACTGTTTCCGGACACCCTGATCTCCTTTCAGACGATCGCTTTTTCAGATTGCGATCCGCTCGACCTCATCGAGGCTGAGTTCATCACGCCGGCAATCGTAGAGCTGTGTCGTGCGGATTGAGGCATGATTTGCCATCGCCGCGGCGCTTTCCAGCGTGCCGCCGTTCTTGAGATAGGCGATGATGCCCGTTGCACGGAAACTGAGCTTGCCGAGCCTGGTCTCGATGCCCGCTGCCGCGGCGCGGCATTGTCACGTTAACGGACTTGGTCCGACCCTTCTGTCCTGCTCCCCTCGTTTCGGGGCAGGACAATAGGGTGCGCTCAGCGCTTCGCCAACCCAGGACTGCCCGCAACCGACCTGCTCAGCTTGGCGAGTGCGCTTGCCGCCTTCAAATTGATGACCAACTGCAATTTCGTCGGCTGATAGAACGGGATGTCACCGGGTGGAGTGCCGGAAAGGATTTGGTGCACCTGAGCGGCCTCATGTTTCCACATTTCGGCCGAATCAGGACCGTAGGACATCAACCCACCCTGCTCCACGATTTCCCGTGTTAGATACATGATCGGAAATCGATGCAGCTCGGCCAGTTCGACGATCGATTTCCTATGGACGTAAATCACCGAGGTCCCGCTGGCGATGATTGCGTCGGGCCGATCCGCCGCTGCGTTGGCGAAAAGCCGCTCGAAGTCGGCGACATCGGCATTGTCACGTTAAGGTCCTGTGCTAAGCTGAGCAGGTCGGTGGCGGGCGGTCCTGGGTTGGCGAAGCGCTGAGCGCACCTATGGTCCTGCCCCGAAACGAGGGGAGCAGGACAGAAGGGGTCGGACCGAGTCCGTTACGTGACAATGCCACCCAACCCTACCGAAGAGTAGCGCGGCGACCCCCGCTGTGGATAAGCAGCCCGCCGCCGCCAGACTCTCGGCGGTCGCTGCGTCGGGCTACTTACCCACAGCCCCTACACCACCCGAAGGGACACGACCGCGGCGATCGGCGGTGCGCTCCGAAGTCGTCACACCGTCTCACCCGTCGGGCACAATCCATGGCGCCGCTGTGGTGGTGAACCGCGCGGCCAAAAACTCCATCAGAGTGGTCAGCTTAGCAGGCCTGTGAGATCGGGAAGGCGTTACCAGATGCAACGCTATGGGCTGCAGAGACCACTCCGGCATCAGGAGATCGAGCCGGCCTTCCCTTAAATCTCTCCATACGACGAACTCGGGCTGCACCGCGATGCCGAGCCCGGCTCGTAATGCCGGCATCAAAGCATCGGCATTGTTCGCCTGCAGAGGGCCGCTGATCATAACCGCTTGTTCTTCGCCACCGGGACCGGTGAATCGCCAAGTGCTTGGCGTCTTCAAATACGCATAGCCGAGGCAGTCATGGCCAATGAGATCGTGCGGCTGTCGCGGCCGTCCGCGGGCTGCCAGATATTCGGGTGCCGCCACCACCAGCCGCCGGACATCGCAGAGCCGCCGTGCGACCATGCTGGAATCCGCCAGGGTGGCAATCCGCAGCGCGAGATCGAACCCCTCGCCCACCAGGTCGACGACTCGATCACTCAGATGAAGGTCAACCGTCACCGCGGGATAGGCGCGCAGAAAATCCGGCAACGCAGTCGCCACATGGTCCAGACCGAAGGACATAGGGGCGGTGACGCGAACCCGCCCCCGGGGTGTGACGGACTGGGCGGTAGCTTCTGCTTCAGCGGCCTCGGCATCCGCAAGCAATTGGCCCGCGCGCTCGGCAAGGACCCGGCCAGTCTCGGTCAGAGCCAGGCGGCGCGACGTGCGGTGAAAGAGCCGGTTGCCGAGGCGGCTTTCCAGCCGTGCGACGGCCTTCGAGATCGTGGCCTTGGATAGGCCCAGCTCCAGCGCAGCCCCGGAAAAGGAGCCGCGTTCGGCGACTTTGGCGAAAATCGCCCACGCTTCCAGATCGGGCAGACGGCTCATTCTGAGAAACTATGTGTTTCAAGAGTTTCGATTTATAAACCCAATCTGCCTCCTATCTTAAGACCATGCAAGAACCGAACGGTTCAGGAGGTCGATATGATTGAACGCAGGCCCTTTGACGCGCTGGGCGGTGCTAACCATGGCTGGCTGAAAGCGCGGCATCACTTCTCGTTCGCCAACTATTACGATCCCCAACGCATGGGGTGGGGCGCGCTGCGTGTCTGGAACGACGACGAGATCGCAGCCGGCTCCGGCTTTCCCCCCCATCCGCATGCCGATATGGAGATCATCACCTTTGTGCGTCAGGGCGCGATCACGCACGCTGACAGCATGAAAAACGAAGGCCGCACCGAAGCGGGCGATGTTCAGGTGATGTCCGCCGGGACCGGAGTCCGGCATTCCGAATACAAC
>JAFAYW010000340.1 GCA_019240125.1 Alphaproteobacteria bacterium
CAAGGCAGCTCGCGCATCTGCTCATCCATCAGCTTCGCGCATCCTTCGCCAACCTCGACCAGCAACCGCATGATCGTGTCGCGGTGCGTGCCGGTCATCCGCTCAGTGCTGCGGATTGAATTGCCTTCGACCAAGCAGTTGATAATCTGGGACCTGCGAGCGGGCGGGAGGCGGTTCATTCGGCACCTTCGGCAGCCAAAGTGGGGTTAACCAGTTTTCTGGCTGGTATTTTCGCGGAAAATCCGCAAAATTACCATCGAAAAGAGATAGAGGCCCCAAAATGCTTATAGGCTTCACGGTCACCAATTATCGATCAATCCGCGAGACCCAAACGCTTTCGATGGTCCCGACTGCCGGGAAAGAGCACCACGATACCCATACATGCGCGTCCGGCATAAGAGCCCCTAGCAGGCTCCTGCGATGCGCAATTATTTACGGACCGAACGCCGCCGGCAAGACGAACATTCTCAAGGCTCTGGCCTTTATGAAAGCAATGGTTGTCAGTTCAGTAGCTGCGATCCCTACCGGCGATACGAGCTACGATCCTTTCCTACTCTCGTCAGAAAGCCGCACCGCTCCAAGCGAATTCGAGGTATCTTTTGCGCAAGGCGGCACGCTCTATGAATACGGTTTCAAAATCACGGCTGAAAGAATTCATGAAGAGTGGCTTATAGAATTACCGTCCAATAGGAAGCGGGAGCTGTTTCGGCGCATCTACAATGAACGTAATAAAAATTATGAGTGGAAGTTCAGCAACACATTTAAGGGAAATAGGTTGCTTTGGCGGGACGCGACGAGGAGCAATGCCTTATTCCTTTCTGTGGCCGCGCAATTCAACAGCGTGCACCTACTGCCCGTATTTGCATGGTTCCAGAGTCGCATTGTAATGGTGCACAACCTGCAAGGACTAAATGTCGGCCTAACCTTACAGCTTTTGGCTACCCAAGAGGGAAAGAGTCGACTACTGCCATTTGTTCGGGAGGCTGATCCTGGAATTGCTGATGTTGAGATCAAGCGAGAAGCTGTGCCGGGCGCCTTTCAGATGCCGATTCCTGGGGGCGGGGCGATATTTGTTCCTGGACAGGGGCAAATAATCGTAGATCAAGCCGCGCCGAACGCCACGCCGGATTATGTGAGGATATCGTTTTCCCACAATCCATTGGAAGGCAGCGAATCGGTGCAAATTCCGCTTGACGAGGAATCTGCTGGCACGCGGTCGCTGTTCATGGCTGCCGGGGCATGGCTGAACGTTTTACGGCGCGGTGAGATATTGCTGTTCGATGAGATCGATACGAGTCTTCACCCCTTACTCACACGATTTTTGATACAACAGTTCCATTCGGATGACACTAACCCAAACGGCGCGCAATTGATTTGCACAACTCACGACACCACTTTGCTCGACGCCGACGCGTTGCGCCGCGATCAGATTTGGTTCGTTGAAAAAGGATCAGATCGCGCAACTACCATTTTCCCGTTATCGGACTTTAGCCCTCGAAAAGACGAGGCGCTTGAGAAGGCATATCTGAAAGGCCGCTACGGAGCCCTCCCTATATTTGATTCTGTGGACGGGTAGATGCGCTCACAGAATAAACGCCAGGATACGGCATATTCTCGCCGGCGCCCAGTTCGGGAGCCATACGCTCGCGTTCTTATAGTTTGCGAAGGAGAAAAAACCGAACCGAATTACCTGAGGGGATTACAGCGCGAACAGGGATTAAGTAGCGTCAACATCAATGTTGTTTCCCCGCCTAATAGCGACCCTCTTAGTTTGGTAAGGTTCGCGATCCAGGCGCTTACCCAAGACCCCGACTTGGATTGTGGGTACTGCGTTTTTGACCGTGACCAACACGCAAATTTCGGCCAAGCGCTAGACCTGATAGCTAAATCATCCCTCGGCGTTGCAGGAAAGTTGTCCGGAATAACTTCTACACCATGCTTTGAGTTATGGTTGCTGCTGCATTTCAGATATAGCACTATGAGTTATATCGGCGCCGGAGGCGCCAGTGCGTGTGATCGGCTAATTTCTGATCTGCGGGCACATTTCCCGACATACGTGAAAGCCCATAAGGACGTGTATGGCGCCTTAGCTGATCGCGTACAAGATGCACTAGAAAACGCCGAAGCTCTGGGCCGTCACAACGAATCTACTGGCAGCGCAAATCCTGGCACCGAAATGCACCGATTGGTTCGCTACCTGACGAGTCTTAAGAAGCGATGATAGATTTTATTCAACTCCGCGCAGCCGTCGAGAACGTGCACGGCGGCACCGCGACACTCGCGCAGTCCCGTGCCAGTGCGCGAGACCTTCCAAGGCGAGGTCGTATGGGAGGGCGTGGTGCACGTCTTTGACCTGGTGGAGCATCCGACAGCGACACGCGCTTATGCGTGGTCATCGCCAATCGAGGGTAGCGAGAAGCGCCGGTTCTTTGCGGTGCTGCATATAGACCGGATCAACTCGCCGATTGAAGCGGTGCGGGCAGCGATCGTGGCGGAGAACCGGCAACGATGAAGCTCTTTATTGCGACCTTCGCTGTCTGCCTGCTTCCCACCTGGGCTTACCCCCTAAGCGGAAGCGAGCTTTACGATATTTGCAGCGCGAATACGTCAGCCACTTCGCCCGATATCTGTGCTGCCTACCTTCGAGGTTACGTCGACGGCTCATCATCGGAACAGGCTAGATCAGATGCCGGCCTGCCCCAATTTTGTTTCCCGATTGGCAGCGTTTCTCCAACGCAGGCGCGGCTTATCGTTAGGAAGTATTTTCAAGATCATCCGTGGAGCCTTAACAAAGACGCGGCGTTCCTGGTCTCTATGGCGCTCGTCGACGCCTTTCCGTGCCCATCGACGCGAAAATCAAATTAGGACACTACCCAGAATCGGAGTAGCGGCCAGTTATTCATGGTGCGCATCGCACCTCGACCTGCGGAGGCCGGATGATCTGAGACACGATTAGAAAGCCGGCGACATTTAGATTTCGGTCAGATGATCCTCCAGTTTGACGCGCGAGCCGGAGGGCATATCCTCTCCCAAAAGGGGAGGATGGGAGTGAAATATTCAATTTTTGCTACAGTCTTCGTTTGCCTGTTGCTTCCGGCCTGCGCGACAATCATGGAAGGTACTAGCCAGAGCGTATAGATCGTGACGACGCCTCCAGGTGCCCGCTGCTTCGTGGATCGCGAGGGTGGCAGACTGGGCGAGATAGGCAGTACGCCCGGGAGCATCCGGCTGGATAGGAGCAAAAACGATATCGTTGTCACCTGCGCCGCGCCGGGGTACCAAACCGCGACGGTGGTACAATCGCCGAACTTTTCCGGAACGACGTTCGGCAACATAATCGTCGGCGGCGGTATTGGGGCAATCGCCGATGCCGCCTCTGGTGCAAATTATAGCTATCCGAACCAAGTTATCTTACAGCTCGCGCCGGCTACCCCGGTCCAGCCAGCGCCCGTTGCGCCGAGCGCCCCTTATCCAGCACCCTACGCGATCCAAGGCCATCAACCGGGGATGTAGTTGGGGCGCACCCGGTTCCGGCACCTCGGCGCGCTGATTTCCTGAGGCTTTGATGCCTGCCAACACCAATTAAGCGTCGCTGCTAACCGGCCGGATAGCAACCCCGATCGGTTACGCCGACCTTGTCGGAGTGTCGGCCACGAAGGACGGAAGAATTTTCCGTCACGTTGCCCAGCGCCCGATCCATCCCGCCGCGAGTGGTGCTCGGACCGATCTGGAACCTAGTGCGCCGCGGGGACCCAGTGTCGTGAGGCGGCTCGAAATCGCGGCGGGGGCAATAGCCCACATAGAAATGAACCTGCATGATACGCTGATTGGAGCCCTGTGACAGGTGCTCCCCGTGTCTTGGCCCAGGGTTAGGCCCGGTCGGGAGATGTCACCAGCCATGTTTCCGATCGGGCCGCCTGATCCAGACCCTCAGGTGCCGCTCCAAAAACCCCGCCGAAGTGGGGCAAGTCGCAAACAAACGGACGAACGACGATCAGTTCCGCCGTTCTCGCCCCCCCCCCAGGATCGGCGGCGCAGGACGTGACGGACAAATTGTCCGTCACGCTGCCCATTGCTGCATTGGCGGCATGAGCGCCAGCCCATACGGGTTTGCCGCCCTCTTCATCTTTACGCTTCAGGCTTCGCTATCCGCCTGATGCAGGAATTTTTCGCGATCGGCAATCTCCCGGCGGATGTGCGCGGCCTCCTCAACGTCGCCGACTTCCTCTGCTGCCACAAGGCGGCGTTGATAACTCTCAATGTCGGCAAGGACCGACGCGCGCTGTATCTGCGGCACCGTCAGCTCCGCTACGTTCGTTCCAGAATTCGGTTGCGATCGCAGAAACTCGCGGTCCGATAAATGGGCCTCCGGCTCTACTGCTCGTCCACTTAATCGACGCACATCTTCTGCGGCGGCACTGATCTGGCTCGACGGCTCATACTGCCCCTGGGCGTCCGCGAGCCGGCCGCCGCAGCGTAACGGGCTATGCGACCGATTTAGAGTTCCGCACGGCGGAAGAGAGGTCCCGCGAGGACGAGGTTTGGGCGACTGCGCATAATGTCCAGCTTTCCAGCTTCGGCCGGAAATGCGCGATAAAGATCGCAGCACCCAGCCTTCGAACCCTATCCTGAGGCGGCTACGCTCGACCTCGTAGAGAAGCACGAGCCTCGCGGCGGCTTTGAGGTAAGAATTGGAGTGGAGGCTGGTTGACGGACAAACCGCAATCAGAGAAGGACATTATCATGCGTACAAGAGGCGAGGGAGCACGGTGGTGACTCAGCTTACAGAACCGAATATCCCCTGGTCTGACTGCTCTTGTCATTGTAGTTGAGCAGCGGACGCGTGCTCCGCTGCAGCACGTCACAATAAGGCACCGCCTTTTTACGCTGTTCACGTCCAGGCCCTCGAAGTCGGGCAGGCCGGACGCTAGCGATCACATCAACGGTACGCGCGGTGGCTATGCTTGATCGACCGTCTCACCTTGGCGGACGTCGGGTGAGGCCAAGTCGAGTTATGCCCGCTGCGCGGTCGGCAGCAAATGATCGCCGACCGGGGCGTGGCGCAGGATGTCGGTGTTCAAGACGACCGGTGTGCCGAGCCACATGGCGTAGGCGGTGTGGTCGTCGTAGGAGCTAGCACCGAGCTGGTGCACCAGCACGTCGAGCCCGTCGCGGTTGAGCATCAGCCACGGCACGATGTCCTGAAACTCCGGGGTCTCGAACACGATGTTGAACTGCGAGATCGGGTGCGGCCCGATCGGCGCGTCACTGAATACGCCGGCCTCGACCTTGAACGACGCAAGAATTTTCTCGCGCAATTGCTCGGCCTTCGGCTTTGTCTCGGCGTTGTAATAGACGTGGGCGTGATAACCTTTGTTATCGCTCATCTTATTTCCTTTCAACAGGGTTATGCGTTGAGTTTGGCCGCGATCTTTTTGCTGATCTCGGCGCGCCATTCTTCCATCGGCATAAAGCCGTCGCGGTCACGGCAATAGGCTTCAGTCTCGGCGAACAAATCGCGCTCGGGCTTGTCGAGATCGATCTTGAAGCCGAGCGGCTGCGGCACGTACCACGGCGTGTCACAGAACATCTCGATACGGTTGCCTTCCGGGTCCTGGAAATAGACCGACCAGGCGTTCCCGTGGCAGATCGGGCTGATGCCCTCGCAGCCGGCGTCGCGTACCTTGCGAAACGCCTTCTGCACCTGCGACAGGGTGCCGACGTTGAACGACACCTGCTGCACCATCGGCACTTCGGCGTCGGTGGTGCGGCCGCGCACCAGGACGACCTGGTGATGGTCGCTGGGGTTGCGCGACAGGAAGGTGATGCGGCCGTCTTCCGCCCCGTCGCTGACGACGAAGCCGAGCACATCGGTATAGAAATCGATCATCTTCGGCACATCGAGCACATAAAGCCCGACATGGCTGAGGCGGGGTGGGGTATCCGGCATCGGTGGGTCGCTCCCAGTCAGGTTTTCCGTAGCTCCGATACAGCCATCAGCCTCATCATCTAGCCAATCGATTATTGGTATAATAATCATTCGTTGAATGGATGGGTGCTGATTGGATATTCGGGCCGTAGACCTCAACCTGCTTAAGGCTTTCGACGCGCTGAACAGGGAGCGCGCGGTGACGCGCGCCGCCAGCCGCATCGGCCTGTCGCAGCCGGCGATGAGTCACGCCTTATCGCGTCTACGCTCCTTGTTTGCCAACGATCTCTTCATCCGCACCCAGGCCGGCATGGAGCCGACTGCGCATGCCCGCGAAATCGCGCCGCTGGTGTCGGCGGCGATCGAACATATCGAGGCGGCACTGAACCTCGGGGTCGGCTTCAACCCGGCGAAAAGCAATGCCATCTTTACCGCCGGCATGGCCGAATACGCCGAGATCGCCTTGGTCGGCCACCTCGCCGCGGCGCTCGCCGAGCGGGCGCCGCAAGCGACGTTGCGGCTATTGCCGCTCAACGGCTTTGACGCCGTCGAACAGCTTGATCGCGGCACGATCGATGTCGCGATCGCCCATCTGCGGGTGTCGCCGGCGGCGATCGAGTCACGCACCCTATTTCGCGACCCGTTTGTCGTGGTGTTGCGCAAGGGCCACCCGCTGCTGGCCGAACCATTCTCGATCGAGGCCTACGCGGCGCAACGCCACATCCTGGTGTCGCCGCGCGGCCAGACGACCGGCGCGATCGACCGTGTGCTAGTGGATTTCGGGTTGCGCCGCCGCGTCGCGCTGTTGGTCGCAACATACCTCGCCTTACCGGCGGCATTGGCCGCATCCGACCTGATCGCTACCGTGCCTTGCCGCGCCGCCGAACAGATTGCGACGGTCCCCGATATCGGGATCACGCCGCTGCCGCTCGACCTGGCGATGACTGTGTCGATGGCGTGGCACCGCCGCGCCGCCAGCGAGCCGGCGCAAAACTGGTTCCGCGCCCTGCTGATCGAAGCCGCCGGCTCCGAAGCTCGCTAGTACGAAGCATGTATCCTCCCCCGCTCACGGTGGCTCGCGTAACTTGGACCCCTGCCGTTCTGGCTGCCCAGGTATTCCTCAGCACGGCGACATCGAAAACACAGAACGTGGTCCCTTGGCCCATCCTGCGGGTCGGCCACTGGCGAGGTTGCCCGCGCGCGACCGTGCTCTGATGGCCTAAGGACGGCAGCCAACCGGTCGCGACAAATATGTTATCAATAGTAAAATCGGCGAGGCTGTATCCGGTAAGCGGGCTCCTCGTCTGATGAGCCCCATTATGACAAATTCTTAGGCTAGGCTCGGTCTCTTAGAACCCTCAATCATGCCGGCAACTTCACTGCGTAGCTCGTCCGGCATCTATGACCATTTTTTCATCACACAGCAGGCCGTTGAAGACGGCTTGGGATCGGCATCGGACCTTGCCACCCCAGCGTGCGGCCGGTTTAGGCATATGTCCTTAGTTTCATTGACCCCATCCTTGAGAGTGGTATCCTGCCCCCGGCAGGTTATCTGCCGTTAAAATCAAGACAATCGGGGAACGCCATGTCTGAGAAAGCCGCCTGTAGAGCGCACCGAATTACGCGTGCGTTGGCTCTGTTTTTAGCGGTTCCCTTGCTGCTCGCCCTCGGGGCGCCGACAGCTAAAGCCGCAAATTCGCCGGCGATTCGTTTGATCACGACTATTCCAATCAACGGAACCGCCGGGAAACCGACGAACCAGTTGTTTTCGTTCGATATCAGCTATGTCGATCCGGCCAACGGGCTGTATTACCTCGGTGATCGTTCCAACGCCGCGATCGATGTGATCGATACCACCGGAGCGTTTACCGGTACGCCTGACACCCTGTACGGCCAAATCGGAGGCGGTGCCTTCGGCTTCCAGGGAGACACCGGAACCACGGCGACGTCCGGCCCCAACGGTGTCGCGGCAGCCTTCCCCTGCATCTTTGCCGGCGACGGCAACAGCCGGGCCATTTCGATCAATGCAAGCGTCAGCTTTGTGCAGCCGGTCAGCGCCCTCAATACCGGCGGCCAGTTCCGCGCCGACGAATTAGCGTATGATCCGGCCGACGGCCTGTTGCTGGTGACGAACAATGCTGAGACCGTGCCGTTCAGCACGCTGCTCACTGTCAACAAATCGACCTGCGCGCTGTCGAACCCGATCAAGATCACCTACAATGCCGCCAGCGGCGTCAATGCGACGAACGGTGCCGAGCAATCGGTGTGGGATCCGGGCACGCAACGGTTCTACATCTCGATCCCCGAGATCGG
>JAFAYW010000346.1 GCA_019240125.1 Alphaproteobacteria bacterium
GTGTTTTGAGCTGATGGCCGATCCCGAGCCGGGCCTGCTGCCCCGTGTCCTCGGTCCCTTCGCCCGTCGCGATCTGCTTCCCGACCGTGTGCGTGCGCACCGCGAGGGTGAAAGCCTGCGCGTCGAGATCGCGGTCGACGCGATGCCCTCGGAGATGCTGCATCTAGTGGAGGGCAACCTTCGCCAGGTCGTGGGCGTGCGCCGGCTTGCCGTGGTGCTCTGCGTGGTGCAGCGCCAGGCTGCGTAAACTGGCGCAAGGACGATGGGCCAGATCACCGTTCTCGAAAGTCCGCAGGATTCGCGTGGTACCGCTGAAAGGTTTATCTTGAGGAACCCACTCGCTTTCGCGGTGACGATCCTGCCGTTAGTTGAATGTGTGCATGTCGATGTAGTCAACCGAGCCGCCAATGGCCCAAACACATATCCTGTTTATCGATCGCGCGTACTTTATCAAAACGGAGCCAAAGATGTGACCGTCTGGCTCTCGTCGTGACATGGTCGCCTCGTAGTTCGCATCGTTGAGGACGTCGATTATAGCTACAAATTTAGGGTCGTTCTCCAGATAGAACTTAGTGTTACGACTCAGTTCTCCCACTAGGACATCGGGAAAGTGCGGGAGCAGATAGGCATTCATTCGGTAATCGCCCTTTGCATCCTCTGCCATGTACTTGAACCGTGCTCTCATTAAAGGACACTCTGTCGCTACTGCGGTCCTAACATTCGCGGCATATTTTTGTTCATCAGTCCCGGCGTTGCGACCCTGAATCCGATAGACGAAGTAGTTGGCCGCGGTGGAGGAAATCAGTCCGGCGATCAGCCCGGCGATCAGCCCGGCAGCCAAAGCGTTATTTGATAGTGACGCAATCCGGACATTGAAGAGTCCCCGTCTTGGCGCAATCGGGCGTTCAGCGGTGGGAGAAGGCGTAGATTGGGGATTGTCGTCCCGGCTTCGGGGTGCTTGCGATGCATTATTATCCGGCTCGCCCCCACTGTCGACTAGCGCACTGTTCTCACTAGGTGGTGGGAGTGAAGGGGGATCACTCGCCGAATCGCTCATAGAAGCTTCCTATCATGCGATCGACTCGGCTCGATCGGCCCACTCTCTCTTCGACTGCACCAGCACCCGGTCGCCCTTGCCGACACCTCCGGCCGCGAGCGCCGCCGCCATCGCATCGACGCGCCGGTCGAGCTCGGCCCAGCTCCAGCGGGCCTCGCCCCACACCAGCCCGATCCGCTCGCCGTGCCGCCGGCCGGCCTGCCGCAGGAAATGCGCCAGGTTCATCACGCGTCTGTTCATCACGCGCCCTGTCGCCGACGCGGCGCTGGTCATTCCCGGCGTTCGAGGATCGACACGTAATTGGCGACCGCGGCGCCGCCCATGTTGAACACGCCGCCGACATCCGCGCGAGCCAGCTGCATGTCCCCGGCCTGCCCGGCCAGCTGCATCGCCGCCATCACGTGCATCGACACCCCGGTGGCGCCGACCGGATGGCCCTTCGACTTCAGCCCGCCCGACCGGTTGACCGGCAGCTTGCCGTCCGCCGCCGTCCAGCCCTCGAGCGCGGCGCGGGCGCCCTGGCCCTCCGGCGTCAGTCCCATCGCCTCGTATTCCAGCAGCTCGGCGATGGTGAAGCAGTCATGCGTCTCGACGAAGGACAGATCCTCGAGCCGCAGCCCGGCATCACCGAGTGCTTGCGCCCACGCCGCGGCACCGCCGGCAAACCGCGTCGGATCGCGCTGCGACAGCGGCAGGATGTCGTTCACATGCGCCGCCGCACGGAAGCGCACCGATTTGCCCATTCCCCGCGCCGTCTCCTCGTCGGCCAGGACCAGCGCCGCCGCACCGTCGCTGACCAGCGAGCAATCCGTGCGCTTCAGCGGCGGCGCCACATACGGGTTCTTCTCCGAAACGTTGCGGCAGAACTCGTACCCGAGATCGCGGCGCATCTGCGCATAGGGATTGTCGACGCCGTTCTTGTGGTTCTTCGCGGCAATCGTCGCCAGCGCGTCGGACTGATCGCCATAGCGCTGGAAGTAGCGCTCGGCGATGCGCGCGAACACGCCGGCAAAGCCGCCGGGAATGTCGCCCTCCTCTCGCCGATACGAGGCGCCCAGCAGGTTGTCGCCGATCTCGGCGGCGGGCGTCGCCGTCATCTTTTCGACGCCGATCACCAGCGCGAACCGTCCCCGCCCAGCGCCGATGAAGTCGCGCGCGCCGAAAATCGCCGCCGAGCCCGAGGCGCACGCGTTCTCGTAGCGTGCCGCCGGCTTGAAGCGCAGGTCCGGCACGGACAGCATCGGCAGCGAGCTCGGAAAATTCTGCTTGCTGAAGCCGCTGTTGAAATTGCCGACGAACACGCCGTCGATCTCGGCGGGCTTGATGCCGGCATCCTCGATCGCGGCTCCGGCGACCCGGCCGATCAGCGCTTCAAGATCCGGATCTTCGAGCTTGCCGAATTGCGTATGGGCCCAGCCGACGATGCAGGCTTCGGTCATTGCTGCCTCCGAAGAAAAAAAGGCGAGGGCTCTGCCCCCAAACGCTGAAGCATGGGACCCGCTGGGCGCGGCGGCCCCCAGACCCCATTTACTTATACCAGTTCTCGGAAGCGCCGACTCATAGCCGTCATTCCCGCGAAAGCGGGAATCCATGTGCGGCGTGGACCCCCCGCTTTCGCGGGGGTGACGGTAATGGATGGCGCTCTGTGGGACGTCTTATTAGGTCGCGTGGACAAAGCGTGACAGGGGGGTTCCCGCGACGCGGGAAAGTATGATTCGAGACTGATCTTCATGCAGGAGATCAGCGGTGGTCCGAGGCCTTCTGACCGACGCAGAGTGGGCGTTTTTCGCACCATTTCTCATTGAAACCGGCCTGTTGCGGGGGCGTCCGCCGCGCAACCACCGCCGCATGCTGGACGCGGTGTTCTGGATCGCCCGCACCGGAGCGCCCTGGCGCGATCTGCCCGAG
>JAFAYW010000015.1 GCA_019240125.1 Alphaproteobacteria bacterium
CTCGGTCAGCGCGGCGGTGAGGCTCGGCGTGTCGGTACAGTAATAGCCGCGACCGCCGAACGCCTCGATGATCTTCTCGTAATGCGCGTCCCGCAGCAGGCCGGTCGGGGTGTAGGGAATGCCCTCCGGATCGCCGCGATAAACGCCGTTATTGTTGAAGATGATCGTCGTGATCGGCAGGTCGTAACGGCAGATCGTCTCGATCTCCATGCCGCTAAAGCCAAAGGCGCTGTCGCCCTCTATCGCGACGACCGGCTTGCCGGTCTCGACCGCGGCGGCGACCGCATAGCCCATGCCGATGCCCATGACGCCCCAGGTGCCGCTGTCGAGGCGGTGGCGGGGCTTGTCCATATCGATGATGTTGCGGCCGAAATCGAGCGTGTTGGCGCCTTCATTGACGACGTACACATCCGGCTGCGTTGCGATCGCGTTGCGCACCGCCCGTAAGGCCGACGAGAAATTCATCGGGTTCGGGTCGGCGTTGAGGCGGGCGGCCATGCGCTCGATATTCTGCTGCTTGCGCTTTCCGATCTCGCCGGTCCAGGCCTCCTGCTTCTTGATCGCACCCGGCTTAAGCGCGGCATTAAATGCAGCAAACACCGATTTGATGTCGCCGACCACCGGCGCCGCGATGGCGCGGTTGCTGTCGAACTCGGTCGCGGCGATATCGACCTGGATAAACTGGGTCTTGGGCGACCACAGCGGCGCGCGGCCGTGCGACAACAGCCAGTTGAGGCGCGCGCCGGCCAGGATCACGACATCGGCATTGCCGATCGCATAGGAGCGCGCGGCGGCGGCGGATTGCTCGTGATCGTCGGGGAGCAGACCCTTGGCCATCGACATCGGTAGGAACGGGATGCCGGTCTTTTCGACAAAGCTCTTGATCTCGTTTTCGGCGCGGGCATAGGCGGCGCCCTTGCCGATGATCATCAGCGGCTTCTGCGCCCCGGCCAACAGATCGAGGACGCGCGACACCGAGCTCGGCGCCGGGATCGTCTCTGGGGCCGCATCGACCACCTTGATCAGCGATTTCTTGCCGGCTTCTGCCTCGATACCGGAAGCCAGTACCTCGGCGGTCAGGTCGAGATAGACACCACCCGGCCGGCCCGACGAGGCGGCGCGGATCGCGCGGGCGAGGCCGGTGCCGATATCCTGCGGGCGGTTGACGCGATAGGCCGCCTTGCAATGCGGCCGCGCCACCGAGAGCTGGTCCATTTCCTCGTAATCGCCCTGCTCCAGATCGACGATCGCGCGGTCCGACGAGCCGCTGATCAGGATCATCGGAAAGCAGTTGGTCGTGGCATTCGCCAGGCCGACAACGCCGTTCAGAAAGCCGGGCGCCGACACGGTCATGCAGATGCCGGGCTTGCCGGTCAGATAGCCGGCGATCGCGGCGGCATTGGCGGCCTGCTGCTCGTGGCGGAAGCCGATATATTTGATGCCCTCATTCTGCGCGAGACGCAGCAGATCGGTGATCGGGATGCCAGCCACCCCGTAGATCGTATCGATCCCGTTCAGCTTCAGCGCCTCGACGACGAGGTGGAAGCCATCCGTCATGTCCGCGGACATTTCCTCAGCACTCATTCTCGATCACCCATTCCCTGGATTGCGCAGGACGCCAATGCGGGCCGGCCGCCGGGTGGCGGGCCGAGCGAAGCGTCCCTATAGCACCAATTCCCTGTTCTGAGGGAAGGCCTCGGCGATGCGCCTCGGAAGAGCCCTGTTTTCTGCGGCCGCGTTGGGGGATGAGGTGGCCAAAGCAGGCAATTTCCGGCGCATTGCTGACGGAAATCGGCGCATGGCCCGAGGGAATGTCGCGGCTGTTTGCAGGGCTACACAAATGGTAGGGCGGAAAAGCGCAGCGCCTTCCGTCGTGCCCGCGATCGCTCGGCGGAAGGCGCTTCGCTTTTCCGCCCTACACCCCTTTCGGCTGATTGCGGTGGCGAAAATAGCGCCGCGTCAGCAGCCACATTAACAGCCAGAAACCGCAAAGGAGCAGACCTGGCACGAGCGCGACCACCGACACGAAGAAGCCGGAGTACGGCCAGCACCGTATACAACCAGCAGCGATCGTCGCGGCCCAGGACGCGACGACATAGATCATCGCCCCAAATATGGCGCTCTCGGCCCACCGTTGTCTGAGGAACAAGCCCACAGAAATCACAAACCAGACGGCCGATGTAGGGAGCCAAGCCTGCAATCCGCCACCCCAACCGAGTAGCCAGGGCGCAGCAACGGATGCCGCCAAGAAGACGGCCGCATATTTGTAAATCGCCATCTACAATGCACCTTGGCCGGGTTTGGCCCGGCCATCCCGCCGCATTCCCGCGAAAAGCGCTTGAGGAGAGGTGCCGTGGATGCCCGGGCCAAGCCCGAGCAAGGTGAGCTTGGGGGCTCAGCGCGCTCTAAACCGCCTGACATGGTCGCAGATGACGCGGAGACAGGAGACGGGCGGGTTAGCTGCGGTCGTTGGCGCCGAAGATGCTGCCGAGAATGCCGCCGACAACCCCGGCGGCCGCGCCGGTGGCAAGGTTGGTGGTGGTGCTGTTGGAATCGCTGCTGCTGCCGCCGCTGCTATTTGGCAGGTAGTGGGCGATTTCTTCGGCGAGATTCAGGATCGGCATGCTTTGCAACACGACGTGACCCGGGCCGGTCAATACCGCAAGGAACAGGCCCTCGCCGCCGAACAGCATGTTCTTGAAGCCGGGCACGCGCTGAATGTCGAAGCTGACGGTCGGGTCGATCGCACCGACATGGCCGGCGTGCACAAACAGCCGTTCGCCGGCCGCCAGATCACGCTCGACCACTTCGCCCGATAGGTCGAGGAAAGCGGTACCGGGGCCACTGACCTTCTGCAGGATGAACCCCTCGCCACCGAAAAATCCGGCGCCGATCCGCTGTTGCCAGGCGATTTCGAGCGTCACCGATTTCTCGGCGCACAGGAATGTCTGCTTGCGGCAGATCACGCTTTCGCCGGCGGCGAGCTGCACCGGCATGATCGTGCCAGGGAAGCGCGGCGCAAAGGCAACATGGCCATTTCCGGTCGCGGTGAAATCGGTGATAAACAGGCTGCCGCCGGCGAACATCCGGCCGATGCCGGCGAGAAAACCACCGCCGGTATTCGTGTTCATCTGGATCGCGTCATTCATCCAGCACATCGAGTTGGTCTGGCTGTAGACGGTCTCGCCCGGCGCGAGGTCGATCGCCACGGTCTGCATGACAGAGCCGGAAACCTGATATTGCATTCGCCCCTCTCCCCGCTCCCCCGCTCGTGAAGCAATGACCGTTCCTGAAACCGCAGCGGATTGCGCTCCTGATGAGCGATCACATCGACATAATACATTGTCGTCCCTGCGAAAGCAGGGACGACAAGTCGAAGAATCACAGCGGTGCTGTTCGTCCTACTGCGTCTAGCGCGGCTCTACGCGCATTTTGAGGCCGCCGAATGGGTGCAGGCTGATACGCCCGACCGGGCGCACCGGGTGTTCGGGAACCAGGCGGAAGCGATAGCGGCGCGCCAATACCGCCATCACCGCCAGCATCTGGGTCATCGCAAATGAGGCGCCGACGCAGATGCGCGGGCCGGCGGCGAACGGCACATAGGCAAAGCGCGAGCGGCCAGTCGAGCGCTCCGGCGTGAAGCGGTCGGGGTCGAAACAGTCGGGATCGTCCCACAGCTTGCGGTGGCGGTGCACCACCCAGGGCATGATTGCCATTACCGAGCGTGGCGGGATATGGTAACCGCACACGGTGTCCTCGGCAGCGGCCTCGCGGATGATGCCGGGGATCGGCGGGTAGAGCCGCATCGTCTCGTCGATCACCCGGCGCGTGTAGGGCAAGAGCGGCAGTTGCACCGGGGTCGGCGGCTTGCCCTGCAACACCGTATCGAGTTCGGCGTGCAACCTGGCCTCGGCCTCGGGGTGCAACGCGAGCAGGTACCATATCCAGGTCAGCGCGCGGATCGTCGGCGAGACGCCGCCGGCGATGACGCTGGCCGCCTCGTCACGCACCTCCTCGCGGCTCAGATGATCGCCGGTTTTGCGGTCGCTCAGGTGGATCAGCCGCCAGACGAGATCGTGCGGGCCGGGGTAGTCGTCGCTGATCCGCTCGTCGATCAGGCGGAACAGCAGATCGTCAAAGGCAGCGACCTTCTGGCGCCGCTGATTGGCCGGGCGGAACGGGTCGATCAGCTGACCGAGCGGTGTGAAATCGACAAAGCGCGGCTTGCGCGGGTATTTCGACAAGCCCCGCAGCATCGGCTCGGCTTCGGGATCGCCCGCGGTCACCACCTGATTCCACAAGGCGATAAGCACGATGCCGATCACCGCCTCGACATCGACAATGCCGTCACCATCCACCTCATCAAGCTGGCCGACCAAGTCCTCGGCCAGGGCGATCATCGCCGGGACATCGGGCGCAATGGCGCGCGGGTCGAGCGACGGCGCCGAGATGCGCCGGTGCCGCGCCCATAATTCACCCTCGGTGCCCAGCGTCCCGGTGCCGAGGCCGGCCTGGAACAGACGGCGGATATGACGATAGCGCGGATAATTGCCGACATTGTCGAGAAAGACGCGGCGAATCCCCTCGGGGTCGCTGACGAAAAAAACGCGCTGCCACAGATAGCGGCGCGGCACGATCAGCTCGTTGAACAGCTCCTCGTCGCAGGCGGTCAGCGAGTTGGAGGCGACCGCCTTAAAGAACTCGCGGGTCGGCAGCGGCTCGGCCGGGCGCGCCGGCATGACCGGAATCGGCGCGGCCGACGCCTCCATCGTTAAGACTTCCTGCAAACCGCCCTACGCCCCCCACGACCGGGATCGCGGTGCTTAACCGCGTCAATAAGCTCGCGATGCCGACATTTCAGCTTATGCGCCTTGGCAGGATCGCTCGCAAGCGTAGCGGGTCAGCCCTGTCACAAGATCGTAGCGTCCGGCACAGGTTCGATTTCCGAACACCGTTTCTCTTCTTGTACGATATGCCCAAGTCGCATCGACAACGCGCAAATCAGGCGGGGAGCGGGGGATGGACACCTATGACTACATCGTGGTCGGCGCCGGGTCGGCCGGGGCGGCGGTGGCGCATCGGCTGTCTGCCGACCCGCGCCACAAGGTCTTGCTGCTCGAAGCCGGCGCGGCAAGCCACCCCTGGTCGTTCATCCCTGTCGGGTCGGCGCGGCTGATCAAGAACCCGGCCGCCAACTGGCTTTACTCCGCCGAACCCGAGGCGAATACCAACGGCCGGCGAATCCCGGTGCCGCGGGGCAAACTGCTTGGCGGTTCCAGCTCGATCAACGGCATGGCCTTTGTGCGGGGGCAGGCCCAGGATTTCGACACATGGGCGCAGATGGGCAATCGCGGCTGGAGCTATGAGGAGGTATTGCCCTTCTTCAAGCGCATGGAGAGCTGGTCGGGCAGCAGCGACAAAGATTTTCGAGGGCATGACGGGCCGCTGCTGGTCACCAACCCGGAGCCGCGCGACCTAATTTTCCGCACGATCATCGAGGCGGCGGGCCAAGTCGGCATCCCGCACAACCCGGACTATAACGGGAAGAGCCAGGAAGGTATCGCGATGAGCCAGGCGACGATCTCCCGCGGCCGCCGCCAGAGCACCGCCCGCGCCTATCTCGATCCGATTCGAGGCCGCCAGAACCTGCAAATCGAAACCAACGCGCTGACCGAGCGGATTTTGATCGAAGGCAAGCGCTGCGTCGGGGTGCGGTATTCGGTCGGAGGAGCGCCGCGCGAGGCGCGTTGTGGCCGTGAAGTGGTGATCAGTGCCGGCACGATCAATTCGCCGCAATTGCTGGAATTGTCGGGGATCGGCCAGCCGGAGCGGCTGCAGAAGCTCGGCATCGAGGTGGCCCAGGCACTCCCCGGAGTGGGCGAG
>JAFAYW010000050.1 GCA_019240125.1 Alphaproteobacteria bacterium
ATATCGGCGGCGCGGCTTCCGTCGGCGCGGATGATCTGCACCGCCTGCCAGACGCCGCTGAGCGACGCCATGACCTGCCGCACACGCGCGTCCCTGGCGCGGGCATATGCATCGATATCGGCCAACAATTTGGCGCGGGCGGTCAGATCGACCGCCCCCAGCGGGTTCATGTCGGTATAAAGCATGCGGTTAGTGCCGGCCGGCGGAGCGGCGAGGGTGCCGTGATGGCCGGTGGCGACGGCGCGCACCGCCGCGGCGGCACGGCGCAGCGCCGGCTCCGACAGATCCGACGCATGCGCATAACCCGCCGCGTCGTCGGCGACGGCGCGCAGACCGAAGCCCTGCGTTGTGTCGAACGAGGCGCTCTTGATGCGCCCGTCATCGAGCGCGACGCTCTCCGACTGGCTGTATTCGAGGAACAACTCGCCGTCATCCATGCCGGCCAGCGCCTCGCCGACGATCGACTCGACGCGGCCGGAATCAAGCCCGGTGCGGTCGAAAAACAATTCATTGGTGACAGCGAGATTGCTCATTCAGCACTCCGGATCGGCCAAGTACGTTCCTGTTCGGCAAATATGGGCGCGAACCGGGCGCGGCGAAAGCCTTAGCGCTGGGCAGCGACAATCAGGAAGGGCGGCCTGTCCCGCTCCGGTGCCCATTCCGGATGCTCGGCGATCTGCGCCGGGCTCGGACCCCATTCCTCGACATGGGTAATGCCGAACCCGGCCTCGATCAGCAGGTTCAGGTACGTCGCCATGGTGCGGTGCTGCTTGATGACGCCCGGGGCGAGCCAATCTGTTGAGCGCGGCCCCTCCTCCAGATAGCGATCGAGCGGCCACGCCTTGCCGCCCGTCTCCGCATCGGTCCAGTGCGGCCGGTTCGGCGCCGTGTAGATCGGGTGCTCGGCCGAGAACACCAGAATGCCCTCGGGCACCAGCGCGTCATGCACCCGCGCCAGCAGGCCCCCGAGATCGGCCAGGTAATGCAACGCCAGCGAGCTGTAGGCGACGTCGAACGCACCCCAGGGCAACGCCACCGTTTCAAGATCGCCGCGGCGATAGGCGATCGCCGGGTCCTGCGTGTCGGCGATGGCGCGTTCCAGCATCTTTTCGGAGACATCGAGCCCGAGGACGCCAGCCGCGCCTTGCTCGCGCGCCCAGCGGCAGAACCAGCCATAGCCGCAGCCGAGATCAAGCACTCGGAGATCACGCAGATCCGGCAATAGCGCCCGCAATGACGGCCATTCCGGTGCCGCCTCGAGCCCCGCCTGCGAGCGCGGCAATCGCGCATAGCCGGCGAAGAAAGTCGGGTCGTCATAGATGTTCTGAGTCATGCGAGGGCATTTTCTGACGCGTGCCAACTCTCTGGGTGCCGCGTGGTCCCGGCGAGACAACGGAAGCCAGTGTGCGACGCCTCGAACGATCCTTGAAGCGGGCGCTACCCCCGGCGAGTGGCAAGGGTTATCTTAACCCGGACAAGATTGATCGCGGGAGGGCGACATGAAAGGTTGGATGATGTTGGTTAGCGGGCCGGATACGCAAACGGGTCACACCCCGTTGAAGCGTCTGGTCGCCGTCGCGGCCGGGAATTCGGACGAGGCCTTCGAAGCGGCGCGCGCCGCTGTGCCAGGGTGCGTGCCCGCGTCGGTCGGCCCGCTGACGGATGACGCCACCGCTGCCCTCGGCCTGACCTCCGCAAAGAAGAGCAGCGTTATCGGCACCTTCTAAGGACAGGCATAGGGTGGGATGCAACGGAAGACCTGGGCCTCGTTTTCTGCAAGGCAGGCTGTTAATAAGCTAGGCTATCTTTTTTACGAAGCCGGCCTGGCGACCTCGCGCCGTGACACTCGCGCTGTGACACAGGCGACCGTCCCACTGTCAGGAGCAGTTATATGAGCACGTCCCCCCGCATCGCGGCGGTCCCCGAAGAGCTGGATTTCGATGCGATCGTGATCGGTGCCGGTGTTTCGGGGCTCTACCAGCTCTATCGGCTGCGCGAGCTTGGTCTGCGTGTGCGGGTGTTTGAAGCCGGAACCGGGGTCGGCGGCACCTGGTACTGGAACCGGTACCCGGGCGCGCGCTTCGATTCCGAAAGCTGGACCTACGGCTATTCCTTCTCGCCGGAACTGCTGAAGGAGTGGCACTGGCAGGAGCATTTCGCGCCCCAGCCCGAGACCGAGCGCTATCTCAATCATGTCGCCGACAAGTTCGATCTGCGCCGAGACATCCAGCTGCAAAGCCGGGTCGCATCGGCGCAGTTCCAGGAGGAAACCAGCAGTTGGGATATCGTCCTGGAAGATGGGCGACGCTATTCGGCGCGGTTCCTGCTGACCGCGATCGGCATCCTGTCGGCGCCGACGATGCCCAATATTCCCGGGGTCAGCACATTCAAAGGGCAGGCCTGTCACACGCATGCCTGGCCAAAGGAAGGTGTCGATTTCGCCGGCAAGCGGGTCGGCATTATCGGTACCGGCGCGACGGCGGTGCAGACGATTCAGGAAATCGCTAAGACGGTGGGGCATCTCAGCGTGTTCCAGCGCACCCCGAACTGGTGCGCGCCACTTCATAACGGCAAGATTTCCAAAGCCGAGATGCACGACATCCAGTCGCGCTACGATGAAATTTTCGCACTCTGCCGCACCTCGCCGGGCTGCTATATCCACGCGCCCGACCCTCGCAAGACGATGGAGGTGTCGGCCGCGGAACGCGAGGCCTTCTGGGAAAAACTCTACGATTCACCCGGCTTTGGCGTGTGGATGGGGCAGTTCAGCGACACACTGACCGACCGCGAGGCCAACCGGCTGGCGTCCGAGTTCATCGCCCGCAAGATCCGCCAGCGCGTCAAGGACCCGGCGGTGGCCGAAAAGCTGATCCCGAAGAATCACGGCCTCGGCACCCGCCGCGTGCCCCTCGAGACCGGCTACTACGAAGTCTACAACCAGCCCAATGTCGAACTTGTCGACATCAACGACACCCCGATCGAGCGCATCACCCCGACCGGTATCAAGACCAGCGACCGCGAGTACGAGCTCGATATCATCATCTACGCCACGGGGTTCGACGCGATCACCGGCGCCTTTGACCGGATCGATATTCGCGGGGTCGATGGCGTGCGGCTGAAGGATCTCTGGCAGGACGGGCCGCAAACCTATCTCGGCGTCCTGGTCGAAGGCTTTCCCAACATGCTCATGGTGATGGGTCCGCATGCCGGTCTCGGCAATTTCACCCGCACCGCGGAGTACAGCGTCGAGTGGGTCACGGGTTTGATCCAGTTCGCCACCGAACGCGGTGTGACCCGGGTCGAGGCTACCTCCGCCGGGGTCGCCGAGTGGACGGACCACGTTATGGCCCTCGGTCAGGGGCAGTTGATGAACGAAATCAGCTCGTGGATGACCGGCGTCAATCGCAACGTCGAGGGTAAGCAGAGGCCGAGGATCATGCGGTACAGCGGCGGACATCCGGCCTATCGCGAGCACTGCGACGCCGTCGCGGCGAGCGGCTATCGCGCTCTCGCGCTCGGCTGACCGTTGCGGCGCGTTCGGGCGTGCCGCGTGCCTGTGCAGTCCCGTCGCACGGACGCGGGACCTATGCCTGGCGCGTCGGCGGTTCAAATTGTCGTGGCGTCCCGAGAATTGTGGAATTCCGCGGTCTGCGGGTGTTAGCCGAGCATGAAAACCACTCAGCCTAATAGCCCGGACGCGATCGCCCAGGGATGCACCTGCCCGCCGCAAGCCGGGCCGGAGCCTCTCTGCGATCCAAATTGTCCCCTGCATGGGACCGAGGACTGGGCCGAGCCCCGCCCAAGGGTCGATATCGAACCGGGCGATGTGCAGGCGTGATCGTGCGTACCGGCACCCTTGACATTGTGCCGCGGACGTCGACCGGGGTGACCGGAAAGCATCTCGTAGTCTCGGCGGTCATCATGGGAGGTCTGATCGGGGCAGGGCTGATCGGGCCGGCCCGGGCTCAGTCGCCGTACTCGCCTCCCAATCAACCACAGCAGTTCGCGCCGGCTTACCGCAGCCCTGGAGACAGTAACTGGCGCGCCGCGGCGCCGACGCCCGATGATGCGTATCGGGATGGTATTATCAACCGCTGGCAATTCGAGCAGCTTCGCGGCCCCCTGCCTCCCGCGCTCCAGGGACCATCGCCCAATGGAAACAAGGGCGGGGAGCCAAGCTCCTAGCGGGCCGCGCCAGACTCCAGGCGCCCGATCCTGATCTGAGGAGTAGCGACACTAGCATCTTCGGTGGGTGCGAACGATTATGAGTTGCGTTCGCTCGCGGCTTGGTTGACGATGCGACTCGTTCGCAACACGGAGTTCTGGGATGCATTGTCGGCACCCCACGGAAATTCGCCCCGACGCCGATCCTCCTCCGAGCGTCGTCTCAAGTACGGAGCTGTTGCGGGGCGGTCGCGAGCTCCTGATCCAACACGGACAGGAGCGCTACCGCCTGATCCTCACCCGCAGCAATAAGTTGATCCTGACGAAATAAGCCCGGCTGCCTCACCCACATTTTCCCCAGCCAGCCGGCCCGCCAGGGACACGCCAGCCAGGAAACAACATGCCAAACAATTCCTGGAAAAAAGCTGATGGCGTCAACCAACTCAGGCGATCTCCGATCGGCCATTCGCCGCCGTGCCGCCGGCGCAAGCACGGCGGGCTCTCGCGGTCTCAGACAGACGCTGCTCGGATCGGCCGCGACGCTTGCGTTGAGCTGGAGCGGCGCTCCGGCACTCGCGCAAGCCGCCAGCGAAACCGCTGCCTCAACCGCTACCCCCGCGGGTGGCGGCGCGGTCGAGCTTCCGACACTCGCCGTCGAGGGCGCCGGGGGGGCACCGCCGGCCGATTACAAGATCGATCAGCCAGGCATCAAGAAACTCACCGAGCCCTTGCTTGATACGCCGCAGACGGTCGACACGGTCTCTCGCAAGGTGCTCGACGACCAGGGCACGACAAATTTCCGCGATGCGCTGCGTAACGTACCCGGCATCGCCATAGCCGCCGGCGAGGGCGCCTCGCAGGGCGACAATCTGACGATCCGCGGCTTCACCGCGCGCAACGACATCTTTCTCGATGGGATGCGCGATTTCGGCAGCTACTATCGCGACCCGTTCTATCTCGAAGACATCCAGGTGTTGAAAGGGCCGGCCGGCATCATCTTCGGCCGCGGCTCGACTGGCGGGGTTGTCGAGCAGGACAGCAAATTGCCGCGGCTCGACCCGTTTATCGCCGGTACGCTCTCATTCGGCTCCGACCTGACGCGGCGCCTCACGGTCGATGTCGATCAGCCGTTGCCGCAGCTCGGCGAGGGCGCCGCCATGCGCATCAACCTGATGGCCAACGACAACCATGTCGCCGCCCGTGACAACGCGCGCAACAGCCGCTTTGGTATCGCGCCCTCGCTGGCGCTCGGGCTCGGCACCCCGACGCGGGCCTATTTCACCTATCTGCACCAGCAGGAATACGACGTCCCGGATTACGGGCTGCCCTGGGTGTATCGGGGCATCGCGGGATCGGCGCCGCAGATTGCCCGCCCGGCGCCGCTGCCGCTGACCCAAAGCAATTATTACGGGTTTGAGAACGGCAATTACCTGCGCACAAATGTCGATATGCCGACCTTCAAGATCGAACACGACGTCAACAACGCAATCACCGTCTCGGATCAAGTGCGCTACGCGCATTACACAAGATCCTTCGACATCACCGAGCCACAGCTTTACACCCCGGCGAGTACTGCAACGCCCGGTGCCACCGGTGTAGCGCTGCTGGTGGCGCCCGATACGCCACTCAGCAGCCTGAATGTCGCGCGCAATCAGCTGGCCGGCAATTCAGTGGAAACGTTTCTGCAGAACCAGCTGGATGTGACAGCAAGGTTCCGCACCGCCATCTTTGACCACGACTTTCGCAGCGGGGTCGAAATTGGCCGCGAGACGTCGGACCCAAATCGCGACAGCACGATCGCTCCTTACAGTCTGACACCGCTGCTGATGCCGTCCCCGAGCGATCCATACAATGCCGTCATCTACCCCTCGTCACAGACCTCGACGACAGCGCTCACCCAGGCGGTGTATGCGCTCGATACGATAAAATTGGGCGAGCAGTGGCAATTGATGGGCGGGGTTCGTTGGGACCGGTTCGACGCCGCGTTCGACCAGACCACCGACGCCAACCCGGTCACCCATGCCGGTGCCGCGACCACCTCGTTCAAGCATGTGGATTCCGCCGTCACCTGGCGTGGCGCGCTGGTCTACAAACCGGCGCCGGAGGGCACTGTCTATTTCGCCGCCGGTACCTCGTTCAACCCGTCGGCGGAGGCCCTGTCGCTTTCGACCGCCACGGCAGCCTTGGCATCGGAACGCAACCAGAGCTACGAGATCGGGTCGAAATGGGACTTCAACGACGGCGCGCTGTCGGTTGCCGGGGCGCTGTTCCAGACCCAGCAGTTCAACGTCCGCGAACCGGACCCGAACAACCCGCTCTTCAACATCCTCGCCGGCGACGCGATCGCCAAAGGCGGGGAACTCTCGGTGACCGGTCACATTACCCCCGTCTGGGAGATCATGGCCGGTTACGGTTATACCTTCAGCGAAATCGATAAATCGCCCGTGACGGGACCGACCAGCGATCTCGGTCACCGCCTCGCCAATACGCCGATGCACACCGCCAATCTGTGGACCGAGTATCACCTGCCCTGGTGGAAGCTTGAAGTCGGCGGCGGCATCAATGTCGTGTCAAGCCGGTTTGCCGCGACGACACCCACGACGGCGGGTGGTGTCGCCTTCTTCAAGGAGGTGCCGGGGTATTGGACGCTCGGTGCGATGCTCAAATACCCGCTCAGCGAACAGGTGTCGCTGCAGCTTAATCTCTACAATCTGACCGACAACAAATATTACGACCAGTTGCATCCGGCGCATGTCGTGCCCGGTGGCGGCCGCACCGCGCTGATGACGTTGGCCTACAAATATTGACGGGCGATGCTGGTCCACTTGCCCAACATACTCGATGCGGCACAACTGACGCTGTGCCACCAGGCACTCGCGCGCGCCGAATGGATCGATGGGCGCGCCACCGCCGGCCATCAGTCAGAGCGAGTGAAGGACAACCAGCAGATTCCCGAGCGGCATCCGGTAGCTCGTCAGCTCGGTGACGTGATCCTGACCGCCCTGGAGCGCAACCCGTTGTTTTTGTCGGCGGCATTACCCTTGAAGATCGTGCCGCCGCTGTTCAATCGGTACCAAGGTGGCCAGACCTACGGCGATCATGTCGATGGCGCGATCCGCCCGATTACCGGCACGCCCTATAGGGTACGCACCGACATCTCCATCACGGTGTTTCTGACACCACCGCAAAGCTATGACGGCGGCGAGTTGGTCATCGATGACGCGTACGGTGCGCAGCGCGTTAAATTTCCGGCGGGCGATGCGATCCTTTATCCCGGCACCAGCCTGCATCGTGTCGAGCCGGTGCGGCGCGGCACCCGTCTCGCCTCGTTTTTCTGGATCGAGAGCATGGTGCGCAGCGATCAGCAGCGCAGCATGCTTTTCGAACTCGACACCGCGATCCAGCAACTCACCGTCGGCGAGTCCGATGCGGCAGCGCTGCTGAAACTCACCAACATCTACCACAACCTGCTGCGGCAATGGGCCGATACATGACGCGTCGCATTGTTCGGCAGATCCTCCCGCTGGGGTTTGCGGTGACCGGAGCGCGATGTGGTGGAGCAAGCGGCGCCGGATGCCCCTTCGCCCGCCTCTGCCACCAACCGACCGGGAAAGCGCAATCCATCTCGTTTAACGGCACGGAGGGCCGGAGAATGACGCTACGCATGATGAAGGGCGGGTTGATAACGGCGATGCTGATGGGGCTTGCGGTGCCCGCGCTGGCGCAAGCGCCTGCGACGGACGGCCCGTTGCCGGACACGGCAAAGATGCTGCGCGCCGCGCTGCCGCACGATTTGTCGCCATGGAACATGTTCCTGACCGCCGACAGCGTGGTGAAAGGGGTGATCATAGGGCTCGCGCTGGCCTCGGTTACGACCTGGACTGTGGGTCTTGCCAAGGCGATCGAGCTGCCGTTGATGCAGCGCAAGTTGCGCTATGGCCTGGCGGCGCTGGACACCGCCGGGTCTATCGCCGAGGCCGCGAAGCAACTTGCCGGCGCCGGCCCCGATGGCAAATTGCTGGGTGCCGCGATGACCGAAATGCGCCTGTCGGCCGACGGTTCGGTCGAAGGCATCAAGGAGCGGGTGGCCTCTCGCCTTGAGCGCATCGAGGTCGGGCTGGGGCGGGGCCTGTCGCGCGGCACCGGCGTGCTGGCGACGATCGGGGCGACCGCCCCGTTTGTCGGCCTGTTCGGCACGGTCTGGGCATCATGAACAGCTTTATCGGCATCTCGAAGGCGCAGACGACCAATCTGGCGGTGGTCGCCCCGGGCATCGCCGAGGCACTGCTTGCCACCGCGATAGGCCTCGTCGCGGCGATCCCGGCTGTCGTGCTCTACAATCTGCTGGCTCGCAAAACCGCCGGTTGCCGCGTCCTGATGGCGGATGCGGCGGCCGCCGTGCTGCGACTGGTGTCGCGCGATCTCGATCGGGCAAGCCCGACGGCGCGGATACGCGCTGCGGCGGAGTAGCCCCGTGGCCTTCAGCCTGCGGCACGGCGATGACGATCTCAAGGAAGCTCACGAGATCAACGTGACGCCGTTTATCGACGTGATGCTGGTCTTGCTGATCATCTTCATGGTGGCGGCGCCGTTGGCGACAGTCGATGTGGCGGTCGATTTGCCCGTCTCAACCGCGCAACCTGAAGCGCGTCCGCCCAAACCCGTGTTCCTGACGATCAAGGCGGATCGCTCGCTGGCGCTAGGCGAAACCAGTGTGGCGCAGGGCGATCTCGTCGCGGCGCTCGACGCCGCATCCGGCAATGACAAAGACCAGCGGATCTTTCTAAGGGCGGACAAGCAGGTCGATTACGGCGAACTCATGCAGGTGATGAATATCCTGCGGGATGCCAGTTACCTCAAAGTCGGCCTGGTTGGTCTGGAGGCGCATGACCCGCCATGAGCATTGCCGCCGACCGGCTCGATGATCGTGGCGTCGCGCCGCATGACTCCGTCGCGACGACCCGCTGGATCGCGAGCCTTGTCGCCGTGCTGGCGATACACGTCGGATTGCTATTGTTTCTGATCGCCCGCCCGATCATGACCGAAGCGCCTGGCGAACCGCCCGCCGCCGTGCTGATCCAGCTGGCTCCGGCTCCAGAGCCGCCCGCTCTCATTGCCGCACCGCCGGCGCCGGTGCCGCAACCACCGCAAGCAGTGGCGCCCGAGCCCCAATCACCTCCCCCGCCGGTACCAGCCGAGATACCCGAGCCACCGCCACCGCCAAAGGCGGTCGCGCTACCCAAGCCACCGCCACCGCCGCGTCCAGCAAAGCCGCGATCGGTCACCCCGCCCCGACCGCAGCCGGCGGTTCCAGCGGCAGAACCCCGCCCCGTTCAACCTCGGCCCCTTGAACCACGCCCCGCCGCGCCGCCTTCCGCGGCGCCCCAGCCACCGGCGCCACCGCAGCCATCGCCAGGCGCGATCGCGGGCGCCCGGGCCAACTGGCAGGCGCAACTGGTGGGCTGGTTGGCGCGCTACAAGCGCTATCCCCGCGTCGCGCAGGAGCAGCGGCAGGAAGGGATTGTCGCGTTGGTTTTCACAATGGATCGCGGCGGCAGGGTCCTGGCTGCGCATATCGAACGCAGTTCTGGCTTTTCACTGCTCGATGACGAAGCGATGGCTCTCATTCAGCGTGCACAACCGCTGCCCGCATTGCCGGCGGACGTGCCCGGCTCGGTCGTTCAGCTGGTTGTGCCGATAGCCTTCAAGATCCACCCGTGACGCGAAAACAGGCCTGCGGCAGGCAGAACGGAGCCCATTCCAAAGCTGTGCTGAAAAGCCCGGCCGCGGTAGCCCATTGCGAGGTGAGGGGGCATCGCTCATCCTGGATGGCGGATCGTGGTGCGCAGCTGTGGCCGCGACCCGAAGCAGCCGCGCGAATAGCGGGATTTGGGAGGGAAGATGTCGAACCCAGGCTTGCGTCTGCACCGCCGCACCCTATTGGCGCAGGCCAGATGGGCCGGAGCCGCGCTGTTGCTGGGACCCTCGCCGCGCGCCTGGGCGGCGGCGGCCGATCCCGTGGTTGAGACCAGTTCCGGCAAGATCAAGGGTTTTACAATAGATGGTATTGCCGGGTTCAGGGGTGTGCCCTATGGCGCCTCAACGGCCGGCGCCAACCGGTTCATGCCGCCGCAAAAGCCGGAACCCTGGGCAGGGGTGCGCGATGCCGTGGCGTGGGCGGGGCATGCGCCGCAAGCCTCGCCCGGCTCGCGCCGGCCGGAACTGGCCTCGCTTTCGGGTGAGCCTGACCGGGTTCCGGAAAGCGAAGACTGTCTGACGCTCAATCTCTGGTCACCGGGCCTAGATGGAGCGAAGCGGCCGGTCATGGTGTGGTTTCACGGCGGAGCGTTCTCGTATGGCTCGCCGAACGTGCCACGGACCGATGGCGCAAATCTCGCGCGCCGAGGCGATGTGGTTGTCGTGACCATCAACCACCGTCTCAACATTTTTGGCTTCCTGAACCTGGCCGAGCTCGGTGGCGACCGTTTTGCGCGTTCCGGCAATGCCGGCGTTCTCGACCTTGTCGCCTCGCTCGAATGGGTGCGCGACAACATCGCCAGGTTTGGCGGCGATCCCGGCAACGTGACGATTTTCGGCCAATCCGGGGGTGGCGGCAAAGTCAGCGCACTGCTTGCGATGCCGGCGGCCAAGGGGCTGTTTCATCGTGCCATCGTCATGAGCGGCGCCGGTATCCGAATGGCGAGCAAGGAGGCGTCGGCCAAGGTCGCCGATGCGGTGCTGACCCAGCTCGAGCTGACGCCGAAGGACCTCGACAAATTGCAACGGCTGCCGATCAAGCAGATGCTGGCTGCGATCGAGCCGGCGCTCGGTAAGGTCGGCCGCCCGGCTCACCCGCTGCTCGACCGGTACGGATTTGGCCCCGTCGTCGAGGGCCACGACCTGCCGCATAATCCGTTCGATCCGACCGCCACGGAGATCTCCGCCGATATCCCGATCATGGTCGGCGGCACCAAGGATGAGAACGCGATCTTCCTCGCGCCGGACGATGCGGTGTGGAACCGCAGCTTGAGCGAGGGCGAGCTCAAGGACCGGGTCACAAAGATCGCCGGCGCCGACACGGAGGCTGTGCTGGCTTCGTATCGCCGCGACTATCCCGCGATGAACCCGGCCGAATTGCTGATCACGATCACCACCGCATCCAACTTCTGGGTACGCTCGGTATTGCTGGCCGAACGCAAGGCGGCGCAAGGCAAGGCGCCGGTGTTCATGTACTCGTTCAACTGGGAATCGCCGGTGTTTGGCGGCAAGCTACGCTCGCCGCACGCAATCGACGTCCCGTTTGCTTTCGACACCACTGATGTCGTTGGCAACAACGACCATTCGGCGACGGTTCATGCCATCGCGGCCGCTGAATCGGCGAGCTGGGCCGCCTTTGCCCGCACCGGAAGCCCCGACAACAAGGCAATCCCGCATTGGCCGGCATACGACACCGCGTCGCGCGCCACGATGATGATCAACGCCGAGTGGAAGGTCGAGAATGACCCGGCTCGCGACGCCCGGTTGATGTGGGAAAGGATTGCGCTGGCTTGAGCAGCCGTACGCCCAGCCGCCTCGTTGATCCGGACGCATCTTCTTGAGTCGGCAGCCGTCGCGTACGAGTGTCGGGCGATAGCCGCCGATGGCCTGCGAGGCGCCGACGATCCGGAATGCCGACCCACCACGCCCCGGAAAACTCGGGTCAGGGATCGCAGGAACGGAATGAACGTTGCACTGCGCAGACTGAGCAATGCCGGGAGGGGAGGCTGAGCATGAAGAAGTCGGATGCTGCCGGCCGCGCCAGAAAGGGATCGAAAGAGCAAAGCCTTGCTTTCTCGCTAGCGCCTATCGATGTGCGAGGCCGCCGGAAGACACTCAAGCGCCGATCAAAGCACGAAAAACACTGGAGCCTGCCGGAATCATTGCTTCAGGAACTGACGCACGCGCGCCCCTTCGCGCCGCCGCTGGAGCATGGCTCCGCGCTGCGGGAGTCCGGAGCACTGGTTTTCCGCCAGATCAAGAGACGGGCGCCGGAAATCATGCTCATCAGCACGAAGAAGCTAAAGAAATGGGGCATCCCGAAAGGCCGCATCCCGGCGCATCTCAGCTTCGCGGAGAATGCCGCCAAGGAGGCTTATGAAGAGGCTGGGGTGGTCGGGTTTGTCGTGACTGACGCGGTTGCAATGTATCGCGATACCAAGCGAAGCGCCAATCCGCAGCTGCGCATCATCATGGAGGTCTGGGTATATCTGCTTGAGGCAACCGCCACATTATCGCGATGGCCAGAGCGGCATAAGCGCGTGGTCAAGTGGGTGCCCTGCGAGGCAGCCGCCATCCTGCTTCGTCAACCGGTCCTGGCGCAGCTTTGCCTCCGGCTGGGACAAAGCCATTCGCCCGAATGATCCCGATCCGCTGGCACGAACGGCTCGCCCAGCCCATGAGGAAATTGCCCTAGCGTGCGGCGACTCACTCACCGCGCAGGCTGCGCAACCCGCGCAGTCCGAAGCGGCGCCGCTGATGCCGGACCCGTTCCCGCTGTGTGGCCATCCCCGCTGATCGGCGCTACTGCTCCAGCCGGCATGACCTGCGCGCCTGCTTTCTGCAGCTGCCCGGACACCGACGCGATCAGCTCCTCCCAACTCGTGGCGAAGGAGGCAAGACCCTGCTCTTCCAGCCCGGTTACGACGTCATCGAAGTCGATGCCAATCCTCTGCAAATCCTCGAACGTGCGGTGTGCTGCCTCATAGGTGCCCGCGATCGCATTCCCCCGCGGCCTGCCATGGTCTGCCACCGCCTCCAGCGTGGCCGCCGGCATCGTGTTCACGGTGTCCGGTGCGGCCAGGTCCACGACATAACGGGTATCGTCGTAGGCCTTGTCCTTGACGCCGGTTGAAGCCCAGAGCAGTCGCTGCATTCTGCCGCCGTGGGACTGTAATGCCTGCCACCGCGGCGACGCCAAGGTCTGCTCATAGACCTCATAGGCCAGCTGTGCATTCGCGGTCGCCGCTTTACCGCGCAGCCGCGCGGCGTCTGCATCGCCGCGCTGGGTCATGGCATCGAGCCGCCGATCAACCTCGACGTCGATCCGGCTTACGAAGAACGACGCCACGCTTTCCAAGCCGTCGAGCGATTCGCCACCGGCCAGCCGTTGCTCGAGGCCGCTCATGAAGGCATCGAGCACGGCTCGGTACCGGTCGACCGAGAAGATCAGGGTCACGTTTACAGAGATGCCGGCGGCCAGTGTTTCGGTGATTGCCGGCAGGCCGGCCAGGGTCCCCGGGATCTTGATGAACAGGTTGGGCCGATCGACCAGCCACCAGAGGCCGCGGGCTTCCGCCGCTGTGCGTGCGGCATCCTGCGCAATGCGAGGATCGACTTCGATCGATACGCGGCCGTCACGCCCGTTCGTCCGGGTTGCCGTAGAGCGCAGAACGTCGCAGGCGGCCCGGACGTCCCAGGCGGTAAGGAGCCGCACCGTCTCTCCCACCGCCGTACCCCGCAGGGCCAGATCATGCACCTGGTCTTCATAACCGGACCCCGAACCGATCGCCTTGGCGAAGATGGTCGGGTTTGTCGTGATACCCACCACCCCGTCGTGTTCGACCATCCTGGCCAGTTCGCCCGACTGGATCCGCGCACGGCTGAGATCATCCAGCCAAACGGCGACGCCGGCATCGGCAAGCTGTTTCAGAGCATCGGCCATGGAGGCCTCCTGTAATGGGTTATCGGCCAGGCGCTTGATCTAAAGCCTAACGGGACGCTTCTGTCGGCGGGTCGTTGGCGAATTATATGCCAGCACTAGCTTGATCCAGCACCAGCCTGATGATGCGAGGCGGCGTTTTTTGTTTCTATTTTCCAGCCACGGAGATCAGCGATGCCATCGAATGAAGAGGCCATCTATCAAAGCTCCAACGGCGACCAATGGTATTTGATCCAGGAGCCCGAGACAGAGCGGCTGCAGGTGCGGCATCAGCCAAACCGCGCCTCCGGCGGTCGATCATCAGTGTGGGAACTACGAGACTTTCTTCAAGAGGGACATGGCCCGCAGCATGAGGCCTTGCTCCGACTGCTGGAAAGCCGTGGTGAGGCTGTTTCGCGAACCGGTGAAGCCCTTCACCGACCCTGAGGCGGCAAGCGCAGGGGCAACGATGATCGCGAGCTGGGATCGCGCATTCCCAGCTCTCCGGCGGCGCAAAGAAAATTGGCCGGACACAATGATCCGGCCAAGTTTGAAACAGGGAGGCTTCACGTCTAGGAGACGTGGGGTTCGATGTTCATCGTCGTTCGCCGAAATTCACAGTTGCGCTCGCATGCGGTCGCAGAGCATACGCTTCTTGAGAAAACATATTCGCCGTCCTTCGCCCTTGTGCACGGCAAGCCGCCGCGCGATAAGTCCCCGGTAAGTCCCCAACGGGTATTAGACATGCGGCAGGGATCAAGCGCGCGGCGACTTACCGATCGATATCTGCAAACGGTCACACCCCCGTCTACCGGGCGCCTGGAGATCCTGGATGCCGAAGCCCCGGGCTTGGTGCTTCGGGTGACCCCGAATGGCGTAAGATCATGGGCGATCCGTTATCGCCTCAAAGGTCAAGCGCAACGTCGAGCGACGTTCGGCAGCTATCCCGCCGTCTCGCTTTCTGACGCGAGAACGCGCGCGAAGACTATTGCCGCCGCCGCGGCGCACGGAACCGACCTACTTGCACGAGAAGCCCACGAGGCGGCAGAAAGACGTGCTGCTGCAGGGCGGCCCGTTAGCGTAGCGGACCTGCTGGATCGTTATGTTGAGGACCATTGCCTTCCGAATCAAAGGCGAGGATCCCTGACTGAGCGGCTGTTCGTCATGCACGTCAAACCGGCAATCGGAGAGATACTGCTCTCAGCGCTTCGGCGCGCGGACGTGGTCGAAATGCTTGACGACCTCCAGAACCGAAAAGGTCTTCGGGCCCAGGTCAACCGGGTCCGATCTCAGGTTGTTGCGGCGCTCAACTGGGCTGTTGAGCGTGAATGGATTGAGACGAACCCAGCCTCTACAATTCGGCGGCGCAAGCTCGAAGCGCCGCGCGAGCGCGTCCTGTCCCATGAGGAGTTGCGCGCCGTCTGGTACGCGGCCGATACCCTCTCTGACCCCGGCCGGAGCTACGTGAAGGCGTTAATCCTCACCGGGCAAAGGCGAGACGAGATTCGCTGCATGCGGTGGGACGAAATCTCCGGAAGCCTGTGGACACTGCCCAAAGAGCGGAACAAGGGGAAACGTGATCACGCCCTACCGCTCGCTCCCGCCCTGATCGAAGTTCTGGAACAACTACCCAAAGCTGGGCCGTTCGTGTTTACGGTCAATCAGGAACGCCCTTATGCGGGCCTCCGCCGTCTCAAGGAGATTCTTGACCGCAAGTCGCGGGTGACCGGCTGGGTTCTGCACGATATTCGCCGAACCGTAAGGAGTGGGCTCTCAGAGTTACACATCTCCGAGGAGGTGGCCGAGCGCGTGCTCAATCATGCTCAGAAAGGGCTCGGCAAAGTCTACGATCGACATTCGTACATCAACGAGATGCGGATCGCGCTCGACGCATGGGCCAAGCACGTGGCCTTCATAGTGGGGCTGGGCGAGGAGGGGGAGAATGTTGTGCCCATCAGGGCGCTATGAGCGCGGTATGCCGCCGGTGGCCCGCGAACTCGAGCCGCGCCCGCTAGGCGCCCGGCTCACCCAGTTCATCGAGCCCGGGGTCGCGGCTCAGCCCAATCCTCCGACCCGTGCAGAGGGCAGTTCGGGTCGCAGATCGGCTCTGGCCCGACTTGGGGCGGCAAGTGCAGTCCTCTGCGATTGCGACAGACTTTCTTTTCCGCGATCCGATGATGTCGGTGCCAAAATCAACGAAGCTCCGCAGTAGCGGAGAAATGGGCCAAATGATTGCTAGGGCTGCTATAGGAGCGGCCTCGAATAATTGAGGCCTTCTAGGAAATCAGCCGACACGGCGCGGAGCGGTAAAAGGCAGACCATGACGGCGAGATATCAATTCGGGATCGAGGAAGAACTTTTCTTGGCGGACGCACGATCGCGGGGTGCGCCGAGAAGGGTGAAGCAATTCCACGACGACATTCACGATCGCATGCCCGAAGTCGAGCGCGAACTTCTCGCCGCGCAGGTCGAGATCATGACGCCGCCTTGCACCGACTTCGCAGCAGCGCGCGCTTCCCTTTCAGACTTGCGCAAAGGGTTGGCCGAGATTGGCCGCGAGCATGGAATTCTGGTATTCGGCGGAGGCACCAATCCAACCGCCATGTGGAAACGGCAGAGTCGCACCAAAAAGAAACGCTACGACGCTATCGCGGACGACATGCAGATGCTGGCCCAGCGTGATGTCGTCTGCGGCATGCATGTCCACGTCGAGATACCGCAGCCGGAGCACCGCGTCGACCTCATGAACCGCCTGCTGCCGTTCACACCGACACTACTCGCGCTCTCGGCATCTTCTCCCTTCTGGCAGAGGCAAGAAACTGGGCTGCACGCCTACCGGCTTTCGGTCTGGGGTGAAATGCCCCGTACAGGCTTGCCGGAGCTTTTTGCCGATACCGAAGACTATGACCGGTTCGTTGCGGCGATGGTGCGATCCGGAGCGATTGCGGACGCAAGCTTTCTCTGGTGGACGCTGCGTCCGTCGATTCACTTCCCGATGCTCGAGCTTCGGGTTGCCGACAGCTGCACCCGGCTGGAGGACACGCTGACCATTGGAGCGCTTTACCGCTGTCTTGTCCGCCACCTAGACTTACACCCGAAGCTGAATCGCGGCCTGACAAGCGCGTCGCGGGCGATCACGGCCGAGAACATATGGCGCGCGCAGCGTCACGGCGTCCACGCCAGCTTCATTGCCGAGGCCGGTAACGTCGTCCCGTTTGCCGATCATCTGGAAACTATGCTCGACGTTATAACAGAGGATGCCGATGTCCTAGTGAAAAAAAATCCGACGGAAGAGTCCTGAAGTGGATTCCCCAGGCGTCGCAAGGGTGCGAGTGTGGGGGATGCGAGCAGGGATCATCGTCGATGTGAGCGCAGCGGCTCGTCGTCGTCTTGAAGCGATTGTCGCGGACCGAAACAGCCCACAGAAACAGGTATGGCGAGCGCGGATCGTGCTGTTGAGCGCCGATGGGTTAGGCACCGTCGAGATCATGCGCCGCACCGGCAAGAGTAAAACCTGTCTGTGGCGATGGCAGGAGCGCTTCATGCAGGCGGGCGTCGAAGGGCTGCTGCGCGACAAGACGCGCCCCTCGCGAGTGCCGCCCTTGTCACCTGCGATCGCCGAGCGGGTTGTTGCGCTGACGCAGGCCGACCCGCCCGGGGAGACGACGCATTGGACGGCGGCGGCGATGGCGCCGCTAGCCAAGATCAGTGTCTCCTCGGTGCAGCGTATCTGGCGCGCCCATGGGCTCCAGCCGCATCGGCTGCGGCAGTTCAAGCTGTCACGCGATCCTGAATTCGTGCCGAAGCTGCGCGACATCGTCGGGCTTTACATCGATCCGCCGGCGCACGCGCTGGTGCTGAGCGTCGATGAGAAATCGCAAATCCAGGCGCTCGACCGCACCCAGCCGGGCTTGCCGCTGAAGCCGGGGCGCTGCGGAACGATGACGCATGACTATAAGAGGCATGGCACCACCACGCTCTTCGCCGCCCTCAACGTGCTCGAAGGCAAGGTGATCGGTCGCTGCATGCAGCGTCATCGGCATCAGGAGTTCATTCGCTTCTTGAACGCCATCGAGGCCGAGATCCCGCCCGGCAAGATCATCCACGTGGTGCTCGACAACTATGGTCCGCACAAGCACCCCAAAACACGCGCCTGGCTCGCTCGGCATCCGCGCTTTGTGTTTCATTACACACCGACTTCGGCCTCTTGGCTCAATGCCGTCGAGGGTTTCTTCGCCAAGCTCAGCAAACGCCGCCTCAAACGCGGTGTGTTCGGCTCAATTGTCGATCTCCAAGCCGCCATCAACCGCTTTCTGCGCGAAACAAACGATGATCCCAAGCCTTTCGTCTGGACCGCTGATCCCGACAAAATCATTGCCGCCGTCAAACGCGGGTACCAAACGTTAGATTCTATCCACTCTCATGTCCGCTGTTTCTAGGTGCAGGCGAGAGAATTCGTGGCTTGCGAGCAAGCGCCTGT
>JAFAYW010000157.1 GCA_019240125.1 Alphaproteobacteria bacterium
GCTGCCGATGGTTGCCTCGAAGTCTTTGGCGAGACGGCGACTGCGTCCGAACCAGGCGAGGGTGCGCTCGACCACCCATCGCCGGGGCAGGAGCTGGAACCCTTTGACACCAGGCGGGCGCTGGACGATCTCGATGGTCCAAGGGCCGCAATCGGCAATGGCGCCGAGCAATTGTTGGCCACGGTAGACGCGGTCGGCGAAGATATGGTCAAGTTGAGGAAAGGCTTGCCGCAGCGAGCGCAGCAGCGGCACCGCACCGTGCGGGTCCTGGATGTTGGCCGGGTGCACCCGAACCGCCAGCAGCAAGCCCTCGCTGTCGGTAACGATGTGGCGCTTGCGCCCCTTGATCCGTTTGCCGGCATCCACACCGCGTGGGCCGCCGCTTTCGGTGGTCGGCACGCTCTGGCTGTCGATGATGCCAGCCGAAGGCGCTGGATCGCGCCCGAGCAATTGCCGCGCTCGCGCCACCAGCGCGGCGCCGATCCGCAACCATGTGCCGTCGTCGCGCCAGCGGTAGAAGTACCCCTGGACGGTCGAATAGGGTGGAAAGTCCTTGGGCAGGGCACGCCACTGGCAGCCCGTCCACAACTGGTACAGGATTGCATCGACAATCACCCGCAAACCCCATTCGCGCGGCCGCCCCAACCGGCGAGGCGGCGGCAGCAGCGGCGCGATCTGGGACCACTCCGCCGCCCGCAAGTCGCTTGCGTAGCGCAGCTCGTCGCGCCGATACTGCGCGCGGGTGATTTCAGTCCACATGTTGTTGCTCCCGGTTTGTTAGCCAACAACACGGAACCACAACTCACTGAAATCACCCAATTCATTTCCGGTCAGGCTCTTAGGATGGGGGCAGCCACCTCGACGAATACCGATGAATATGCGCATGGCCTACGAACGCATCTCGCACTTGCTCCACACGAATATTCTTGAAGCTAAAATTTCTCTCTCCCCAAACCAGCCAAACCAAGTCCGATTTTGGGGATAGATAAACTCTCATTAAGTCGGCGCGCAGATACAGAAGTTTAGACCGAAATGTGTCATTGGGTCCCTTAAATTCCCGATAGGCTGTGGCCAGTCGCCCCGACTGGTCATAAAGGTCCCATTCGCCTAGCCGATTGGAGAGCCCTAATGTCTCAGAAAGAGCGGGCGCGAGTACAATGACGCCCCCTACCTGATTCAACTCGCTATGATAACTCTCCCAGGCAAACCCGCAGGCCGGAACCTCGATCTGTATGCCGGGCAGCCAACGCTTGCCATCGTATATTGAAAATGCACGCTGATAGTCAGGCTTTGCCCTTCCATCAGGCTCTCGGAGATCCGCTGCGAAATGTCTCGACCACGGGATTTCCCCAGCATAAGTATAATAGTCGTCCCGCGTCTCTGGAATCGCCCTATTTCCGGGGTACCCAAGGTCATTAAACGCATCAGTTATCTTTTTAACCGATCTCCGGTTTGCCAATATGCCACGTAAAAAGGTATATACGCGCCGATCGGCTAACGAGGAAGTTTCTTCCACGTACCCGTCCAAGAGAACCCATGGCCCGATCTCGCCATCAATCTCTTTAATCTGAAGGAGTCCTTGGTAGTCTGGCGTAGGTCCTTTTGACAGCCACTCACGCGGTTCCGTGGGGGAGCCGCTAAAAAGGTCTCCCAGGGCTGGTTGAAGAGTTTTGGGGCTCTCGGGAAAACTAGGATCGATATCGACATCAGATGGGCGCTCATCGCGATGTTCGGAGAGTATTCCTGCATCAAATCGAACGCCGTACATTTCAAAAAACGCTATCCAAGAATATTTTTTGCCATAACGGTCTACCTTTGTTTTTCCCTGTCTCTCGGAGTGCCAACTCTCTCTGCCAACTATATTGTCGATATTGCTAAACTGAGATGCGGCATATCCAAGATCGGCCATCCTGCCAGCGATCTGCCGACGCATATTTCGGTATCCAATGTGCTTATCGTCGTAGTTGCTCCGATCCGGGACCAGTCGCCCTAGCGTATAGTTGGCAAAATCCATCTGCATTGCCCGATCTGCGGAAGCCAGTTCTGCGTCTGTAACCTCATCTACTCGCCGAAACGGCGAAGGTAGATGGCTGAAAGGCCCAGTCAAAAAAGGCCGCTTACTTTGGGAAATGCAGCTCGGAGCGACTTTTTGTGCTAGCGTGATGACCCCCAGGGCGTAGCCCCTCGTCAGAGCGTGGTAAGTCGAATGCGGTGCGCCTGCAACGAACATTTCGTCCGCTAATCTACCCGCGAACAGGGGAAGGGCGTCTCGTAATTTCGAGCCATTGGGGTCGGCCCAGAGGCCCATAGCCACTCCATAACAACTAGCCAGCATGCGCTCCGGTACATACGGGTCGTTCACGTCCAGCGACTCGATTGCAAGATTAAAAAGAGCCTCCGGTTCGTGCCTGCCGAAATGATAAAGGGCGCAAGTCGCGTGGTCTCTGAAACCACGCATCGTGCTCGTGAGCGTCCACATCACCCAGCGCGCCCGAAGTTGATCTGCGCGCTCGATGATCCTCCCATCCTTCCATCGTCGTTCGAGCGCTAGCAGGTCTCCGTTCACCACGGATTGGTCGTTACGTAACCATTCTGACCAGCGGAGATCGCGGTCCGCCATGGGCATCGGCCGCAGGACGGTGTCTAGGAAATCCGCATTAAGAGGGTGTGCATGGGCCGCGCGCGTCACGAAAAGCCGATAGAAAAGGTCACGGCGCCGAACAGCCCGTGCGCGTATGGTAGGGGCGAGTTGCGCGACGGTTTCTTGATCAAGGTGAGCGTTATCTAAAAAGGCGGATTCCCAAAGGGCATTGGCGCGCATTCGGCCTTCCAGCAAGGGCCATAATTGTTTCCCATTCATGCGACGCGGCATGAGCCCAACGAGAGCCTGCAAAACGTCGTAAGCTAAGGGGTGATGTTTGCGAGCTTCTGGTGGCTGACCGCCGACTTCCGCCCCCAGTGCTAAAAGTGTTTCGAACTTCTGAATCCAGATGTCAAACCTATCGCCTGGGTATTCCGCTAATAAGGCATTCGCGATCATATGACCTGCGATTGCATCGTAAATAACGGACATTTTGCCATGACCAGGCTCAGCCCCAGGTTCTCTGAACAGGATACCGTCATGTTCCAGCGCTGCTACAAGGCTGTGATTCCATGGGCGGTATTCGTCGTGCAGTTCCCTGCGTAGTTGCTGAATCTCGATATCACGAGACTGCGTTGTCCATAATAGGAGGCCAATCTTATTTAGCGCTTGTGCTATATCTGCGGGAAAGAAGCGGCAAGCGGCGGGTGATAATTCCTTGATACGCTCGCCGACTTGGCGAAGGTAGCGTTCAAACAGCACCGCGAGTGAGCCTGGTACGGCAGCAGCGCCGACGAGTTCCTTCCGATCCGGATTCGTTACCTCGCAAAATATGCGCAAAGTCAACGGATGGTTCAGAAATTCAAGAGGGAACTCGCCATCGCGCGGATCGATTTTGTAATAAGCAAAGTATCTCCTTCCGGCCTCCGCCAAATCCTCTTCAAAGCCCGGGATTTCCAGAGTGTCCGAGTTGTCTGGTACGGCCTCTTCGTAAAACGCTGATCTTAGAGTGCAAATGAGCTGTACGTGCTCATAGTTTGTAAGTGTGATGGGAAGAGACGCCAGTTGGTCTTTCCAATCTCGCGGGTCTTCCGCCTCGTTCAGCCCATCAATGATAATCGGCAGTCGGGCGTTATGACGCTGGCCAGCTGCGTCGATCGCCGCTATCAGAGCCTCGAAACTGCTAACGGCCCTCCCGCGAATCACGATACGCGCCGCCAGATCGTCTAAGCTCTTTCCAGCCGAAAGAAACTTGCCTCGAAGTAATATTCCGGCAGGCCGACGCGGAGTAGGGGCGGTAAGCTGCGCGGCTAACTGCGTTTTCCCGCAACCCGCGTCTGCCGTGACAAAGAGCAGCCGCCTTCTTATATTGCGCCTGAGCGCTTGAATAGCGTGTTGGCCACGCTGCATGTCAGCCAGTGTGTTTGCGCCAAATAATGCAGCTTGGTCGCGAGTAGCTCTAAGCTGCCGTATCAGTCCTCGCTCGTCCGCGGTTGGCGAGATATTGCTCGAAAAGATTTGCGGAAGCACCTCGTACTTGCCCTCTCTAAGCGAATCCTCACACTGGCCTAAGGTCAAACTGGCGCTCTTGGCGCTTTCCAGTAGTTGAAGTAACCTCCGCCTAATCGGTTCCTCCGAACCACTCAAGAACCCTACTAGTCCTGCTATATCCTCGCCGAGTTGCTCCCTTATTTCGCCGAGATTTGACCAAGCCTCAATCTCCCCTAGGGAGCGGTGTAGAACACGCTCCGCCTCAACGACCTGATGCACCTCGGGGAGCCATCTTTGGCGGATTGGCTCGACTGATTTGTCGTGCAAGGTTTTAAGTTCGTCTGGTGCGAGGACCAACTCGCCAAAATAGCTCTCTCGTAAGATTGCGGCAGGGCCACTGAGAAGGTCTTCAGCCTCAACCTCCGACCACAGCGCCAATTTCATTTTCGTCTTGAGCCCGTAAAACCACTCTTGATCTCGTCTTGTAAGAACTTGCCTTGTCCACAGCACCCAATCCGTAATCTCAGGCAGAACCCGTTCTGTTGTCTCGATTGCTTGCTTGATGTGAGAACGTCTAGCAGCAGCAATGTCAGTGCCACTCGGAAGGTCATACCAGCGGCATTGCCACCCAAACCATCGTCCGGCCTCTCCGAGAGCGCAGGCAGACTTCAGCTTCAAATGAAACTCTACGCCTGGCTGGTTTGCCAGCGCGCGGAAGTCTCCGAATTGACCATATTGCCGCCGAATAATAGCGCGGCAAAGCATTTCAAAATTATTAGTCGGCGCACCGGCTAATCCTTCGAAAATATTCCAGTTCAACTCGGGCATTAAATTTTATTCCGTCTTAGGGTCCGGATAGTCGTGCGCTGAATAAATTTCTACTCTTGCCCCTCTCTCTATCAGCAACTTCAAGAATCCCGAGATATCGCTTTCGTCGGTTGTCAAAATCAAAGTGTTTTCTTTTTGCTCTACGTGCACGTCATAATTGAATTGTTCGAGTTCTGCTGGACCTAAGCTATGTATCTTGGCGCTTCTGAAGAAATCTAACATTTCCCCGCTAAATCGGGATTCGTTAGGGTCATTATCAAATGATCTCATAGGTTCGTTCCGAACTTGCTCAGCCAACTCTTCGATCAACATCTTAACTTCGTCAGCCTCAGCTACTTGCTTAAATGAGCCAATCATTACGAGGTTCATAGAGTGCTCGGACCCGTAACTTCGCCATATTTTCATTGGTTTTCTCCAGCTATCGCCTCAAGCTTCGTGAGAGCATCTAATATTCCGTTAGTACCTATTGCGACACCGATGCTGTCGAATGAAGATCGTCTAAGTTTTCCGAAAGCATCGACATGCGCATAAGACCGCAGACCTATTTCGCCCGTTAACGGGTCGCACGTGGGTAATCCGTCGGCATCGCTCTCGCTGACGGCAAGGCGCACGCTCCTTCGGGAGGTCGCGATCCAGTCGCGAAGTTGCTCACGGGTCGTTTCGTCTATGCCGCTGCATGCGGGCGTTCTTCGTTCCGGCAACAATAGAAATTCCGATGCGTCGTAGTCGTGGGCGAGCGCTATCGCCGCATCGAGGTCTGGAAATGTTGTCGCGTTGACGACGAAGTTGATGCCGAAAGGAGCGATTGATCGCGCCAAACTTAATTTCTTGCAGAGTGCAGTAAAGTCCCTGCCTCGCAAAGCTTCGTACGTGCTGCCTATACCGTCCATGCTGACCCTAATGAAATGCACGTTTCCCTTGAGGTCTGCGGCGAGTTCCTCATGCAGCCGATGAGCGTGCGTAGTGAACGTGACCGCTAGGCGCGTGGTTTTTGCGACTGTTTCGCACAGACCCCGAAACTCTCGGTATAAGGTCGGCTCTCCGCCTCCGAATCCCACGCCGAAACAGCCTGCACCGTCGAGCTGCGCTAACCACTCGATGAGTTGCTCATAGTTTAGTTGTGCTCGACGCTTGGGTGCGTAGCAGTAGCGGCATCGGAGATCGCAGGCGTTTGTCAGCGCCACCGATACTTGTCTTGGAGCCACAGACCAGCGGATGGAGGGCACAGATGCCTCATCCAGCAGAACATTCACGCCACTCGATCGGCTGAACAAGTGAATGCCATCAGGGCCAGCACGTATCTTCATACTAGGTATCCAGGATTTCTGTTGGGCAATCTCCTTGCAGGACGTGCCAGGCGTCTATATAGAACATTTAATGAACATCCCCGTCAATGGCACAGTTCAATGGCTCTTCCTCGATCTCAACGCCTTCTTCGCCTCGTGCGAGCAGCAAAAGGAGCCGGGATTGCGGAGCAAGCCGATTGTCGTGGTGCAGACGCTGACCGAGTCGGCGGTCGCCATTGCGGCCAGCTACCCCGCGAAGCGGCTCGGGATCACAACCGGCACCGTGCTGCGCGACGCGCGGCGGATTTGCCGCGAGGTTGTGGCGGTCCCTGCGAACCATGCGCCCTATACCGCGTATCATGACCAAAGAGAAGCAAGGACCTTCAGCCGCGCAGATGTCTGGAATGGGGCAGAACCGGTCATCCGTATTTGGCCCAAAAAAGCGCTGGCTTGTCTCTGTATGAACCCGCTTGTATGCGCGGCGGCATCTTGCGATTCACGTCAGCGCAATTTCGCGAGAAAATGCGTCTTCCCAGCCCTGGACGAGCGGGTCGCTTCCGCGAAGTGTGTGAAAAGTGCTGAACAGAAAAAGCGTGGCGCCTGGGCTGCCTGCAATATGGATCTGCCGAAGTGCTTCGGTCATCGAATGTAAGCGCTCCTGATCCGTGGTGACAGCGAGCACGCGAAAATTTCTCCAGCCGAATCGATCCCGGTGCTGACCCGCCGCGTGTGCCGCGAGATAGACGCGCATCTTTCGTTCGAAGCTGGTCTGCTCGAAATCCGAGCGGGTAATCGGCATCGTGCCGCGATCGATCTCGACCATGAAGCAGCGGCGCGAGCCATCGGGGAACATCAGGCCGAAAACAAGATCGGGCACGACGCCGATCTCGCGCATGATCCCGTTGTGAGACAGTTTGGCGCGAAGCGCGAAGGGATTGCGGGCGCGCCGTATCTCTTCCGGAGCCGCGGCCAGGATTTCGTCCGGATCGAGGAAGCGCACTTCGCCCCGGCGTCTAGCAGCTTGCTCCATCGTGACGCGGAACTCGACGATTTCGGTTTGGTGCGCGATGAACGGGTGACGGGCTTCCCGATTCTTGCGAGCCCACTCGACATTCGCATGCACAGCGCCATCGCGCTGGCGCAACAGTCGCGCGCCGGCATCAGCGAGAGCATAAATCATGCGGCCGGAGCCGCCGGTCGGGTATTGGTCGAGCTGGGCGCGTGGGCGATCGACGTAGCCCGCGTGATAAAGGCGAAGCAGGCGATCGTTGATGCGGTCTATCGAGCGGCCGACGAGCGCGGCGATTTGGGCCGATGAAATGAATCGGTGTCGTGCGACTTGGCGCACAATCTCAACATCGTCTTCGGTCAATCGGAAGGCCGGCGGTTCCGATGCACGACGGAACCGCGGTCTTCTCGTCGGTCTCTCGACTACGCCAGTTTCCATATGGCAAATATGTCAGACGGAATGACTGGCCGTAATCGGCGTAAGATCACTACAACAAAAAGTGATCGGTTGCTCATTGGTAATAGAAAATGCTCACGGCTGAACATGGCAGCGCAGTGACACTTTTCATTTCGCTTTGATGCGCATCATCCCGGCTTGCGGATCTTGCCTTTCCCGCCGCAGCGGCGACACATGCGAACGTTATTCGGCGAATCGCCGGTCGTACCTTTCCCTTTGCAGTCGGGGCAGGTCTCGTCTTCGATACGGGTTTCCATTCGCCTGCCCTGCGGCATTCGCTCAAGCGACATTCGTTCCTCCCTTTCATGTGCGTCAATGGCGATCGGATCACGACCGCCAATCGTCTTCCGCCGCCAGTTCGTCGGATGCGACGACGGCCTCGGCAGGCGACGGTTTGCCGGGCTCTGTCGTGGCTGGCCGCGTTTTGTCGCGGCTGGTCGCGTAGCGTTCGCGATTGCCGGCGATTACCCGGGCGAGCGCGCTCTGCCGCATGCGCGGCGCGGCCTCCATTGTGCCGAACGGAACGGTCAATGTGATCGCGCTCTCCGTCAGATTGCGCACATAAGCGGCGAAGTCGGTTTCGTGCCGGCGCTTGCGAACGCCAGCGACGAATTCATGCGTCGTGCCCATGTTCGGCGCGAGCGCATGCGCATCGGCGGACGACACGCCGCCGGCGAGCTTGATGCTGGTATTGGTCATGATGCTCGACCGCAAACCGCGCGGCAGCTGATCGAGGTACTGATGCGCGAAGACGATTCCGAGGCGGAACTTGCGTGCCTGCGTCAACAGGCTGTCCACGGTGTCATCGAAATAATCCGCGGCCTCGTCGATATAGAGAAAGGCCGGCCGGCGCCGGTGCTCGGGGATCGCGGCGCGCTCCAGCGCGGCCTGGAACGTCAGCGCGATAAAGAAGCGTCCGAGGATCGAAGAGCGCTCCGCTTTCAGAAAATCTTTTGCGGTGTTGACCAGTACGATCTTGCCGGTGTTCAGCGCATCGAACATGTCGAGCTTGTTGCGCGGATGCGAGAACAGCCGCTCGAAGGTCGGGTTTTCAAGAACGCCCCATAGGCGACGCAAGATCTGTTTCTTGGTGTCGGCGAATTGCCGATCGTTGAAGTCGTTGCGGAAGAAATCGCGCGCCGAGCCTTCGATCGCGTCGAAGTAGCGCGCAAACGGCGCGCTGTCCTGCATCACGTCTTTCAAAGTGAGGATCGTCGCGTCGGGGATCGCGAGCATCAAGCGCGCGATGTAGCGGAAGATCACGCTCTGCTTCTGCGTCATCTCGGCGCCGAGCAAGCCGCCGAAGATGTAGTCGTACAGCTCGATGACGCCGTTCATGATCTGCTCGCGGTAGCGCGCGTCGTAGCCGCGCACGCGGGCAAGGTTGAGATCGAACAATCCCAATGCCGGCGGATGCTCGATATCGGTCGGATCGATGATCACGAGCCGGTCGGCGAGAACGCCGTGCTCCGGATCGAACAGGTCGAGCCGCATAATCTTGTCGAGCATGTCGCCCTGGCTGTCGATGATGACGAGCGATGGCATGTCCTCCGGCGGGCGCGAGAGATCTCCGATGATCAAATGCTGCAAGGTCTGTGTTTTGCCATGGCCGGTGCCGGCGACGATGTGAGTGTGTTCGAACCGGGTCGCGTCGGGGATCGAGAAGGGGATAGGGCAAAGAAACAGATCGAGGAACGGCGTCCCGGCGAAATAGGTTTTCGCCAGCTCGATCGGGGGCAAGTCGGACTTGTCGGCGGTGGTCAGCGGCTTGCGGTGCTCGACATCGGGCAGGACGCCGGAAGCCGCGCAGATGTTTTCGTAGAGGCGCTGCGATAACGCCGTGAAGAGGCCGGCCTCGGCCAGCTCCTGCCTGGCGATCGTGCCGGTGATGCCGGCGATGGTGCCGCCGGGATCGGCCATCAGCGCAACGAGCGGCACGCTGAAGCCGGGTTCGTCTGCGGTCTGACACAACTCGGGCAGGCTGGAAATGATCCCGAAGAAGGTGTTGGCGACCGCGGTTCCGAGCATGTCGGCGATGCGATCGGCGTTGCCGAGAAAATGCTGTTGCGCGCGCAGAAAGCGGCGGAGGTCCACCTGTTCTTTGAGCGAGAGAGTGGCGAGGTTCCAATTCACTTCCGGCGACGAAAAGATCGTCGTCTCGAGCGCGAGCACCGCCTGTTGGCAGCGGTCGAGCGCCTCGGCAAGCCGCCGGCAATCCGGGATCTCAACTGCTTCGGTAAGCGCCTCGACAACAATAGATGAGACGCTTTCGATCGCATCGTCGCGCGACCACGGCGAAGCCTGGTGCGCGGCGCGCACCTCGGTATAGAGCGTGATGGTGTCGGAGAGGTCGCGCGCCCGCTCGTCGGTGAAGCGCCGCAGGAACGGCGTGAAGACGGACGGGCGCGCGAAATCAGAAGTCAAGGACCTCCTCGCGGCCGTCGAAGGTCAAGGCGGTTTCGAGATAGGCCTTGACGTTCTTGCAGGCGTCGAGGATCGCGGCTTCGGCGCCCATCAGCTCGTCGAGATCTTTGCACTCGATGTGCTGGCCGCCCGCGAGGCTGTCGACGGTAACGCGCAATGTCAGTGCGCTCATTGCCGCGCGCGCCGCGCCCCGCGCGCTGCGCCACAGGGAAGCCGCGGTGCTTCCGGCGGTGGCGCCGATCACCGGTGAGCCGGCAGCGCCGTCGAAATGCTCCGACGCCGCGGCAGCATTGCGCTTGCGTGCTTCGCTGTCGTACACGACCAACTTGCCGAGGCCGTATTTGTTGACGAGCCCGCGTTCTTCGGCCGTGAGGTCGGCGCGGGCATCGAGCGCGAACAGCACCTTGCCGCCCATTAAGCCGACATTGCGCTGCGACCGCTTGAGCTTCAGTTGCATTGTGTCCTCCCTGGATTTTTCTGCAATCAAAGCGAGAGTATGTAAGTCCGTCAACACCTATTAAGAGCCGGCCCTCAGGCCGCGAGAAGGCGCCGTATGCGTTCCTCGATTTCGGTGCGGTCGCGGCCGAACCGCCGACGGCTGGTTTCGACGAGACGAATTGCGTCTGGCCGGCGCGCTCGGGGCGGGGGATAGAGGTCGAGGCGGATCGGCGAAGTGGGAACGCCGTTGCGCAACAAGCGCGCCCACGCGGCGAAGTTGGCAAGATCGACCAAGGCGTCGTTGCCGCCGAGCCCAATCTGCTCGGCCAGCAACGAGGCGTCTCGTGCGCCGGTGCGGCAGGCGATCATCGATCCGACATTGCCGAAAGCGGCGGCGCGCAGCCGCTCCGGGAGCTGATCGAGGTATTGATGGCCGATGGTCAGGGTCAGCGCATACTTGCGCGCCTCCGACAGGATCAGCGCGAAGCTGTCGGTGGCGAAGGATTGAAACTCGTCGGCATAGAGGTGCAACACGCGGCGATCGGGGAGGGGCGTGTCGGCACGCGACAAGGCCGCTTGCGCAATTGCGGTCGTCAGCAATGCCCCCAACAAATGCGTGACGCTTTCGCCGAGCCGGCCTTTCGAAAGGTTGCAAATGACGACGGCACCCTCGTCAATCAAGCGGTGCAAGGTGATCGTGCTCTTAGGCTGGGCCAGCATGTTGCGCAGCCGCGGCTCGATCATCGCCTTGCCGATCTTGTTCTGGATCGGGGAAATGGCTTCGGCACGGAAATGATTGCCATAGCCCGCGTACTCGTTGAGCCAGAAATCGCGCACGAACGGATCGCCGACCTGGTGCGTAACAAGCCGGACCCGAAAGCTTTCGTCGATAAGCAATCGCAGCAGCATCAACAAGGTCGCACCGGGCACGTCGAGCAAGGCGCGTACCGTTTTGGTCAGGATGTAATCGAGGCGCGGACCCCAGCTCTCCGGCCACACATGCCGGAAAGCGGAGACAATTCCATCGGCGACGATCGGCTTTAGGTCGGACGGCACCGCGGACAGTGGATTGAAGCCGATCGGCCGTTCCGTGTTGGCCGGATCGATTTACACGACATTATTGGTGCGCGGAACGTGCAATAGCGCCGCCTCGGCGAGGTCACCGTGCAGGTCGAGAAGAGCAACGCCTTCGCCGACTGCGAGGTCCTGCGCAATTAGATTCAGGAAAAGGGTCGATTTGCCGGTACCGGTCTGGCCGACGATGTAGAGGCGCCGCCGCCGATCTTCCGGGTCGAGCATGATCACATCGCCCTGAACGCGGGCACCGATGCAAAGCTGCTGTGATTGCAGTGTCATGGGCGGAAGGGAGCCGGTGTGCCGTGCGCACCGCAATTGGGAAGTCGTGGTGGCAGCATCCTCTTTCTTGAGGATGCGCCGGGGCTACGGGGCTACATGGGGTCCTCGTCATTGTGCGTAGTGACTTGGACTGCCGAACCCTCCGCTCACTGCCGGCTCGTTCCGACCCCGATCGGATCTGGATCGTGGTCTTCAAAGATTGTACCGCCTCGCCCGCGACGGAACCTGCGCGCTTAGGGAGAGGCAAAAAGAAGCCTCGCCAACAAAGCGGGGCAGGCGATCAATAGTCGCTCGCGAGCATGATCGTCACCACTGAGCCGAAATCGTGTTCGTGGTGCGGATCGTTCTCCGCGGAAACGCATCGAAGGTCCGCACGCGTTCGAGCAACAACGTCTTGTGCATATTCGAGAAGGCTTCGACGCCGAGCGTTGTGAGAACCCGGCCTCCGGCGAGGCTACGCCGAAAGGCGTCATTGAGTTGTCGGATGCGTTCTGTGCTCATGGCCAGCCTCAAATCAGGCCGGCGAGGATCAGCGCGGACACCGGCGAGTTGGTCCGGCACTCTTCGCAGTAGCCGGCATCCTGATCCGGTTCCATTTCGGTCGTGTACGAGCAACGCTCGTTCATACATATGGCCGGACATATGCTAGCGACGATTGCGGCACCGAGTAGATCGGCGCCACCGGGAAAACCTTCGCTTTCGGCAAGTCGCGCGAGTTTGGCACCTCGCGATGCGACGTTTAAAGCGCTGCCCATCACACCCTTCGTCCCATGACCGCTGCCCGACCATTCGGACGCCGGAGGACAGGCCGGAGGCTTCCACTATATTATCGCTAGGGAAAGCGCCAGGCGTTGGCCAAACCTCAACCGCGCCTCAATTCTCTTTGGTCAGACGGGAAGAGGCATTCTCGTCGTCTCTTCGGAGCCGACATGCCTGCGCAAATGCGCGCGCCCACGCTAGTCAAGTCCGGCCGTCGGCCGCCCCGCAGGGGTCGCCTTGACGGGAGCGGGAAAAGGCGCGCTACGCTTGATTCGTAGGAACCGGCAGAACAGGCTTGCCGCCGACCAAGAAGGCCTGATTCCTACCAAGAGCGATTCGGTACAACGCGTTATCTTGAGTCAAAAAGAACCAACTCGATCCAGATTTTCTGTCTTGCTCTCTATTCCTGACAGTGAGATTTGCGCAACATGTTGCGCTCTTTTTACCGCTGCAAACAAAACCAAAGGGTAAACGCTATTATGAAATCGCCGCTGGTAATCCCATTTGATTATATCCTCCAAATAACCCCTCTGCCGGTTATTTTGTAGAAAGTTAAGCTGCCCTCTTTTTAGGTCTTTCTTGTAATCGAGCAGATCATCTACGATCTGAAGGCGAATTCCTGTCGAAAATACCTCTGTCTCGTCTGCCCAAGCCTCATCAGAGCGGAGGTGAGACAGCACCGCTCGAAAGGCCCCAACTCCACGTTCGAGCCCGTCTAGACCAAATGCCCCCGATCTCTTCTGCTCCATCAACGTGAGCAAAGTCGCGGCGACGCGAGCTTCCACCGTTTGATCGATGAGCCGAACGAACTGACGAAGGGCCGCCTCCTCATATTTGAGAGTGTCCGAGGCCAAATCAAAGACGGAAGCGAGCATGCCCAGCTCAGCGCTGCGCCGAAAAATCTCCGGGCCACGATGATTTGATAAGCCCAAGAAGCAAACGGACAAGTTTCCGGCCTTCGCTGCAAATGCTAATCTGGTCCCGCTTGCGATCCGGAAGTGTTGCAGACTCCGCAATGCAAGAATGGTTGCCAACGCATAGGTCCAGGTATACGGACCCATCTCTCTAAACGCTCAAAATCATAAGAACCGGCACCAGCAGCATGATCACTCGTGTCACCTTATAGAAGATTGTCTTTGATCCAGATTTATATGCCACTCCGAGGGCAAGTATCAGACCGACTGCTGCCACCAATGCTAAGCTGACTCTGAATATCAATGTTCCATGGCCCAAAATCAACACGGCCGCGACCAAGCCCAGCACAGCCGCCGAAAGCAAGAGAATGTGCAAAGTACCTAGTGCCTGACGTTGAAAGACCATCGGTAACGTCAGTCTCCTACCGAGGCGATCACCTACCTGATCAAATTCGTCGAATCTAATCTCCCGGGACACGAAGATAACAAATCCTATGGCCAAAAACGCGGACGCAATATCGATATTTGTCGATTTCGAAACATTCGTATCACACCTACATGCCAGCAGAATCAGGAGTCCCGGACAAATTGATAGCCCCGCTGCGACCAAATTACCTAAAATCAATACTCTTTTTAGAAGTACAGAATAAAGTAAGCTGATAACCGCCGTCAGTAGCAGTAGAAGCGATATGCCGTGTGCCACATAGATTAGAGTCAGCGCATAGTTTACCACTAAAATGCCAGCGCTCAGCGAAAGTAGAACAGCATCAATCGGTGTTTTCATTGACCATCGATGAACGCAATTAGCCTCATCTATCTTATGATCGAGCACGTCGTTGAACAAAAAGGCCAAAGTAGAAATTCCACATAGATTAAGGGCAATCACCAAGGCGTCGCCAAAGTCGTAGGTCAATGCATAAGAGAATGAAAGCGAGCTTACCACAATGGCGGGCCAGAGGCTCAGTCGGGCGCTCGCCAAAAAAGCACAAACTGGCCCGGTATGGAGCGTGTCCATCGAGCGAGCAATTGAGCGCCCCCATTTTGATCCGACTGCTGCAAGCGATAAACGATGTGCATTCATGCTGCGTGCTCTTTCACCGCTTTGGTACGCTGATCGTCTCGATTAAGGCGAAATAAGCAGCGTCTAACCCGGCTTCGCTATCTTGGTCTGGCGCGGGCATACGTCGAGCGGAAGCCAATAGCTGCCAAACAAGAAATATCATCATCAACAGACAAATAAGCAAATTACCCGTAAGTAGCTCGCGTTTTCCAACGTAGTTTAAATTCGGGGCAAAAAATTTCATTCCAAACGCTATCGCGGAAATCGCCAGCATGAGAGTGGTGAATCCCCCAATCACGGGTGTAACCAACTTTCCCCACCCCTGTAGCCGTTCGTCGTTATCTTTAGCGGCAAACGCTTTCGCAACCGATTTTGTTACTCTGTGCTCATAGCGAGTGAGCGCCGTCCTGTCGCGTGGGTCGATACCGCGTACAAGAGCCCCCCGCACGGCGGCGATGTGCAACCAAACGGGCCGGAGCACCTTGGATTTGCGCCACAGGGCGAAGACAGTGAGAAGCGCGATGCAGAACATGAGGGACAAGGGGACGATCATGGAAAAGCCGAAGCCTACGCCAATCAAAACGGAAATGAAAAAGTCGTAAGCTGAGGTTCTCTGGTCGCTTGTCAGATGCATGTTGGTGGCATGATAATTGAAATACAATAGAGCCGTAAACATGGAGAATATTGCAGAAATGCAGAGATAGTTTAGCGTCAGCACCCCTTCTGGATACCATTGGACCTGGGAAATTGTAGCCAACTCCGGAGTTTTTTCCGCGATCTCAAATACGCCGTCCTTTACAGACGTGACGACGAAGCGCTTCGGTGGCTGTATGTAAACGGCTACAAAGCCGACGAAGCCGAGCACGTATGAAGCAAGAAGGCTGCCGAAGACGGCCTCGGAAAGGCGATAAGACAAAGTCTCTCTGTTCTTCTTATAGTTGAGAGAGGGGGGAATTAAAGGCGGAAGGGTGGAGGAGCTCCCTATCTCGCTCGGGGCGTGCGATTGAGTCATAGAGGCCCCGCTGCCCGCGCCAGAAATGGCGAAGATACCGGATCGAGAGTACCGTTTCCCATGACAAGGTCAAGGCCTGGCAGTTCGAGATGGAGCTGACATCCCCGATCAGGCTTTCACAGATCGGCCGCGGTAGTGTCCGCGGCCGAAATTGCCTATGGGGTTGAGAATGGACGCATGACGAGAGCGTAGAAGGCCATTGCCCCGAGGCATAAGATCACAGCGAGACCAAATGCAGCGGGTGATGATAGCCAAATACGGAAAACACGCCGCGCCCGTTGTATCGGTCGCTCGCTTGCCGCCATTAAGGAACCTTTGTTGCTGCGCTTCCCTGCTCATAAGCAGGTGCCGAACGGCGTGCGAATTTCGGCACCTGCCGGTGCCAGGAATCAGGCGGCAGCCTCGACCTAGGGTATCAGGCGACCGTCACCTGTCAACGCACGAAGGGGGACATCGGCAGTGGTGCTTCCGAGACAATCGGTCCCACTTGAAGCACCGCATTGCAGCGGCTACGCTGCCCATCAGATCCTCGGTCCCGTGACCGGAGCCCGACTGTTCGGGTGCCGGAAGGCAGGGCGGAGGTCTTCGCCAACTCTATCGCGAGTACGGGAAAGCGCCAGGCGGCAGCGGGCCGAACCTGTAACTCAATTCTCTCTGGTGAGACGGAAACCGGCATTCTCCGGAGCCGACATACGACCGCGTCAGCGCTCCGGCCGCGTCGGTCAGGGTCGGCCGCAGGCCGCCCCGCAGGAGTCGCCTTGACCGGCGCGACAGCCGGCGCGCTACACTCCCGCGGGTCGCGACCGTGCATAACCCCGCAGATGTGGTATGCTGGGCGCATGGTCAGATCCCTAGAACAAGCAATCGCACAGCTGGAAAATCTGCCGGCCGGTGATCAAGAGCATATAGGCCGACAGTTGCTTTCGCATGTCGCGAAGCTGCGGCAGCTGCGCGAGGAAATCGACAAAGGCATTTGTTCACTCGACGCCGGTGAGGGCAGGCCGCTCGATATCGACGAATTTCTTACGGAGCGGCACGCACGATATGGCGAGGAGACGTAGGCGATCGATCACTTGGTCGCCCGAGGCACGCACCGATTTAGACGAGATCTGGGACTATTACTTTAGGGTTGCCGGTCGGCAACCGGCCGATAACGCAGTCCGAAAAATCACTGATGCGTGTCGGTTTCTGGAAGATCACCCGTTCGGTGGGCGCAGCCGCGATAAAGTGAGAACCGGCCTTCGTTCAATCGTGGCACTACGACACGTGGTGTTCTATCGGGTCAGCGCCGAAATTCCTGAGATTGTTCGGGTGTTGGACGGCAGGCGCGACCTCGGTGAGATTTTCAGTGATGAGGCATCGTGACCGGCGAGAGGCGGTATAAGCCGCTCTTTCGACAACATACAGCCGCCACATAACCCCAAAAAGGGTTGCTTTTCCCGCGCCACCCTTTTCATTTGATAGAAATTCAGATACGGAACGCGGCATTCTCTCCGGAGCGTACGGTCGCGCGAGCATTACGCGGGACCGGATGGATCGGTTTCGGTTCCGAGGTTCCGAGGAGGGTTACATCATGAGGTGTCGAGGCTTGCGCGCCTGTGCGCCGCGTCGAGCAGCTCGATGATCACCATTTGACCATCGCAACACGGACAAGGGAGTGGCTGGTCGTCGTTTCCGAATTCGGTGTCGTCGGCCAATACGGGCGTGATATCGAGAAGTCGTCGACACAACGTCAGCTTCTCCGATCGGTGGCCATTGGCAGCGGATCCGTAGTAGCGGACGCGGCGGAAACCGTCCGGAAGGGTGTGCATCAGAAAGCGCCGAATGAGCTCGCCAATAGCAAGGCTCATCACCTTGGCCTTGCGGGTTGGCGATAATCCTTCCAGCGGATCAGTACCGTGTCGGCGGAAGCCGAGATCAGTCGGCTATTGCCAATGGCGGCGCGGTGCGTGTAGCGGGCGAGATATGCGAGCACCCGCGCCGGACCTGCGAATGGCGGCTAGCTTAGCTGGCCGATACCGACACCTTCAGACGCCAATCCTAAGGTTAGCCACTCTAAAACGAATCGACAATTAGGACATCCAGATCATAGCGCTGGCGAGATGAAGGGCAGCCAGGAAATAGGCGGCACGCCGGTCGTAGCGGGTGGCGACGTGGCGGAAATGTTTGAGCTTGTTGAAGAAGCGTTCGATACGGTTGCGCAGGCGGTAAGCCAGCGTGTCGTGCGGGATGATGAGCTTGCGCGAGCCCAGGGAGGGGATGACGGCGTCGGCTCCGGCGGCGTCGATGAGCTTGCGCAAGGCATTGCTGTCGTGGCTTTATGGGCGATGACGCCGGTCGTGGTGCGGCCGCCGGCGAGCAGGTCGGCGGCGGCGGTGCTGTCGTGGGCTTCGCCGCCGGTCAGGATGGACCGCAAGAGGCGGCCCCGGGCATCGGCGAGGGTGTGGATCTTGGTGATCAATCCGTTTCGGGAACGCCCCATAGCCTGATCTTTGGCCCCCCTTTTCCGTTGGCGGCCTGCTGGTGGACGCGCACGAGCGTGGTATCGAGCATCAGATATTGGTTGTCGGGATCGGCGGTGAGCGAATCAAACACCCACTCCCATACGCCGGCCTTGGCCCAGCGGGTGAAGCGCTGGTGCGTGGTTTTCCATTTCCGTACCGCTCGGGCATGTCCTCCCATCGCGCCCCGGAGCGCAGCACCCACAAAACTCCATTCACGAACAAGCGGTTATCCCGTGCGCTGCGACCCCGGTCGCCGACCTTGCCGGGCAGCATGTCTTCGATGTGCTCCCATTGCGCGTCCGAAAGCTCATACCGTTTCGCCATTGCCCAGGCTCCAGATCGTCGAATCTGCAATCCCAGGAATCGTATATTTCTCCCACAAGGGAATACCAAATGTCGATTGGGCTTAGGGTGTGGCCAAATTGGGAGATCGTCATGAAATGGTGCTTGAGCGAGTTATTCTCGGTGTTAGCACTTCTGGCTATTAGCGGGGTAAGTCACGCTCAGGAAGGCGGAGGGATTTGTTTGCTGCAAGCGGCCGGCCTTGGCGGTGGTTTTTCTGCTGACCAAGTCATCGATGATTGTGGCAATGGACTAACCTCAGGTCGCCTCAGTCGGATGGGTATTGTGGAATGTTACGATGTGAGAGCATCGGCCTATATGCAGAAACGGCAATATGACCTAGCAATCGGAGACCTTAACGAGGCGATCACTCTGGACCCGAATTACGCGCGCGGTTGGGGGGATCGCGGCGCGGCCTATTTTGCTAAACGGAACTTCAGCGCTGCCTTGGCCGATTTCTCACATGCACTTGGAATTGACCGCAAGTATATGGGCGAATACGAGCGCAGTCACCATACTATTGATATAGCGACCATATATGCGCTCAGAGGGAAAACCTATGCGGTGCTAAATGATACAAGACACGCTGCCGAAGATTACCGATCGTCATTGGCACTCGATCCAGGCAATATGGTCGCAACGCAAGGTTTGGAACAACTCCGATAGAGGCATCAAGCCACGCCTATTTTCCAAGCCAAAATTCGCCGTCCACCGCTCAACTCAGACCTACTCTTGGTTTAGGTCACGACGCCTAGAACTGACGGGGCCACCACTGACCCACGCACTCGTATCATCCCGGCGTCTCCAACGACGTGTAAGCCCACCTCCAACTCGGTCCCTTGTCTCCGGATTGGACCGAGCGGTCCCAAGCGCTCCCGGAACCGCGGTCCACATACACACGCCCGGCACCGAGCCGAACGATGGCAGTGCCGCTTCCTTCTGGCCGTCCCGCCTTCCGCCTGTTAACCTCGACGGCCATTTGGGAAAACACTCGACCTATTGATGTTGCTAGACTTTGTCCTTCTGTATTTTTCATTTGCCTCAGCTTTCTTTTTTATGGCTTTACCCAATAATGCCGCCGCTCGAGAGCGGTCGAGTACAGCGGTGATAGCCGATCGGTGTTGGCATAAAAAACATGATAGTACCACCCCCTGGGTACGAGTTAACGAGCAACGGCAGGATTAGGACGAATCGACAATTAGGACATCCAGATCATAGCGCTGGCGAGATGAAGGGCAGCCAGGAAATAGGCGGCACGCCGGTCGTAGCGGGTGGCGACGTGGCGGAAATGTTTGAGCTTGTTGAAGAAGCGCTCGATGCGGTTGCGCAGTCTGTAGGCGAGGCGGTCATGGGGGATCACGATCTTGCGGGAGGGTATCGAGGGGATGACGGCCTCTGCCCCGGCCTCGGCGATCAGCTCGCGCAAGGCGTTGCTGTCGTAGGCCTTATCGGCGATGACCCCGGCCGGCGCCTGGCCGACGAGGAGGTCGGCGGCGGTGGTGCTGTCGTGCGCTTCGCCGCCGGTCAGGATGAAGCGCAAGGGCCGCCCCTGGGCATCGGTGAGAGTGTGGATCTTGGTCGTCAGTCCTCCTCGGGAACGCCCCACAGCCTGATTTTTGGTCCCCCTTTTCCGGCCGCGGCCTGCTGGTGGACGCGCACCAGGGTGGTATCGAGCATCAGATACTGGCTGTCGAGATCACTCGTCAGCGAATCAAATACCCTTTCCCACACCCCGGCTTTGGCCCAGCGGGTGAAGCGCTTGTGCGTCGTTTTCCATTTGCCGTATCGCTCGGGCAGGTCTTCCCACCGCGCACCGGATCGCAGAACCCAGAGAACGCCGTTCACAAACAATCGGTTATCCCGGCCGCTGCGGCCCCGATCGCCCAGCTTGCCGGGAAGCAGATGGGCGATCCGGTCCCACTGCGCATCGGACAGTTCGTACCGCTTCGCCATAACCAGGGCTCCAGATCAACGAATCTGGAATCCCAGGAATCCCAATTTCCGCCGCAGCGGAATCCTTAATGTCGATTGGCCCTAGTCTAGCTGGCCTCGTAGATCGCTGGCAAGATTACGCAAACCATTTGGGTGGAATAGCAAGTAACTTGACGAACGATCATGAAATTTATTTTTCTGGGGGATTTAATACGCCTATAACCAACGCAACTATCAACCAGAACCGAGCATCAGTCGGTTTGCCGCCTATTCCTGGTGGTGACCGGGTTCCGGGAGGGCAGGGCTATAACGCTGCATGGGAGTTTAGGGTGAGCCGCCTAACTGGAAAGCTGAACTCAAAGATAGGGATGGTAAAATCACGGCCTATAAGTGTGCCCGCTCGAAGGGGCTATTCTGAACAACTGGTATGAAGGGGAACACACTCATGGCAGAGCCGGCTTGGGGTGAAGCCGTCCTGGGAGTGTCAGACTGATCGCTGCCGTACCTTCACTGCCGAACAGAAAGGAAAGGTACATCCATGACCGCATCGGCGGAGTATCAGTGGCGGCCGGACAAGGGATGAAACAGGCGTTTGGGAGCATCGCGGCAAGGTTGCGGTGGCCGGGGTTGGGCATTCGCGGCTACACATCATGCGCAGGCCTTCACATCGGTCTTTGCGAAATCGTCGCCCTTGAACAGCAATGGCTCATCGCGCGCGGCCGCCAGCGCATAGGAAAAGCAATCGCCATAATTGAGGTCGGCCGGATGCCGCCCGCGGCCGAAACGCCGCCAGGCGCGGCGCGCTAGGTCGGCCTGGTCGGCGTCAACCCCGAGGATTTCGATGTCCGCGCGATGCAGCCACAAATCGAATTCCCGACCGCCGGCATTGCCGAGGCGCGCCTCGATGACGATGGCCGCCTCCAGAAATGTGGCGGCCGACATAAGCCGCACCGGGTCGTCGGCAATCTTGCCTTCCAAGGTGGCTGCGTCCGGCTCGTCAAACAGGATGGCCGCGACCGCCGAGGTATCGATGACCATCACCGCGGTATCCCGCGTTCGTCATAGCCGATGATTTCTTCCGGTGTCCTCGGGTCGAGCACGGGAAGTTCGGCGCATCGGCGCCGGATCTCCACGAGGTCATCGAGAAGGCGAGACCGCCGGTCTGCGCCTCTCACCCGATGCAGACGTTCTTGCAGCGCCTTGCGGGTGGCAACCGTGATGCTCTCACCAGTGCGCCGGGCAAGGTCGCGGGCGAGTCGCTCGGTCTCGGGATCTTTGATACTCAGAGGCATGGTAGGGGTGCCGGGGTAGATTCAAAGGTATAATCTATCTTAGTCGATCGACTACTCCACGGAGAATGCGACCCCAGCCGCAAAAATCCGATCAACTCACAAGCCCGCAGAATGCGGTAAGTTGTCCAAAAGCACCGAGTAGAGGGTTGAGCCATGGCCGCATCGGAACGGTACCAGTGGCGGCGGGACAAGGACGGGACGGGCGTCTGGGAGCACCGCGGCAAGGTCGCGGTGGCCGGGGTCGGGCATTCGCCGGTCGACCGCCGCTGGGACGAGGTCTCAATGGACAAGACATTGGGCGCCTACTCGATCCTCGCCTGCCATAAGGCGATGGACGAGGCTGGCGTGAGCCCCGACCAAATCGATGGCGTCATCTGCTGCGACAGTCATATCGCCGGCGGCAGCGGCGGCTCCGCGTCGCAATGGGCGCCGCGGCCCTATTTCGCCCCGCCCTATGATTCCGAGTTGGGGCTGACCCTGGTCAACGCGCAGTGGCTGATCGACCAGCTGCATCTGCCGAACGTCACATTCGCGCCGACCGGGGTGCCGACGATCAGCGAGATGGTCGGCATGGCGGCGCAGGCGGTGGGCGACGGCCAGTGCCACACCTGTCTCGTGATCTACCCGACCGGCAATCTCGAAGGCCGCTATCGTCGCGGCGGCGAGAACGCCGACGATTACGCCCGCGGCGCCCGCCAATGGACGGCGCCCTGGGGCAATCACGGCGGCAACGACTTCATCAACATCTTCCCGCACAATCAGTACTGCCTGAAATACGGCGGCCGGCATGATGACGTCGCGCCGTTCGTCATCAACCAGCACCGCAATGGGCTGTTGACCCCGTGGGGGTACAATGCCAGCCACAACATGCCGCAATTGACGATCGAGGATTACCTCGCGTCGCGCTTTGTGCTGAACCCGCTGCGGCTGTGGGATTGCGACCGGCCGGTCAATGCCTCGGCCTGTTATCTCTTCACCACCGCCGAGCGCGCCCGCGACATGCGGCAGAAACCGGTCTATGTGCTCAACCACGCGCAGCACAATTTCAAGCAGCGCAGCACCCAGGCCGATCTCGACGAAATCGAGGACTGGACCGACCGCGCGGCCAAAAGAATGTACGAGGGCGCCGGGCTCGGGCCCGCGGACGTCGATATCTTCAACCCGTATGACGGCTATTCGATCATGGCGCAGTTCTTCCTGGAGGGCTTCCAGTGGCACGGCGTCAAGCGCGGCGATGCCTTCGCGTTTTACAAGGGCGACATCCGGGTCGAGGGACCGCACCCGTTCTGCTCGAGCGGCGGCAATCTCGGCACCGGCCGCTGCCGCACCGCGATGTACACCGACAGCATCGAGCAGCTCCGCGGCACCGCCGGCGCCCGCCAGGTCAAGGTGCGCGCCGAGACCGCACTGGCCGCCTTCACCACCCCCAGCAGCGGCGGCTGGATCATGTTCGGCAAAGAACCGACCTGATGGCCGGCGATGCCGGAGATCACCGGCTCGCGGGAAACCGTTCTCGGTCCTCCCTCAAAAATGGCTGGCGAGCAAAGGGTTCAGGCCGGCGGATGACATAGATCGCCGGCGATTCGGGTGAAGTCGCTGTTTCGCGCATGTGCGCCGTGCCCATATGAGCTGCTGAAGACGCGCTGCCGTGCTGCGAGCAGCGACTCCTACGCTGGGTTTCGCAGCGGCGGCGTTTGTCAGCCGACGGGCTCATTGCAATACGATGAAAACGTCATATTTTTGCTCGCGGCCACCGGGGCAGTCAATGGGCGTCAAGGGTAAGGTGTTCGAAGCCAAAGTCGGCGTGGCAGCCGATGGCAAAACACGTATCGGCACCCGGCTCCGCGAACTTCGGCAACTAGCTGGAATTACCCAGGCGGAACTCGCTATCCGTTTGCAGATCGATCAGACCGCTGTGTCGAGGCTTGAGCAACGCGATGATATTCGCCTATCGACCCTCCGTGGATATATCGAGGCTCTCGGAGGCGAATTACAAATTGATGCAAGCTTCCGAGACCACTCGACCCTTGTTCGTCATTTCGAAGAAGCATCATTTCAGTACGATCATAAAGATGAAAGTCAACTTGTACTTCCAATTGTCGGAGACGAGCGTTTACCAGCCGCTCGCGACATCGTATTCAGCATCAAACCGGAGCACTCTCAGAGAATTGAGCGGGGATTGAAGACGGTCGAACTTCGACGCCGTTTTCCATCCAGCGTTCCGCCGGGAACCGTTGCTTTGATCTACAGCACGACCCCGATCCGCGCTCTCACTGGCATCGCAGAGATAGCAACAGTGCTTAAATATAGGCCTGATCGCATCTGGGATGAGTTCGCGCCGGAGGCCTGCATCAGCAAGGAGGAGTTCAATTCGTATTTCGCGGGCACCGAGGCCGGCTTTGTCATAAGGCTACGGCATGCTCGTCCGTTGCGGCGGGTTCTCTATCTGGATGAGCTGCGGCGTCGATTTAATTTCGAGCCACCTCAATCATTCTTATATGCCCCGCCGGAATTACGTGAGTCACTTAGATATGAGTGCTCCGAAATACCTAATTGATACTAGGACGAATCGACAATTAGGACATCCAGATCATAGCGCTGGCGAGATGAAGGGCAGCCAGGAAATAGGCGGCACGCCGGTCGTAGCGGGTGGCG
>JAFAYW010000158.1 GCA_019240125.1 Alphaproteobacteria bacterium
AAGAAGCTCGTCGCCTTGACCGCCGTCATGCGCAAACTGGTGGTGCTGTGCAACGCCCTGCTGCGCCCCAACGCGACCGGCTTGGCTGCCTGAACCTCGCGCGGTGGGTAAGTGGGCCGCCGGAGCGACCCGTATCCGTCCGGCGCAGGCGGCCCACTTTTCCACCACGCCACCGCGCTCATGCTTGCCAACTTGCCGAATTAAGTGAGTTGATGACGCCACGATCGAAACTCAGCTCGGGACGAGGCCGCCATCCACGTTGTAGGACTGGCCGGTGATGTTGCGCGCGCCGGCGGAGGCGAGGAACACTGCCATCGCGGCGATGTCGTCAGGGGTGTTGGCACGGCCGATCGGGATCGTGCGCTCCTGCTCGGCCCTCATTTCCTCCACCGTGATGCCACGGGCGGCGGCACGGCCGACGGCGTTGCGGTCGCCGAGCTCGGTGCGGGTGACGCCGGGGCAGATCGCGTTGACGTTGATGTTGTAACGGCCGAGCTGCTGTGCCGCCATCTTGGTCAAGGCGATGACCGCGCCCTTGCTTGCGGCATAAGCCGCGTTCGACGCGCCGGGATAACCGCGGCCGCTGATCGAGGCCATGTTGAGAATGCGCCCGTTGCTGCCATCCGCTTCGAACTGCTGGATCATCTGCCGCGCCGCACTTTGCAGGCAGAAGAACACACCCTTGGCATTGACCCGGTGGATGCGGTCCCAATCTGCCTCGGTCAAATCCATGATGTAGCTGTAGCGGGTGACGCCGGCATTGTTGACGATCACGTCAAGCCGGCCGAACTCGCCGACCACCTTTTCGATCATCGCATTGATGCTGCCCACATCGCCGCAATCGGCCTCGATGGCGATGCCGGTATTGCCAGCGTCGGCGTCCAGAATGACGCGGCTCGCTGCCGCCGGATCAATGTCGGCGGCGGCGATCCGAGCGCCCTCGTGCGCGAATGCAAGAGTGATAGCGCGCCCGATCCCGGCGCCGGCACCGGTCACCAGTACGATCTTGTCCTGCAACAGCGGCATGGCTCGCTCCTCCCTGGTTTGCGAGGAGCTTAACCTCTCGTGCCGAGCGCAGGGCGGAAAAGCGCAGCGCGTACGACTATGTCTATGCCGGGCCTGGATGACGCTTCGCTCATCACTCAGTCCCACCCGGGCGTAAGCCGGGGTCCATCGTCGAGACAATTCGGGGCTGCAAAATGGACTCCGGCTTGCGCCGGGGTGGTGCCCAGGGTGGCTTGATTAGGAGGCCTTCGACTTTTTGGCGGCTGGCTTTTTCTTGGCAGCCGACTTCGCCTTGGCCTTTGGCTTGGCGCGGGCCGGCGCCGCCTTTTTGGCGGCGGGCTTGGCCGTCTCGGCGGCGGCATTGGCGGCGTCGGCTCTGGGCGAGGGGCGGCGCGATTTTGCGGATTTGCCCTTACCCTTGGCGCGCTGGGTTGCGAGCAGTTCAACGGCGGTTTCCAAGGCCAGCGCGTCGGGGTCGGCGCCCCTGGGCAATGAGGCGATGACGCCGTCATGGCTGATATACGGTCCGTAGCGGCCGCTGTAGAGACCGATCGCGCCGCCGTCGGGGTGCTGGCCCACTTCGCGGAGCATTTGCGGACCACGCCGCTGACCAGTCTTGCTCTCGGCGAGCAAGGTTACGGCGCGGTTGAGGCCGATCGTCAGCACGTCGTCATCGGCCGACAATGAGGTATAGGCGCTGCCGTGCTTGATGTACGGGCCAAAGCGGCCGATGCCGGCGGTAATCGTGTCGCCGGTTTCCGGATGACGGCCGATCTCGCGCGGCAGTGCCAGCAGGCGCAACGCGATATCGAGCGTTACATCGCCCGGCTTCATCCCCTTAGGCAGTGCTACGCGTTTCGGCTTGGTCTCGTCGCTCGCCACGCCGAGTTGAAGATAATGCCCGTAGGGGCCCTTCTTGACGGCGACCGGCTGGTTATTGTCGTCGTTACCGAGCACCGTGTCGGTGCCGCCTGCATCGCCTTCGGCATCGACGCCGAACGCACGCGTATAGCGGCACTCCGGATAGTTCGAACAGCCGATAAAGGCGCCAAACCGACCGAGCTTGAGGTTGAGGCGGCCGGCATGGCAGGCGGGGCAGAGGCGGGGGTCGGCACCGTCGCCGGCTTCCGGGAAGAAGTGCCGGCCGAGCTCGGCATCAAGCGCTTCGAGCACCGCCGTGATGGTCAGATCCTTGGTGCCGTCGATCGCGGTCGAGAAATCCTGCCAGAAATTGCGCAGCAATTCCTTCCAGTCGACCTTGCCGTCCGACACCTCGTCGAGCTGGTTTTCGAGGTCGGCGGTGAAATTGTATTCGACGTAACGCTCGAAAAAGCTGGTCAGAAAGGTGGTGACCAGCCGGCCACGGTCCTGCGGCATGAAGCGGCGCTTGTCGAGCGTCACATAGTTGCGGTCCTGCAAGACCTGGATAATCGACGCGTAGGTCGAGGGGCGCCCAATCCCCAATTCCTCCAGCTTCTTGACAAGGCTCGCCTCGCTGTAGCGAGGCGGCGGCTGGGTGAAATGCTGTGACGGGTTGACCCCCCCGCGGGTCAGCTTTTCGCCGTCGCGCATCTTCGGCAGGCGACGCCCTTCGTTTTCTTCCTCGCCGCTGGACGGCGCTTCGTCGCGGTCTTCCTGATAGAGGCGGAGGAAACCGTCGAACAGCACGACCGAGCCGGTCGCGTGCAAGCCGATGCGGCCCGACGGGTCGGTGATATCGATGCTGACCTGGTCGAGCACCGCCGACGCCATCTGGCTCGCCACGGTGCGTTTCCAGATCAGCTCGTAAAGCCGGCGCTGATCGTTATCGACATAGCGCGCGACATCCGCGGGTTGCCGTGTCAGATCGGTCGGGCGAACCGCCTCATGGGCTTCCTGTGCATTCTTCGCCGGGCTGCGATAGACGCGCGGTTGCCCCGGCACATAACGCGGCCCGAACTCGCCGCCGATCAGCTCGCGTGCCGCGGTGATCGCCTCGGCGGAAATCGCCACGCCGTCGGTCCGCATATAGGTGATCAGTCCGACCGTCTCGCCGTCGAGATCGATGCCTTCATACAAGCGCTGCGCGATCGACATCGTGCGGCTGGCGCCAAAGCCGAGCTTGCGCGAGGCCTCCTGCTGCAGGGTCGAGGTGGTAAAGGGCGGGAACGGGTTGCGCCTGATCTCTCGATGCTCGACCGAGGTGACGTTGAAACCATCAGCCGCGAGGATCGCGTCGGCGGCGGCGCGCGCTTTGGCCTCGCTGTCGAGATCGAAGCGGTCGAGCTTTTTGCCGTCGAGTTTCGACAGGCGGGCGGTGAAGCGGTCCCCGGCCTCGGTCTGGAACTCGACCTCGATCGTCCAGTATTCGCGGGGCTTGAACGCCTCGATCTCGGCTTCGCGCTCGCAGATCAGGCGCAAGGCCACCGATTGCACGCGGCCGGCCGAGCGGCTGCCCGGCAATTTGCGCCACAGTACCGGCGACAGGGTAAAGCCGACGAGGTAATCAAGCGCGCGACGGGCGAGATAGGCCTCGACCAGTTCGCTGTCGATCTCGCGCGGGTTGGCAAACGCGTCGAGCACCGCGTTGCGGGTGATCTCGTTGAACACGACCCGCTTGATGTCGATGTCTTTTTTGAGTGCGCGGCGGGCCTTCAACACCTCGCGCAGGTGCCAGGAAATCGCCTCGCCCTCGCGATCGGGATCGGTTGCGAGAAACAGTTTATCGGCGCCGCGCACCGCCTCGGCGATTGCCTTGACGTGCTTCTCGGAGCGGCCGTCGACCTCCCACGACATGGCGAAATCTTCGTTCGGCAAAACCGAGCCGTCCTTTGCCGGCAGGTCGCGAACATGGCCATAGCTCGCCACGACCTTGTAGTCGTTGCCGAGATACTTGTTGATTGTCTTGGCCTTAGCGGGCGATTCGACGATGACGACGTTCATTCAGCTATTCGAAAAGGGCCACGCTGACAGGGGATTAGCGGAGCGAGACCAGATTGCCGGGATGACGCTCGATGCGGCCGGCGAGCTCCAGTTCGAGCAGGAGACTGGCGACGGCCGCGGCTGACAATTGGCATTGACGTATCAGTTCGTCAACCAAGACGGGCGTCGGCCCAAGCTTTTCGACGATCACGTCCAGGGCATCGTCGTTGCTGACCGGTGCCGTCGGCACCGTTGCCGCGCGCGACAACGGCAGGCGAGGTTGCACCGGGCGCAATGGTCGCAGTGGCGCCTGCCCGTGCAATAGCGGTCCGAGTTGCGTCACGATGTCGGCGGCGCTCTCGGTCAGCGTGGCGCCGTTACGCAGCAGATCGTTGGTGCCGCGGCAGCGCGGGTCGAGCGGCGAGCCTGGCACGGCAAATACCTCCCGCCCCTGTTCGAGCGCGAAGCGAGCGGTTATCAGCGATCCCGATTTCGCGGCCGCCTCGACCACCACAACGCCCAGCGCCATGCCCGAGATGATGCGGTTGCGGCGCGGGAAGTGCCGCGCCTGCGGCTCGGTGCCGAGCGGCATCTCGGCGACAACAGCGCCATCTTCCGTCAGCGCTCCATAGAGCCCGCGATTTTCTTCCGGGTAAACGATATCGGCGCCGCCTGCGACGATGGCGGCGGTGCCCTTCGGTAAGGCGCCGAGATGCGCCGCGGCATCGATACCGCGCGCCATGCCGGAGACGATGACGACGCCGCACTCACCGAGCCCGGTGGCGATGTCATGCGCCAGGCGCCGGCCATTGGCCGAGGCGTTGCGCGCCCCGACGATCGCGACCATCGGTGCCGCCAGCCACTCGGCGTGACCCAGCAGCGTTATGACGGGTGGCGCATCGTCGATGGCGGCGAGGTGCTCGGGATAGCCGGGTTCACCCCAGCACAGGAGCTGGCCGCCAAGCCGTTCGATCGCCGCAAGCTCCTTCTCGGCGGCAGCGCGCGCCACTGGCGTTACCGGACGCGAGAGGCGGGGCAGGGCGTCGAGCGCGGCGCGGGCCGAGCCAAAACGCCGCAACAGCGCGTAAAAGCTGATCGGCCCGATTGTGTCGCTGCGGCACAGGCGCAGCCAGTCGAGGCGTTCCTGCGGGTCGAGTTCGCGCGCCGCCAGTTTGGCTCAGCCTTTGCTGAAGGAGATGCGGCTTTCGGTACCGGCCAGCAACCGCCTGATATTCTCGTGATGCCGCAGGATCACGAGCACCGCGATTCCGGCGATCAGAATGGTGCGCGCCTGATCGGTGAAGATGAGGGCCAGGATGACACAGGCAACCGCCGCGACCAGCGCTCCAAGCGACGAGTAGCGGAACACGACAGCGGTCAGCAGCCACAGCGCGGCGGCGATCAGCGCCACCTGCCAGGCAATGACGAGCAGGACGCCGAGCGCCGTCGCAACCCCTTTGCCGCCGCGAAATCCAAGCCATACCGGGAACATATGCCCGACGATCACCGCGCCGGCAGCCGCCAGCGCCGCCATCGGCCCCCAGATCGCGCCGATCAGTACCGCCGCGACGCCCTTGCCGAGATCAAGCGCAAGGGTCAGCGCGGCAATCGCTTTGTTGCCCGTGCGCAAGACATTGGTCGCGCCGATGCTGCCCGAGCCGATCCGCCGGATATCGCCCAGCCCGGCGATCCGCGTCAGGACCAGCCCGAACGGGATCGATCCAAGCAGATAACCGATGATGGCGGCGAAGAGGATGGTCATGGCCAGCGAGATTGCTTTGTCGCGACGCTTCTCGCAATTGTCTCTTGCGGCTGGTGTAAGGTGAGGTTGTCTCGTGTTGAGCGGGATGCCGTGGCCCGGATGGCCGTCCGGGCCACGGCGCGGGCAGATTGACCGTCTCGCAATAGGGCTGTGAGGCCCGTCGTCATCATGGTCGTCTGCCCGCTTTCTTTCAATGCTTGATGAGTTGCAAGGGTCGTTCGGCGAAGGCCGATATGCCCGTAGACAATCAGAAGCGCTTGAGGGAGACCGCCATGAGCAGCCAGTTCGGCATGAACAGCCAGTCCGGCCCTATCGGGAGCGCCGCGCCGGCGCACTTCATCGGCTGCGATGTTGGCATGACCAGCATCGTCGTGTTCGACGATCGCACCGGCCAAACCCGAACGATCGTTAATCGCCCCGCTGACCTGGCGGGTTCGCGGCGACGCTGGACGACACCTGCCTGGCCCTCTGCGAGGCCACCGGCGGGCACGAGAAGGCCCTGCTGCACGCCCTGACGCAGGCCGGGCGCGCGGCGCACCGCGCTGATACCCGCAAGGTGAAGGCCTTTATCAGATCGTATGGCATCCTCGGCAAGACGGATGCGATCGACGCGCGGGCGCTGGCCGCATACGGCCGCGAGCGTCATGCCAAACTCGCCCGATGGCAGGCGCCGGATCCGGAACGCGAGCAGCTGCAGGCGTTGGTGCTGACCCGGCGCGATCTGATCGCCGACCGCCAGGCCTACAAGAACCGGCTCGCGGCACCGGGGGCGGCCGCGGTCAAACGCCAGCTCGGTCAGCTGATCGCCAGTTTCGACGAGCAGATCGCCGATCTTGACCGCGAAATCGCCGCCACGATCGGCCAGCATGCGGGGTTGGCCAGTGATGCACGGGCGATCCGGCAAATCGTCGGCATCGGTCCCACCACCGCCGCCGCCCTGCTGGCGCTGCTGCCCGAATTGGGGCGGCTCAACCGACGCCACATCGCCGCGCTGGCCGGTCTTGCACCACACCCGCACCAGAGCGGCAAAACCGACGCTTATCGCCGGGTGCGAGGCGGCCGCCCGGAGCTCAAGCGCGTCTTGTTTATGGCCGCGATGGTGGCGGCGAAATCCAATCCGACGCAACGCGCCCTCTACGAGCGGCT
>JAFAYW010000205.1 GCA_019240125.1 Alphaproteobacteria bacterium
CCGCTATATACGCGAGCCGACCGCGATGCGCGATTACTCGCCTGCCGCCGCAACGATCCGCGCGGGGCGGCGGCGGAGGAAGAGCAGGGAGGCGCAGGCGGCGAGGCTGAGGACAGCGGAGAGGATTACCGCCGCGATGCCGATGCGGTCGAGCAAGAGGCCGAACAGGAAGGGTGCGGCGGAGAGGGCGATGCGGGCGGGGATCGAGAGCAGGCCGTTGCGCCGGCCGTAGCCGGCCGGGCCAAAGATCGCCAGCGGCAGGGTGCCCTTGGCGATCGTGATCATGCCGTTGCCGGCGCCATGGAAGATCGCGAACACCGCGAAACCGGCCGGCCCGAACAGGCCGAGCAGCACCGCGCCGATCGGGTGCATCACGGCGGCGACGCGCGCCGACCACACCGGATGCAATCCGCGCAAGAACGTGAACTCGACGATCCGCGCCGCCACCTGCGCCGGTCCGACCAGCGCGCCGGCGGCGATCGCGGCGCTTGCGCTGGCGCCGCCGGCTTCCAGCAGGCGCGGCAATTGCGACGCCATCGCGCCGGTGACAAAGGCGGTCGCCGCGAAATAGATCGCGAGGATCGGCATGGCACCGCGCGGCGGCTCGGCCTCGGTGCCGATGCGGGGCTGCGGCGCGGCGCCGTGCAAGGGCGGCGCCGTCGGCAGGACCAGCCAATTGAGCGGCGCGGCGATCGCGAGATTGAGCCCGGCCCAGATCAGGCACGCCGCGCGCCAGCCGAGGCTGTGCTCGAACCAGGCGGAGGCTGGCCAGCCGATCGTGCTGGCAAAACCGCCGATCAACGTGATGCCGGTGATCGCAGAGCGGGCGCCCACCCCGTAAAGCCGCGTCAGGGTCGCGAAAGCGGGGTCGTAAAGCCCCATCGCGATGCCGATGCCGAGCACCATCCAGGCCGCCGCCAGGCCGATGACGCCCTGCGCCATCGCCAGCAGCGCCAGCCCGGCGGCCAAAACGACATTCGAGGCAGCCATGATGGCGCGGCCGCCATGTTCGTCGATCAGCCGGCCAATCCACGGGCCGAGCGCTGCCGCCAGCAGCAATGCCCCCGAGAACAGGCCGAAAAACACCGAAGCGGAGACGCCGAGCGAGGCCGCGATCGGCGCTCCCAATACCGCCGGCAGGTAATAGCTCGAGGCCCAGGCCAGCGTCTGCGTTGTCCCGAGCGCGGCGATGACGAGGGGGGTGCGGCGATGGTCGCTGGCGGGCATGGCGTGGGCTGATCCTGTCGCCGGCATCTTGTCGGAGATGACCGGATGAGGACAATTTATTGCTCTTATGTTTTGGATAAGGATTGCTTTGGTGTCATGCGCGCTCTGAACCTGGATCAGCTCGCGTCGTTCGGCGCGGTTGTCGAGCTCGGAAGCTTTTCCGCGGCGGCCGAGAAACTGTCGCTGAGCCAGCCCGCGGTGAGCCTGCAGATCCGGCAATTGGAGCGGCGGCTCGGGGTCGCGCTGTTGGAGCGGGTCGGGCGCCGTGTCGCGCCGACTGCGGCCGGTCGCAATTTGCTGCCGCATATCGGCGAGATCGACCGCGCGGTATTGGCGGCGCTCGACGCGGTGGCGGCGCAGGCGCGCGGCGTTGCCGGGCGGGTACGGCTCGGCACCGGCGCTACCGCCTGTATCTATCTGTTGCCGCCGGTCCTGCGGGCGTTGCGGCGGTGCTATCCGGCGCTGGACATCGTGGTGCGGACCGGCAACACGCCCGACATGTTGCGGGCGCTGGAAGACAACGCGATCGATGCCGCGCTGGTGACCTTGCCGGCGCCAGGGCGGAGCTTTGTCGTCGAGACGCTGCTCGATGACGAGATCGTCGTCGCGTTCGCGCAGGGCGCGTCGCCGCCACCCAGCGCGACGCCGGCGGCATTGGCGGAATTGCCGGTCGTGCTCTACGAGCCCGGCGGCAACACAAGGCGGATCATCGATGACTGGTTCCGCCGCGCCGGGTTCAGCTGCAAACCGGTGATGGAGCTGGGCAACGTCGAGGCGATCAAGCAGCTCGTCGCGGCCGGGCTCGGCTGCGGCTTTCTCTCGCGCCTCGCCGCGCCGCCCGAGGCGATCGGGGATATCGTCGTGCGCCCCCTCGCGCCGCCGCTGCGGCGCCAGATCGGCCTCGTCTTGCGGCGCGACAAGGTGCCGGATCGCGGTCTCAAGGAGATGATCGAGGCATTGCGGCGACTCGCCGTTCCGGCGAACTGAGCCCGATTCGTTCTACTGGAACGAATCGCTAACTATTACCGGGCTGGGCCTAGGAACCGGTGGGTTTAGCGGCCGGGCGGCCGCTGACATCGGCGCCGGCATCGGGCGACATGCGCATGAAGAACGGCACCGACAGCATCGACATCAGCCCGACGGCGGCGAAAGCGAAGGAGAAATCGCCGGGCCCCGGTGTGCCGCCGCCATGCGCACGTAATAACAGCGCCAGGATCATCGCGCCGGTGCCGACGCCAACGCTTTGCGACAGTTGCTGTGCCATGCTGGTCAGGCTGGTGGCGCGGCTGAGCATGTTGGAGGGCACATCGGCGTAGCTCAGCGTGTTGATGCTGGTCATCTGCAACGAGCGGAAAAAGCCGCCGCTCAACAAGGCGAGGAAGATGATCACGTGCGGCGTGGTCGGGCGGAAGAACGAGTAGGAAAACAGGAAGGCGGCGGAGATCACCGCGTTGCCGACCAGGACCGGACGGAAGCCGAAGGTGCGGATGATCGGGCTGACGGTCATCTTCATCGTCA
>JAFAYW010000244.1 GCA_019240125.1 Alphaproteobacteria bacterium
ATACGCCTCAGTGTGGTCGCCGATCGCGTCGCGGATGAAATCGTCTTCGTCGCGGGCGCGCGCGAACAGCTTGACGGTGAGGATATTGGTGTAGCTGTCGACGATCTTGCCGGTCAGCTGCGAGCGCATCTCCGACATGCGGCGCGACCGCTCGCGCATCCGCGGCAGAAAGGTGATCAGCACGCCGATATAGAGCGCGAACCAGCAGACGATCGGCAGAGACAGCCGCCAATCGGCCCGCGACAGCAAGGCGATGGCGGAGACGCCATAGACGCAGATGTACCAGATCCCCATGATCGAGGCGGTGACGCTCTCGCGCAGGGCGGGGCCCGTCTGCATGACGCGGGCGGCGATGCGGCCGGCGAAATCGTTCTGGAAAAATGTCCAGCCCTGCCGCACGACATGCCAATGGCTTTGCCAGCGCACCAGATTGGTGAGGCCGGGGATCATCATCTGGTTGGCGACGATCGCCTGCGCGAAATTCGCGACCGGACGCACCACCAGGAACAGCGTCGCCATCAGCAATAGCTGCGAGCCGGCGACAGCCCAGATTGTATCGGCCTGTTGGGTCGAGATCAGCGTGACGATGCGGCCCATGCACAGCGGGATCGCGGCATCGGTCAGCGCGACGAAAAACCCGGTGGTGAACAGCGCCGCGACCGGCCCTGGGATCTGCCGCACGAAATGCCAGTAAAAGCGCAGCATCGCGCGCCGGCTGTCGATGACCGGCGGCGGCACATCAGGGAGCGGCGCCGTCGGCTCGAGGCGGCGTTCGAAAAATTCCAGCATGTCGCTGCTAGATGCCCATCGAAGCGGCATCGGTCAACCGCGGCCTATAGAGGCGCAGCCATGCACTTGGCTCAATAAGCGGTCGGCTGGGGCGTGAAGCCGCTGCTACCGTCGTCCTGCGAGTCGCTGACCGCGATGTCAGCGACTTGCGCCAAGCGCGGCCCTTGCCGACAGGCCTCGATCAAGGCGGTAACGGCGCCATCATCTCCGATCGCCAGCGCTTCGACGCTGCCATCGCGGCGATTGCGGACCCATCCGCGCAGGCCGAGGCGGGTGGCGGTGTCGACCATCCAGGCGCGGTAGCCGACGCCCTGCACCCGGCCGGTAACGCGCAATCCGACGCAGCGCAGCGCCGCCATTACCCCAGGCCTATTCGAGTTCGATGATGATCTGATCGACGGCCAGGCTGTCCCCGGCCTTGGCGCGCAGTTTGGCGACCGTGGCATCGCGCTCGGCACGCAATACGTTTTCCATCTTCATCGCCTCAACGACGACCAGCGGTTCGCCGGCCTTGACCTCCTGGCCTTCGCTGACGAGCACCGAGGTCAACAGGCCCGGCATCGGCGACAAAACCAGCCGCGACGTATCCGCCGCCTGTTTCACCGGCATCTTTTCGAGCAATTCGGCGGCACGCGGCGATAATACCTGCGCCCGCCGCACCACGCCGCCATGGGTGACGATAAACACCCGGCCGCGCTGCCGCTCGATCTGCGCGATGGCCACGCGGTCATCGATGCGCAGATGCATCAGGTGCTGGCCCGGCCGCCAATCGGTCGAGGCAAAGCAGCTTTCGCCGCCGCCCTCGACCAGATAGCCGCCGCGCTCCGGCCGCGATGTCACCGATCGTGGCTGTCCGTCGAGCATCACGATGCGGCTGCGCACCGCCCCGGCCATCGCCGGATTCTCCCTATCCTGCAGCCGCGCGTCAGCCAGGGCGGCGGCGATGATGTTGATCTGATCCGCCTCCACCATCTCGGCGGGCGGCACAAAGCCGTCGGGGAACATCTCGGCAATCAGATTGGTGGACATCGCGCCGCGGCGGAACCGGGCGCTGTCGATGATCGCGGCGAGGAACGCGATGTTGTGCCGTACGCCCGAAATGTAGAACCCGTCGAGTGCGTCGAGCATGCGGTCGATCGCGGTCTCGCGGTCTCCGCCATAGGTGCACAGTTTCGCGATCATCGGGTCGTAATACATCGCGATCTCGGCGCCCTCGTA